>DNHH01000095.1:12091-12319 GCA_003485955.1 Opitutia bacterium
GATGTAGAATGTGATTTCGATGGATGTTTTCAGCGGCACTAAATGCTGCGACTCGACCGTCTTCAGTACGGGCGACAATAACAGAAATTTCTAGGTTGAAAGGCACCCAGCCCTCGAGGACTCCCTGAGGGGATCCGAGCTGCTCCCAAGCGGCACCGAGGTCGACCGAGCCATCCTTTATTTTTACCTGTCCCTTGCCGTCATATCCAAAATCCGCGGTTTTAAGAA
>DNHH01000095.1:12498-12777 GCA_003485955.1 Opitutia bacterium
CGGTTTTAAGAACACAAGGTGTTCCAATGCGCGTAACCGCTTGTTTTAATTCTTCGGCGCTTGATACAACTTCAAATCGAGCACACGGGATTCCGTTTACTTTTAAAAACTCTTTTTCGCGACGGCGATTCTGACATATCGCTAGAACTTCTGCGCTTGGGTGTACGGGAATTTTTTCTGCAACACGTCGCAATGTTGCGGGAGGAATGTTTTCAAATTCTAAGGTCGCACGTTGGCAGAGGCCTGCAAAACGCCGAAGGGCCTCTTCATCATCCCATG
>DNHH01000095.1:13049-13330 GCA_003485955.1 Opitutia bacterium
GCAGCCATGGCGGACATACGACCAAGTTGCCCGCCACCAAGAATGCCTACCGTGGATCCAGGAAGCAAAGGAGTGGCCATCAGCTCAGCGACGCTTGCCCTTGCGACCAGGCACAGGGTTGGCGAGAACCTTACGGGTTTGCTCGGACCGGAATTTATCTAAGCGACTTGCTAGTGCAGCATCGGTGAGTGCTAAAATTGCCGCAGCTCCGAGGGCAGCGTTGGTAGCGCCTGCTCGACCGATGGCAAAAGTATGAACCGGAATGCCTGCGGGCATTTGCA
>DNHH01000095.1:13503-14252 GCA_003485955.1 Opitutia bacterium
CCGGAATGCCTGCGGGCATTTGCACAATGGACAATAACGAGTCGAGGCCATCGAGCGTCTTTGATTGAACGGGCACGCCGAGCACGGGCAAAGGCGTCATTGCGGCAACCATGCCAGGCAAGTGTGCTGCGCCGCCTGCTCCTGCAATGATAACCTTCAGCCCGCGCTTTTTGGCGGCTTCGGCATAGGCTACCAATTTACGCGGTGTGCGGTGGGCCGAGACAACCTCGTGAGTGAAGGGGATGCGCAGCTGGCGAAGAATTTCCGCAGCGTGCTGCATCGTCTCCCAGTCAGACTGGGATCCCATAATGATACCGACGGACGATTGTGCGGCTCGGGCCATGCGAGACATAGCGTGCGTGACGGAGGGAGGCGTGTGAAGCCCGAACCGCTGTTCACTCAATATAGGGGGTGTATTCTGGCACCAATTGCTGAATTCCTAGCTTGCAGGAATCACGGTCAGCGAAAGCCAACTCTCTGACGCGGGCGAGGAAGCCTTCCAGCTCACCCCAGGGCAAAGATTTAGAAACAAAGCGGAAGACCCGTGGGTGGGGCGTAGGAGCAAAGGACTCGTCGCGATGCTGTAGCTCTTCGAAAAGTTTTTCGCCAGGGCGTAGCCCAACAACTTTAATCTCAATATCAATATCAGGCTTAAAGCCGCTCAGCTCAATTAACTGCCGCGCAACGTCCATAATCTTTAGGGGCTCTCCCATATCTAAAACAAAAATCTCCCCACCGCTTCCAAGAGC
>DNHH01000095.1:14458-14852 GCA_003485955.1 Opitutia bacterium
CCAAGAGCAGCTGATTGTAAAACTAGCCCGACAGCTTCGGGTATAGTCATAAAGTATCGCTGGACGTCTGGGTGCGTGACAGTCACGGGACCACCCGCTGCAATCTGTTTGCGGAAGAGCGGGATAACTGAGCCACTTGATCCCAATACATTTCCGAACCTTACGGCCATAAAGCGCGTTTTATTACCAGGCCGCGCCTGGTGGGATTGCATCGCTATCTCGGCTAGTCGCTTTGATGCCCCCATCGCATTGGTAGGATTAATAGCTTTATCCGTTGAAATTAAAACGAATCGCTCGGCTTCATATTTCGAGGCCAAACGCGCCGCATTCTCTGTGCCTAAGCAATTATTCTTAATAGCTTCTCCAGGTTGCGACTCCATCATCGGCACATGCT
>DNHH01000095.1:15039-18989 GCA_003485955.1 Opitutia bacterium
CCATCATCGGCACATGCTTGTGCGCCGCGGCATGGAGAACGAGACCTGGGCGATACTTTGCAAAAATCGCATCCATCCGTGAGACGTCGGTAACATCGGCGACCAGCGGCGTGATGACCGCACCATAGCCCATGTTAATCAAATCCTGCTCAACTTGATAAAGAAGGACTTCGCACTGATCGAGAATAAGGAGTCTGGCTGGGCGACGGGCAGCAATCTGTCGGGCGATTTCAGACCCGATACTACCGCCAGCACCGCTGACGAGAACGACTCGTCCTTCGGCAATCGAGTCGATGGCATGCTCGTCGAGTTGCGCAGGCATCCGGCCCAGTAAATCTTCTAACGAGACTGGCCGAATATCCGACGTACGCACACGCCCTGTAGCCAATTCACGCAACGAGGGAACGACGAGTGTGCGTAAGCTGTTTTCTGCACAGATGGCGGTGACTTCGCGGATGCGACGGGCGCTCACGGTCGGCAGCGCTAAAATAACTTCAGTTAACTCTAGGCGATCTTTTAAGAAAGCTAACTTCTCAGGGGCTCCAAGTACCGGTAATCCGTGAATTTCGAGTCCATGCTTATCAACATCGTCATCCAAAAAACATATTGGTTTTAATCCGTGACCTCGGCGGCTTTGTATATCGGCAGCAAGCTGTGCGCCTGCGCTACCTGCCCCGACAATTGCAATACGTTCGACGGTTCCGACTTCATCGGATTTATCTGTCGCCTCTTTCCATACACGAATACCTGTTCGGAAAATCATGCAAAAGATAAGTGAAAGGTTGAAATCAATCAGCAAGACGCCGCGTGGTATTTCGGTAAAAGGCCCTGAGAGTATTATTAAATAAATCGCGACGGATGAAAGGAGCAGTGCGACCCCAAGCCTTAATGCGTCCCTTAATCGAAAATAATAAAGTATACCTTTAAACTGACCAAAGGCGATAAGCAGGACGAGCTTTAGGGGGATGGCCCAGAGCAGCGCCATTGGTCGATTCGCAAAAATTTGGCTTCGGTGCGTTGTATCTAAACCAAATTTAAACCCATCTAAGAAGCGAATGTCGTATGCCAACCATAAGGCGGCCGCTAAAAGGCTACCGTAGAACGCAGCCGAGATTAGGGCGCGCCGAATAGGGTGTTGAGAGGTGCCGTTGGGGGGCGGCATAGCAAAACATTAGACCCGCCAGCCTGGTGGCTGTCAAACTCGACCTGCCTAGATTAAGGGTCTACGGCCAGCCTAAGGCCTCTTAGTCGTGATCCTTCGCGCCGATTAACTTGGACAAAAAGGAATGTACTCCCGGGTGCGGATTGCGCGTCGCCTCCCGCGAGCGTCACATTCACCGAATTATCGGCGCTTCGGACCCACTCTGCCACATTGCCAGATAGATCGCTGAATCCAAGGGGGTTGGGCTTGGAGGTTCCGACTGCGCGCACTTGGCCGTCGGATGTATCAATCGTCCAAGCCTCCTCTGGCGTCGGCTGGCGACCCGCGTCACCTTGCGCAGCTAAATAATCATCGGCGTCAGGCAGCCGGACTTTAAGTCCGGTTAGCCAAGCCACCCGTGCGCAAAACTTTTCAGCATCTTCGTAAGTTACTGAATCTACAGGACAATTAATTTCGCGCTTGGCGCTCGGGTTTACGCCCATGACTGCAACGTAAAGAGATTGCGGAACCTCTGTTCGAAGTAGGCGGATACTTTTGTGATTCGGTATTGTGATGAGTTGTTTGACGACTGCGTCGCGGATAGACTGCAGCGAGGCAGCGCGTTGCCTAATAAATGCCAACTGCTGTTTATCGGGGTCTTGTTCAGTTAATGCCGAAGGGAATTTGCGCGTGAGTGCATCGGCGCGTATCGACAAGTCCGAGCCAAGTGCACTCGCCTTGGCAACTTCTCCGTCTCTCAATAAATCTCGGACCTTTGCCATGTCGGCCCGGAAAGCTTCGACCTCAGGCATGGCAAGAACTTGCGTCAACGAAACGGCATAACCTTCGCCAATAGTCCGCACGGCGTAACTACTCTGCGGGTAATTTTTCGCGAGATTCGCTTGGGCGTCGATGGCTGCTTTCCAGCTCTTGGCCGCGCTTTGCCACTGTCGGGCGGCCTCTTCTGCATGGGCTTGTCTAACAATCTCGTCGATGGCGCTCTTTGCTAACATAGAGCGAATGGTATCTAATTTTCTCCGTAGTTTTTCTTCGCGATCAAACTCGGTCGCACGAACGTCTCGGAAACGCAGAGTATAATTCTGCTCTATCTGAATAGCTTCTTTGAGAGCTTCTTCCGCTCCTGCGAAATTCCCTGCGGTGACAGCTACTTCCGCTTCCTGCTCGAGGCGCCGCCCCTTCTGCCAAAGTGGATCAGCTTCAAGTCGGCGCATACGCGAATCGAGGCGGGCGCGACGGCCTGGGTCGTCGAGGCCTGAGAGAACCCATTTCTGAGAAATTTCTGTTTCGAGATCGAGTGCTCGGCGCAAAAGCTTCACTGCGTTCGCTGAGGCGTCTTCAGTTGGTTTCTTTTGTAACCGCGCCTTGGTTACTTCTTCGATTATCTTGTTAGCATCGGCTTCGAGTTTTGTTGTTTCTTCCCGGATTTTCTCTCCGCGGTAAACATGCAGGCGCGTCCGTAAATTCTCGAGTCGGTTTGTCTCTGCAGGAGTCCCGCCCGTCGCGGCTACATACTTATCCTGTTTTTCAACTGCGCTCTCAAGCTCGCTAAGATCTTCTTCTGATATTTTCGCCTTCTTTTGTACCAACGTTGTGAAATTCTTTTCATGTTCCTCCACTTCGGCCTTCAACTTGCCGAGGTCTTGAACAGATAGGCTCGACTCTACATTCGATCGTCGTTGGTTGCTCGTGAGGTAAATGGCTACGGCCATTAATCCCCCGACCAGACCAAGGATAATGAGGGGAAGGGTCAGCTTTTCGCGTAATTTCCGAATGCGGTGATCCCTCGCCTCCTTTTTCAAATCCATGCGACGGCTGGGGCTTGAAGTCTCGAATTTAGGATTCACGGGCAAAAGGGCGTTTAGGCAGGGTTAAACGATTTGCTTGGACGCTCCATGGTTATGCGACATACACATCATGCTTTCAACCTTGGAAATCCAGCGCCCCAGACGACTTGCCGTACTTGGTGTCGGCCTGCTCGGTGCCTCTGTGCTCCGGGCGGCCCACGTATACCTGCCTAATACAAAACTCTGCGCGTGGTCGCGCTCGCCATCCAGCCGTGCAGCAGTGGCGAACATCGCAGATACTTATGATACGCCCGCAGAAGCCGTGCGCGAAGCAGACTGTGTTGTGCTGGGGGCACCCGTGGACGCCCTTCCCTCTCTACTTGAGTCTATTCATGGTGAACTTTCGACCGATGCCTGGGTGACAGACGTCGGCAGCACCAAGCGCAGTATCCATGCGGCTGCATCTGCTATCTTCTCAAAGCCTGAACGTTTCATTGGTAGCCATCCAATGGCCGGTTCTGAAAAGGGCGGTGCTGAACAAGGTCACGCGAAATTGTTTGTCGGCCGACCATGTATTATCACCACGGTAGATAAGACAGATTTGTCTCTGGTTAAATTCGCAAACAACCTCTGGTCTGCTCTCGGTGCCAATGTGATTCAAATGACACCCGATGCTCATGACGAAGCAGTGGCTGCCATTAGCCATCTGCCCCATGCAACTGCATGTGTGCTCGCTCACTTACTTTCTAAAAAAGAGGCTCGGTTGGATTTGGCGGCTGGGGGCTTGCGCGATACCACGCGTATCGCCGCTGGCGATCCATCGCTATGGGTCCCGATTTTACTAGAAAACGCAGATCACCTTATCCCTTTGTTAAAGGAGCTTGAAGAGTCTTCTACCGGATTAAGAAATTTATTGGTGAAAAAAGACGCTGGTGGAATCCGTGCTTACCTTGATGGCGCCCGGGCATTCCGGCACCGTCTCGACTAATCATGAGCACCCTGCT
>DNHH01000095.1:19190-22428 GCA_003485955.1 Opitutia bacterium
GCTCACCATTCAGCCCTTCCGTGGCCCCGCTTGCGGGCTTGCGCGTATACCTGGCTCGAAGAGCGTTACCAACCGAGCCTTGATATTAGCCGCACTCTCTGACGGCGAAACCATTTTGGAAGGCGCCCTCTTTAGTCGAGATACCCGCATCCTGATTGCTGCGCTTCAAGAGCTTGGCTTCTCGATTGATGCCGATGAGTCAGCCTGCCGAATTAAGTTAGTGGGTTTGGGCGGGAGAATTCCTAAAGCGAGAGCGAAGCTCCATGTCGGCAATGCCGGGACGGCTGCTCGGTTCTTAACCGCCTTTCTGTGCCTTCATCCGGCCGGTGAATATGAAATTGATGGTGATGATGCCATGCGTACACGTCCCATGGCTGGCTTGCTTCGGGCGCTCGAGTCCGCTGGTGCGAAATGTTTAACCGATGCGGGCTCTCCCGCAGATGGATTTCCCCTACGCCTAATTACCCGGGGTATTGTGGGTGGCGAGGTAAGTTGTGATGCCTCCTCAAGCTCACAAATGCTTTCTGCGCTTCTGATGATTGCGCCACTCGCTCCAGGATTTAGCGTCCGCTTGAGCGGCACAACAGTATCAGAACCGTTTGTGGAAATGACCGCAAAAATGTGTGCACATTTTGGGCGGCCGCTGATTCAAAACCACTGCGCTTGGATGTGTCCGCAGCCGGGAGCTTACCATGCGCCTTCGGTTTATGCGATTGAGCCCGATGCAACCGCCGCCAGCTATTTTATCGCCCTGCCTGCTGTCACCGGACGACAAAGTCACATTCGCCTAGCTGGCTACGATACGCGCGGACTACAAGGTGACACAGACTTTGCAGCCGTTGCGCAAGCATGCGGGGCAATTATTCATGAAGAAACGGGTGCAATCATTGTGCGCTCTTGGTCCGGCTTACGTGGCGGCGATTTTAATTTTAATGCGCTCTCGGATACATTTCTAACCCTTGCGGCACTAGCTCCTCTCTTCGATAAGCCCGTTACACTGCGCGGGATTGGCCATACGCGCCACCAAGAGACCGATCGTGTCTTAGCAATGGCTACGGAATTAGAGCGGCTCGGCGTACGTGTAGAGCCGTCTGCGCAAAGCCTTCGTGTTGATAAATCCCTTGATACTCTAACGATTTATCCTGGCCGCGAGGCCTTGCTGGCCACTTCTCAAAAGAGCCCTGTCTCGATTCACACGTACGAGGATCATCGTGTTGCGATGAGCTTTGGCATTTTGGGCTCTTATGACCTTCACGGAAACGGCCAGCCGTGGATTTCAATCCAAGACCCTACCTGTACCGGAAAAACATTTCCGTATTTTTTTGAGGCGCTCGAACAATTGCGTAGCAGCTTCCTTCGGATTGCCATCGATGGCGGGGCGGCTTCTGGGAAATCGTCAACGAGCCGTGCGGTGGCCGCTGCTCACGGATTAATGCATGTCGACACCGGAGCCCACTATCGGTCTATCACCCGAGCGCTGCTTTCAGCTTCCGCTACGCCTGAGAGTACACGGTCAGTTATTGCGGCCCTGCCAACACTTCAATTGGGCACGAAAATTACCGGCCATAGTGCGCAACTAACTTTAAGTGGCTGGGTGCCGAAGGATGCAGAATTACGCAGCCCTGAAGTCAATGCGGCGGTGTCGTCTTTTGCAGCGATGTCCGAAGTTCGGAATTTTCTTTTCGACTACCAACGAGGGCAAGTAGACGTCGCCCGTTCGGCTGGTTTTAGTGGTATAATTATGGAGGGTCGAGATATCGGATCGATTATTATGCCCGACGCGGAAGTAAGAATCTTTTTGGAGGCCGACGCCCAAGCACGTACTGCACGGCGTGCTGCTGAAGGGCAAGCCGATGCGGTCTTGTCGCGCGATCGCCAAGACGCTTCACGCAGCGCCGCGCCACTCCTTTGTGCCGAGGGCGCCACGCGTATTGATAACACACTTCTCTCCCTCACCGCAGTTGTTGAAAAGGTGGGGCAGCTTGTCGCTCAAGCCCGTCGCTGATCCATGTTACTGGCCTCGCGTAATTTTGCTTATCACCTCGTTGCGAATGGTGCGTGCCTTATCGCCGAAACATTTGCGACCGTCGAAGCAGAGGGCTGGGAAGGCGTGCCAGAGGGCGCCTGCCTCTTTGCCAGTAACCACCAGAGCATGTTAGACCCACCTCTCATTGGAGGGTTAATCCCGCGTGAGATTGCTTTTGTCGCCCGCAAAAGCCTTTTTGATAACCCTGTATTCGGCGGCGTTATCCGTGCCTGCCGAGCAATCCCACTTGATCGCGGTGAAGCAGATATTTCTGCGATTCGGAGGACGCTTGCCGTACTCGCCGAGGGGCGCGCACTCTTAATTTTCCCCGAAGGCACGCGGAGCATGGATGGTCAACTCCAGTCCACAAAATCAGGCGCTGGCTTGTTGGCAATTAAGTCGGGCGTCCCTGTTGTCCCCGTGCGCATCCGCGGTATTCGCGATGTGCTGCCTCGTGGTTCTCGCTGGCTACGCGGAGGTGCGCGTATTCGGATTCAATTCGGCACAGCTATTCCAGCTTCATCATTAGACCCAGGTAAAGACCATGATGATCGTTTTGGGGAAGCCTCACGTCGCATCATGGCAGCGATTGCAGCGCTACCAGATATCTCCGATCCTGGCCTTTAAACCTTTTAGGTAGAAACGCGCTGCGGCATGACGACGCAAAGGAATGTCTCTTTAATTCCGCGGAGAACGCCTGCGTCTGTATCTGACTTAATTTCAAGATCCACTTCGTCTTCGGTCACGGCCTTGAGTGGCTCGATGAGATAGGTTGGGTTGAACGCAATATTTACGTTCGCACCTTCATATTTTACAGCAATGGGTTCAACGGATTCACCTGCAGCTGAGCGCGCAGTGATTTCGAGTGTCTGTCTTTCTTTGGAAACTGAAATATGAACGGTGTTGTTGCGCTCATCTGTCATGAGGGCGGCACGCTGCACGCATTCTAAGAATTTCTCGCGCTCGAGACGGACTTTAAATCCAGTATCCTTCGGGATGACCTGTCGGTAGTTAGGATAATTGCCCTCAACGACACGCGAGATCAGTTGGATTTTGTCGACGAGGCCTTCATCGTTTTTGGGTACATCAATCTGGAAGGCGACTTGGCGCTCGTTGTGTGTGAATGCAACCTGGCCTGTTTTTAATAGGCGACTGAGTTCGTTGATGGTACGGGCAGGTAAAATAAGACCCGCGGCTTCTCCGCTACCTGTG
>DNHH01000095.1:22604-26010 GCA_003485955.1 Opitutia bacterium
ACCGCGGCTTCTCCGCTACCTGTGCGCGCGAGTTCAGACTTTGCTAGGCGGCGACCATCGGTAGCGATGACGTTTAGTTTTGTCGCCTCGAACTCGAAGAATACTCCATTGAGGATATAGCGATTTTCGTCGGTTGATTGGGCGTACTGCACTTTACGAATAATCGCGCCAAGGGCCTCTTGGTCGAGATTTGCAGTCGGCGCTCCGGTGAATGTTGCGACTGGGGGGAATTGTTCTGCGCCCAATCCTGTAATTTGAAAGGTTGAGGAACCTGAGCTAATTTTTACGCGTTCTTTTCCTGCAAGATCCACCGTTACATCTGCACTGGGTAATGAGCGAACAATCGTTGCTAATCGTTTGACGGGCAGGGTGATTTTACCAGGCGTGGAAACAGTTGCTTTGATTCGGCAGCAAACAGAAATGTCGATGATGGTCGTGGTTAATGTCACCATTTCGCCTTCGGCTTCGATTAAAACGTTCTGCAAGATCGGCATGGTAACGCGTGCACCGACAATGTTGGTTACGCAAGCGAGGCCGTTGAAGAAATGATTTCGGTTTACCTTGAACTTCATGATGTCGATAGGTTGGGCGATGTCCTACCCCCTATGCAACCATCCAATGCTTAAACCTACCCACACAGGGCTGGGACTATCTGTATTAACCTATATACATATATCTTAATACCCGTACATAGAGTGTTCAATTAGGCGAACAACCCCACAACCCCTTGATATCAAAGGCCCATGTATTCTTATACGACCGTGAACAGTACGTGTATAACTAGAGGGTTGTTCGCAGACCATTAGGTCAACAGCCCATGCGTAGTCTATTCACAATGTAATCAGAGAGATTCGTCGTCTGGCGCAGGATCCGTTTCAGCCTTTTTCAAGAGGAAGAAATGCCGGAAAATCCCATAGCTTATGTAACTTACAAAGATCATTGGGACGAAAAGTTCTTTAAACCGGAAAGCGGCGACCGCTACGGCGATAATTAAGATGAATATACGTGTGCGAGCCCTAGCTGACCAACTAATGACCTTAAAGCTGGGGAACCGGATATTACTTACCATTAACCACGACAAGAAAAGTAAGAGCGGTAACAGAGACCAATAAAGGGCGCCGGATCGAGCAATCCACTGCGTCGATGTATCTTCGGGATTCCCCATAAAGTTTGCATGTACGAGAACGATAGAGGCGATGGTGCCGGCCGCAGCGGGTGAAGGAAGTCCGACAAAGTCTCCACCCTTAGCCCGCGCCTCATTTCCTGGCACAAGCGGGTTGGTGAGTACATTGAAGCGCGCTAATCTTACACCTGCACAAAGCAGATAAAGAAAAGCAAAAAGCCATGTGGCCAAGCTTAAGTCTTTGTTCTGGTCTGGCTGGATTAACAAGAAGCACGACATCAGTGCGGGCGCTAGACCAAAAGAGATGATGTCCGCGAGCGAATCAAATTCTGCACCAAAGAGTGACGTGCGACCAGACGCACGCGCCACCCGACCATCAAATAAATCGCAGATACAACCGAAGACAATGAACCAAACAGCCATTGTGTAGTGCTCAGCGCGGATTGAAGCGGCTGCGCTAGGATCAACAAAGCGTGCTTCAATACACTCCTTCATCGAAAGAAAACCACAGAGCATATTGCCCGCAGTAAAAAGATTTGGCAGGAGATAAATATGCGCAGCTTCTTCGGGCGATGCGTATGTAGTTTTTTCGTGGTCAGTCACGGGGAGGCGGGGTTTCAACAAAAGCCCAGAACGCACTATGTTCTTCAACCGAACTTTCATCGATATCAACAGGAAGGTGTGTTCGGAAAGCGAAGTCAGTGTACGTATGCCGTTGTAAAATAAAATGCGCGTGTAACGACTCACCGATTGACTCAAAGTAGACCCGGAAGTCGCCCACGCGCAGACGGTGGTAGGTATGCCCTTCGCGGCGTACCTTACCTAAGTCTGGGCTGCCCAGGGCGAGGAGAGCGGGGGTTAATGCCGAGAAAGCCTCCACAACTGTCATTTGCGAGAGAGTTGGCAGCTTGTTAAGCTCTGCCATGGCCTGATCGCTGAAGGTGACCTGGTACATCTATCCCCCAATCCAATCCTAACCTACGCAAGGGGCAATCTCGCATTCTGGCTCAACCCTTCGTCGCGCCCATTACCTTTAACCAATGGCCGGCCGCGCCCTCAACAGCATCCAGAACGCCTTCAAACGCCTCAATTCCATCATAATAAGGATCAGGCAATGCCTGGTCATTTAAGAAGAGATGTAACTTGTTTTGATACTCCTTGGGGCAATAAGTACGCAGCCATTCCAAATGCGTTTCGTCGGCAGCGAGAATGAGATCGAAGTGAAGAAAATCATCCGGCACGCGAACTTTCCGGGCGCGCAAATGGCCAAGCGCGTACCCTCTTCGAGCCGCAACTTTTTGTGAGCGGTCATCGGGCGGATCGCCGACATGGTACGACTCTGTGCCCGCCGAATCAAATTCGGCAGCCATGCCTGCTTGTTGCGCGTGGTGACGCAAAACAGCTTCCATCGTCGGCGACCGGCAGATGTTGCCGGTGCAAACCATTAATACGCGGCGCACACCGCGCATCTTTATTTCAGTAGTTTTTCGACAGCTGCAAGGTCGCGCCCACTTTTTGTGAGAAGCGCTCCATCAGGTCCATAAACGATTAAAGCCGGGATCCCTTTAACGCCATTTTCATCAGCATTCTTTTTGCCGGATGGAGCTCTATATGGAACTGCCGCCCAAGGCATTTTTGTTTCCGTCATATAACTAGACATGTCTGCGGCGGACTTATCATAACTCACAAAGACCACAGCAAGCTTGTCTTTATGGGCATTTGCAAAGTCCACGAGTTTTGGTGTGAAGGCTTTGCAGGGTGGGCACCAGTGGGCGGAGTGATAGACGGCAACGTATTTTCCGGCGAGCGTTGCGGTATCGACGGTCTTACCTTCTGCATCGACAAGGCCTTCCGAAAAACGGGTTTTCCAGTCGAAGTTAGCAGCTGAGGCTGTGGAGCTAGCTAAGATGCCGGCAATGAGGGCGAGGAGAATACGCATAGGTTTATTCTTAGTAAGCGAGGCCGCGGTTATGTTCCGTCTAAATTTTCCCACCGAAGCTCGCGTGGTCGTCCATGTCGAGCAGATCAAACCAACTTGCGACGTCATCACGCGCAGCGCCTGCGGGCGTAGAGGCTTGGATAGTATTCATTTTCAAGCGGCGATCAGGAGTCGTCGCGGTTCGCTTCTCATGCCATTGATTAAAGGCATCGAATTCATGTGCTAGGCGCTGCTGTGTCGCATGCTCACGAATCCAGGCCAAGACATCCCCGTCGCCCTTACCTTTGGCGACTTCCACTCGAAGTGCTGCTGCATCGATGCCGATAAAATTTAAAAGCGACTGC
>DNHH01000095.1:26194-30468 GCA_003485955.1 Opitutia bacterium
TCTAGTGAGCAGCCATACTCGTAGTCCCCAACCTTCCCTTTTAGATCCGCGCGGCACTTATCTAGCATCCGAGCCAAGATAACCATGCCGCCAATCCTTACCCGCGGGCTTCGGGGTGCGTGCTGCGTCAGGTCATACGGGTCGTAGTTCATAAGGGGCCCAACTTACTAGGAACCAGCTGCACACAAGGCAAACACGGAAAGATAAGGGATTCTCATATATCGTTGTTTATAAAGCTCTTAAGCGTTAATCCATATCCAATTGCCAAAATGTCACACCCTGCTATTTAGAGGGTGCATGTCTTTATTAGGTATTCATCAAGGACTGGGAGTCGCCGCAGTGCTTTTCATTGTCGCTGCGGCCATGGATTGGTTGGGCCACTCCCGAGGTTATGCGCCCTGGTCGACGGCGAGTCGTTGGATTATCCGAGCGAGCTTTGTTTTTCTCACGGCGAATTTAGTGTCTTTGGGCTTCGCAGGATTCTCTTCAACTGCAGGAATCCTAACGGTTCTTGCCTGGGGCATCGCAGGCTTGGCGCTTTTCTTGGACCTCACCTTTAACCACCGCTTTCCAGGCTGGGCCATTGGTGCTTTAGTGGGCGTTGGATTGCTCGTGGCAAGTTTGCTACGACCCACGGCGGGAAATATGCAGCCATGGATCACGCTGCATGTTGCGGCCGTTGTTATGGCTTATTGCATGCTCATTGCCCAAGCGCTGAACTCCGCGCTCTACTTATTACAAGATCGTGCATTGAGCGCACGTCGCTTCGGCGGCATTTATTCTTTGCTGCCCGCGTTGGTGCCCCTGGATCGCATCAGTAATCAATTGCTTGGCGCAGCGGTATGGATGCTGGGTGTGGCTTTGACTGTAGGCACGGTTGCTTGGCTTCAAGGCGCCGACAAAGTGACCTTAATAAAACTCATTGCTTCCGGCGTTGCGTGGACCGCTAGCGTGAGCGTTCTCATCTTGCGGCGCCAAGGATTATTAAGCGGCACGTCATTTGCGCGCGCATCTTTAATTGCATTCATCCCGGCCTGCGTGGCTTTTGTTCTCTCGCTTCCGCGTTCTGCGATATGAAATCACCCTCACCTGCAACACTGGTAGCGCTAAGTGCGACGCATCATACCGCCGGCCTAGATGCACGTGCAGCTTTTGCGGTTCCTGAAGGAGGCTCGGATATTTTTTACGCGGCGGCACGCGAAGCCGGGCTGGCCGAAGCCGTTTTGCTTTCAACATGTAATCGATTGGAGGCTTATGTGGTTGGCGATGAGGCTGCAGCCTTACATGTGCGTGCTGCGTTGACGCGCGCAACTGGCACGGTTGCCGGACTCCTCGATCCACACCTCCGCCCGATTCCTGGACTCTCAGCCGTCGAACATCTTTTCTCCGTGGCAGCTGGCTTAGATTCCCAGATGTTGGGTGAAGCAGAAATTAGCGGTCAGGTGAAAAGTGCTTATGCCGATGCATTGGCGCGCGGTATGACAGGGCCCGTGCTCAACCGGATTTTCCAACGTGCATTTCAAGCAGCGGCCTGGGCTCGCACCCATACAGGGATTGGACAGGGCCAAGTGAGCCTCGGGAATGTTGCGGTCGAATTAGCACAACGTGCATTCGGCTCCTTGGCCGAGGCACGTGTTTTAGTTGTGGGTACAGGAGACGCGGGTCGTCGCGTCACCCAAGCGCTGATTTCGCGAGGTGCCGCACAAATCACGATTGCTTCACGCACCTTTAACAATGCAGCAGATCTGGCCGCTGAGCTTGGTGGTGCCGCTGTCGAATTAAGCACCGCCATTGCCCAGGCGCACACCCATGATATTGTGGTTGGTTGTGCTACGGTCGAGCGGCCACTGATTTCGATCGATACACTTCGCGGACATATTGATAAGCGATGCGGCCGCCCCTTCCTGCTTATAGATTTAGGTGTACCACGTAATATTGATCCACTTGCGCGAAGTCTCGCTGGTGCTTACTTGGCCGATCTTGATGATTTGGCCGCGGTCGCAAATACGAATCAACAAGCGCGTCTTCAAGAGGCCGCCCGGGCACGTCTCGCCTTATGTGAGCGCGCGGAGCGCGCCTTCGTCACAGCCCTTCCGCCTGTTTCATGAAACCTACGCTACTCATAGTCGACGACGAGAAGCATACGCGTGAAGGTCTGCGCGCTGCCTTTGAGGAAACCTATGAAGTTTTTGTTGCCCGTGATGCCGAAGAAGCCGCGCGACTCATGCAAGACGTTCCACCGGTCGCCGTGGTGACAGATTTACGCATGGCAGGAGAGAATGGCATGACGGTGTTAGATCGCGCACTTAAGCTCTCTTCTCGGCCTGTATGCGTTATGATGACTGCCTACGGTGACGTCGACACAGCTGTCGAGGCCATGCGCCGAGGGGCCTACGATTTTCTTCAGAAGCCAGTTGATCTACGCAAACTCACGCTTGTTTTAGAAAGAGGCCTCAAAGCGCGCTCTGCCGAAGAGGAACTTACGCGAGCACACACCCGCCTTGACCGCAAATTTGCGCTTGGTGAAATTGTTGGATCGTCGCGCGCCCTGCAAGATGCCGTGGAGAAGGTCCGACAAGTTGCCCCGTCCAACGCCACCATTCTGCTCACGGGTGAGACAGGAACAGGCAAAGAATTGTTCGCGCAAATGATTCATCAGAACAGTCGACGTCCCAAAGGGCCGTTCGTCCCCGTTCACTGTGCCGCCATTCCGGCGAATTTACTCGAGAGCGAATTATTCGGGCATGAAAAAGGCGCGTTTACCGGCGCCGCTGAAAGACGAACGGGGCGCTTCGAAGCAGCCGATGGCGGGACCCTTTTCTTAGATGAAATTGGAGAGATTGATCCGCCTACACAGGTAAAACTTCTCCGCTTTCTTGAGTCCCGAAATATTGAGCGCCTTGGTTCACATAAACCCATCTCACTCGATCTGCGCCTTGTTTGTGCAACCAACCGTAATCTCGAGCAGATGGTTAAAGAAGGTAAATTCCGCGAAGACCTTTTCTACCGACTTGCTGTCGTTCCCTTGCGTTTGCCTGCGTTGCGTGAACGCCACGATGACATTCCCTTGCTCCTTGCTCACTATTTACTGAAATTTGCGAAAGAGAACGGCGTTGCCGCACCACGTCTTTCGCCCGCAGCCGTTACCATCCTTTGTGATTACGCGTGGCCTGGAAATATTCGTGAGTTAAGGAATACCGCTGAGAATTTAGTCGTCCTTCACCCGGGCAAAGAGATTCAACCGAATGATTTAGATTTGCGGTTGCGGCAAACCGCAGCGGCAAGCGCAGCGCCCCTCCCATCGACACTCAACCCCGCACACATGTTGGATCGTGGAGAAAACGAAAAGCGCCTTCTCAAAGAAGCCCTCGCTCAAGCGCAAGGAAATCGCACTAAGGCTGCAGAGCTGATGGGCATTAGCCGGAGAACACTTCACCGTAAACTCGTGCAATGGCCTGAACTTGATACCGGAACCCATGACTAAATGTATTCTTCGAGGATTCTTCGTACTATGTAGTTTAACGCGTGCGACTTTTGCCGTCGAGATAGGCGGCTCAGATAGTTTAAATGAAGTTCTCCAGCCGGCATTAGTCGCACACCTCGCAAAAGTGGGGACCGAAGCCAAGGTGCGCCTTGATGGTACCTTGCCGGCACGTGAGGGATTGCGTGATGGTAAAATTGGCCTCGCGCTGCTCTTTCTGCGCGACGGAGAACTCCTTGAGAAAACCAGCGACGGAAAGGCTGTCCGCCGGTTTCCCTTGGGCGCCGCCGCCGCCTATGTCTATGTCCATCCATCGAATCGTTTGCCCGAAATCGACCTAGCGACACTCGCCAATATTTTTGGTGCCGGACAGCGGAGTGATTACAAATTCTGGTCTGACATCCCTGGCGTGAATACGCCTGAGCCCATCCTTACTTTTATTAGCGTGCCCAATAAACATATGGCACAAACACTTTTCCAGGGCATTGCTCTCGGTGGACGCGCTTTTAAGACCTCTGTGCGCACACAAATTAGTACGGACCTTGCGCAGGAGAGCGTCTCGTCACGAACGAACGCCATCCTAGTTTCCGCAACACCGTTGTCCGAAAAGTTTGGTCGGCAAATCAAAGTTGCCGATGGTAGAGAGGGCCGATCGACAACACCTTACACCCCAGACGACACCAATATCTTTAACGGAGACTATCCTCTCCGACTTCCAGTCGTCCTTTGTGTTCCCGAGTCTCAAGTCGCCCCGAATGCCGAAATCATCAAATGGCTCCTTTCGGATGAAGTT
>DNHH01000095.1:30644-30797 GCA_003485955.1 Opitutia bacterium
TCGGATGAAGTTGCCGGCCTTATTCGAAAGGCAGGAATGGTGCCCGCCCCCAGCCTAATCCGTGAGCGCCTTGTGCAAAGGCTTGACAGCAAATGACCCGATGGGTGTCCTAAACCTTCCTTATCTGCGGGCGTAGCTCAATTGGTAGAGTAC
>DNHH01000095.1:30984-33765 GCA_003485955.1 Opitutia bacterium
TGGTAGAGTACCACCTTGCCAAGGTGGATGTTGACGGTTCGAATCCGTTCGCCCGCTCCACTTTTAAGAAACATCCCACCGCGACCCGGTGGGATGTTTGTTTATAGAGGAGATAGCCTCACCCGGATGCGGAGCCCATTGGGACGTACAGGCTCTGCAGACACCCCGCCCCCATGAAGTTCAGCAATCTGTCGGACGATGCTTAATCCAATACCTGCCCCACCCTGCTTGCGCGAACGATCGGCTCGGTAGAAGCGGTCAAAGAGTCTTTCAAGCTCAGCTGGGGCAACACCCATCCCGTTGTCTTCAACCTCAAGCTCGTCTTGGCGCACGCGAATTGTCACCTCAGTTGCGCCGCGCGCGTGTGCGAGCGCATTCTCAATAAGGTTCTGAACGAGCCGTCGTGATTGAATGAGATCGGCCTGCCCTGTGTTTTGATTGATAACTTCTAGGCGTAATTGAATCCCCAGATTTTTCGCACGATCCTCTAATTCAGATTTTGCTTCCGATGCGGCGGTAAGTAGCGCCCCCGGTTGACGTTGAAGAACAACTCCACTTTCCAATGAGGCGAGGGCAAGCATTCCCTCGAGTAGGCTCGCGAGACGACCTGTCGAAGAAACCACTTTAGAAATAAAGTTCGCCCGTTCATCCACAGACATCGTTGCCTGGTCTTGAGCGAGTGTCTCCGCATAACCACGCAGAATGGTCACAGGTGTTCGTAGATCATGGGAAACGTTCGCCACAAATTCGCGCTCAAGAACTTCCAGCCTTCGTAGCCGGGTGATGTCTTCCACAACTAAAACAACAGACCCTAATTGGCTTGGGTCGGCCAAGAGAGGTGCACCGGAAATGCGTACCCATAGGTTAGCCGCAGGCGCACGGTGCAGCTCTATCTCTCGCATGGCCCCTCCCCCATCACGGACCAGACGGAGAAAATCGACGAGCTCTGCACTGCGCGCGAGCGGCACAAACGAGGCACCGGTATCTTTTTCGCTAAGCCGGAGAAGCTCCTGGGCCGCGCGGTTGGCAACGCGCAGCCGATCTTGCGCATCAATTACAATGACGGCCTGCCGAATCTGCTGAAGAAGTTCTTCGATGCGGCCGGCTGCAATTGCAAGTGCGCGCTCTTCAGACTTCGTGCCGCTCGATAGCTTCTCGATGATACCTGTTAAGCCAAACTCGCGAATGAGCCACGTCGCCCGAGTTTGTAAAAGACTTCTGCGTAGCCAGTGGACCCCAATGAAGATCCCAACGAGTACCGCTAGAGCTATGAGTAGCCCTGAGGTAAAAAACGTTCCGGGGGTTAAGACCGATGGCATCAGGTAGACTTCTCTCAGAGACCGTCGGTCCTGAGCGATACAGAAGTTCAGTCGTGGGCCCGATAGCCCACGCCCCGCACGGTTTCAATGACATCACCGGCTTTTCCGAGCTTCTCGCGCAGGCGTCGCATATGTGTGTCAACCGTTCGGGTTTCAAGGTCAGGCGAATAATTCCAGACGTCTTCCAATAGGCGGTCGCGCGATTGCACCCTGCCCTTTCGCTCAATCAATGCACGCAGCAATTTAAACTCTGTAGCGGTGAGGTCGATGGGCTTTCCTTCAGCCATAACTTCATGACGCTCGAGATCTAAGATGATCGCACCCGCCGCTAAACGTGTGTCTGGCG
This sequence comes from Opitutia bacterium, assembly GCA_003485955.1. Lineage (GTDB taxonomy): Bacteria > Verrucomicrobiota > Verrucomicrobiia > Opitutales > UBA953 > UBA8828. The sequence continues at coordinate 32,650 of DNHH01000095.1, forward strand.
CCACCGCAACCGACTTGGCTCGCCTGAGTAATGCCTGTGCGCGCAACACAAGCTCACGTGCGTCGAACGGCTTTGCCATATAGTCGTCCGCCCCACCCTCTAAGCCAATGAGACGGCTCTCCGTCTCGCCTTTAGCCGTTAAAAACATCACCGGCGTATCGCGGAGCAAGGCGTCCGCACGAATCATGCGCAACAATTGGATGCCAGATAGCTCAGGCATCATCACATCTAAGATAATTAAGTCGGGCCGCAGATCGCGCGCTAGTCCAACCACGCGCAGCGGATCGTTTAACGCACGTACGGTGAATCCTGCTTGGCGCAATTTGTAATCAAGCAGCTCGGTGACGTCGCTTTCGTCGTCGACCACAAGGATACGCTTCGAGTGAGAATCTTCCATGCAGTGAAGTTAAGCACGCCGACTGCACGCGCCAGCGATTAAGACAAATGTTACGGTTGTGTAAATATAGCATAAGTATATGAAATTCAACAATTTATGAAATATATGCTCGATTTGACACAAAGATGTAACACCCTGCCCTACTTTTGGGTGTTCCACGTGGAACAAGGTCCCTCAACTTAACTTCGTCTGCCCCGGACCATCACCATTAAAAGAGAGATGTCCGCCGGATTGACGCCGCTGATTCGGCTAGCTTGGCCCAGGGTTTGTGGGCGGACTTCGGTTAGCTTAAGTTTCGCCTCGTTGCGCAACCCGGAGATTGTGCTGAAATCAAAACCCTCAGGGATGCGCCAGTTGTCCATGTCCGACAGCTTGGCAACTTGGCGGCGCTCGCGTTCAAGGTAACCCCGATAACGCACCCGGTATAAGATCTCATCTTGAACATCCTGTGGCTGTGCAGAGAACCCCGGTGGTAGCCCGTCCGGAATGGTTTCAGGCGAACGGCGCAGGACTTCACCAATGATCCCGCCTTGAATCGTTAGCTTCTCGAACATCTCAACCCAATGGTGAACGGCTGCATGTTTTGTGCGCATACGCTCAAGGCGCGCCGCCGGCACTAATCCAAAGGCTTCTGCATGGTGTATGAGGCGCAGTTCGGCGCTACCATGGTTAAGGAGTAGCCGGTGTTCGGCGCGGCTCGTAAACATACGGTACGGCTC
>DNHH01000095.1:33921-34348 GCA_003485955.1 Opitutia bacterium
CTCGTAAACATACGGTACGGCTCTTGGGTTCCTTTTGTAACGAGGTCATCAATCAAGACACCGATGTAAGCTTCATGTCGGCCAAGGGTAAGGGGAGGGCGTCCTTGCACTTTAGCCGCGGCGTTAACACCCGCCACAAGTCCTTGACCACCAGCCTCTTCGTAACCAGAAGTCCCATTGATTTGGCCCGCAAAGAAGAGCCCATCAACCTTTTTGGATTCTAGGGTTGGCCAAAGCTGAGTGGGTGGCGCGAAGTCATATTCGACAGCATAGGCTGGTCGGAGCATGACGGCATGTTCGAGCCCAGGGATCGAGCGAATCATTTGCAACTGAACCTCAAAGGGCAGGGACGTGGAAAGTCCATTGATGTACCACTCGTTTGTGTTTCGACCTTCAGGCTCAAGGAACAGCTTGTGGGATTCTTTTT
>DNHH01000067.1:0-2228 GCA_003485955.1 Opitutia bacterium
CCCAAAACCACGGGGCGGAGCAGCGACTACGGGCATAGGTTCGAGCCTGCGTAAGAACCAGGGGTCGAGTTCGGGCTCACGTCCGCCGACCGATGGTTGTGCGGTGGAGAGATACAAGGTGACACCTTTCCAGTCTTCGCCGGTGGATTGGCGCACGGTGCCATAGTAAGCGACATCAAGTGTCTTCGCTTTGACGTTCGCACGGATGTCGTATGACGGTTCCCAGTAAGGTCCGCTGACAATATAGGAAAGATTAAGCGTAGCGTCGACGGCGCCTTTAGCTTCGACGGTTACGCGAGCGACGTTGCGGGTGCGCTGACCTGAACCGCGTAACTCAGCGAGTTCGCGACGAACTTGGTCTGCGTCTTTGGCGTTGTCGCGTTGCTTATCAACGAGCGCGAGAGCTTCTTCATCGAGGGCCGCAAGCTTGCCTGCGTGGTAGTCAACGAATCCACTCCATTTAGTCGGATCGAGGTCGGGATTGGGTGAGTCTTTGCCTGCACTGGTTAAACGACCAAGAATTTTATCGAGCGCTTCTTTGCGTGTAGCGACGCGCTGTACGGCACGCGTGAGTTCTTCTTTCTGACGTTCCAGTTGACGCAATCGGTCGGTTAACTGGCGGACTTTCTCATTCGGGATGTCGACGGTCTGAATTGTTTCGCCGCGAATATCAACAAGGGTAAATGCACCTGTACCGTTGGCGCGCACGGAATTTAAGTCGGTTGCTGCTGGAAGGTTGTCGAAGGTTAGCACGTGGGTACCTGCTTCGAGGTGTACTTTGGTGTGTCGAGTGACTTCAGCCCGGTCGGCGTAGACAGTCACTGAGGAGATAGCCGCATCGGGTTTGAGTTCAGCGGCATGTAGCATGCTGATCGCAGCGAACATGGTGAGGGCAGGGGTGCGCATAGGAGTATGTCTAAAGTAGCGTCACCCCTCCCTAGTGCAATCTGTCAAAACGTGATATTGTTTACCAGGGCTCATCGCGTAACTGCTGAGAGTCGCAATTAGGACAGTGTTTTTTGGCTGAGAGTGCCCGTCCTGCGGTGTAAAACCCGCCCGCTATCGGGCTGCAGATCCAATAAAAGAGTTCCGTCAGAACGCTGCCGCTTTTTTGCTCTACGGGCTCGTTGAATCGGGTGCCACACCGCTCGCATGTATAGCGCAGGTGGTTGTCGGGTTTGGGTCGGCGGGTTTCGGGCGGATTAAATGTCGAGCCGATGGGTAGCCAGCGGGTCATACCCTTTTTCCACCAGTGGTCGGTAGGGAGGATTTGTCGAAGAGCTACCAAGGCGGCCACGGCATGCTCGTCGTGTTCCCCAATGATTTTGCCATTTCGTGCGATATGAATCTTCGCCATTTGTTTACGAGAATTCTTGCAGAACAATTTTAGGGTGCAAGGGGGATTGCGGGTTTCGTCTTGTTTCCGTGGGGGCTAACAGGTTAGACATCCGGGTTCCCGGTTCCCGGGACTTGGCACCTATGAAGCGCACCCATAACTGCAACGCCTTGCGTCCCTCCGACGCCGGCAAGACCGTCACCCTCGTCGGTTGGGTCGATACCAAACGCGATTTGGGTGGCGTCACATTTGTCGACCTCCGCGACCGCGAAGGCGTGACCCAAGTTGTTTTCAATCCAGACGCTGCGGGTATCCAAGAACTCGCACAGCGCTTAAAGACAGAATCGGTTATCGAAGTCGCAGGCGTAGTTCGTGTCCGTACAGCTGAAACCGTTAATTCAAAGTTGGCTACCGGTAGTATCGAAGTCGCCGCTGCTTCGCTGACAGTTCACAATGTCTGCGCAGATCTACCGTTCCCGATGGACGACGATAAGGCGGACAAGGTGAATGAAGACCTTCGCCTTGAGTATCGATTCCTTGACCTGCGCCGTCCGCGTAATCTCGGTCTACTTAAAATGCGCGCTCAAGCTGCCCGCTCAATTCGCGCTGAACTTGACGGGCAGGGTTTCCTCGAGGTCGAGACCCCGACTCTTTTTAAGAGCACCCCTGAGGGCGCCCGCGAGTTCCTCGTGCCAAGCCGCGTCAATCCCGGTGAATTCTACGCACTCACGCAATCGCCCCAACAGTATAAGCAGATGCTGATGGTCGCAGGCGTGGAGCGTTACTACCAGATGGCTCGTTGTTACCGCGACGAAGATTTACGTGCGGATCGTCAGCCAGAATTTACCCAGGTCGACCTCGAGATGTCGTTCATCGACCGCGAGGACATGTA
>DNHH01000067.1:2386-2586 GCA_003485955.1 Opitutia bacterium
CGTTCATCGACCGCGAGGACATGTATCGTCTCATCGAGGGTGTCCTCAAGCGTACATGGAAGGAAACGCTCGGCATTGATATCCCAACGCCGTTTCCGCGGATGTCCTACCAAGAAGCGATGGATCGCTTCGGTATCGACAAGCCTGACACGCGCTTTGCTTTCGAGATTCAAGACTTCACCGATCTCTTTAAGGCTTCG
>DNHH01000067.1:2811-3280 GCA_003485955.1 Opitutia bacterium
GTGCGATTAACGCCAAGGGTCTTGCTGATATCACTCAAGGTGAACTGACGAATCTTGAAACCATCGCCAAGGCGGCAGGCGCCAAGGGTCTCGCCTTTATTAAATGCGAAGCAGGCGAGTGGAAGTCGCCCATTGTTAAATTCTTCACGGATGCAGAGAAGGCTGAACTAAATCGTCGCTTGAATATCCAAGACGGCGACATCGTCTTCTTTGCCGCCGCTCCATGGGAGCAAGCTTCGACGATTCTCGGTCGTATTCGCCTTGAGTCCGCTTCGTTGCTGAAGGCGCGTGGTAAGCTCAACATCCCAACTGACCAATACAACTTCCTCTGGGTGATTGAATTCCCGCTCATGCTTTGGGATGCGGATGAGCAGCGCTACATCTCAGCGCACCATCCTTTCACAGCACCCGTCGTCGAAGACGAACCCTTGCTCGCCACTGACCCAAGTAAGGTGCGCGGCCAGCACTA
>DNHH01000111.1:0-637 GCA_003485955.1 Opitutia bacterium
AACCACACCTCCAAGCAGGGGTCGCGTTGGCTGCTCCGCTGATTGGTGCAGGGGGTGCTTTGGCGACGATGATTGACCTCTTTAAGGCCGCCGGAGAAGCCCATGAAGGTGGCAAGATCGGCGTACTCACACTCCACAACTGGCTGACACGGCTATCAGCCATGGATTTGGAAGCACGCCGCGCCGTACCTGGGATGCCACCAGCACGTGCCGATATTCTACCAGCTGCCTTGGTTGTTATCTGTGCACTGGCCGACCATACGGGCGCCGAAAGTATTCAACTAACCCATCACGGCATTCGCCACGGTATGGCAAACATTCTGTTATCTGAACACGGCGAACTCTTGGCTTAATCCCATGCACATCATCCTTTTGCTTGTCCTGTCTACTGTCGTCACCGCAGCACCTTATGAAGGTAAAGTGGTTTCGACGGATACCGAGCAGAGTGCCTTAACTGTCCTTAATGCTAAAGGTCTCACCCAGGTTGTGCAGGTCAGCGAGGCCGATAGTCGTCTTGAGTGGACAGGTAAACTGGTGCGCGGTGATTTGATTGAGTCCGAGGGCAAGCTGCGCCTCGAAACTATTTTTCCTGCAGAGCCTGAGCAACTACGCCAAGTTGCCGAAGTCACCGATACCC
>DNHH01000111.1:833-3025 GCA_003485955.1 Opitutia bacterium
GAAACGGCCGATCGCGGTCGCGCGATACGTACCACCGGCGATTTAGCCCCAGCCTTTCTTCTTTGGGATCAGTCAGCGAAACCGGTTTCGTCTTCGAGCCTACGCGGCAAGCCTTACCTACTTAATTTCATCTTCACCCGTTGTCGCGCAGCCCAAATGTGCCCCGCTGCCACCGCCTCGATGGTGAGCCTTTCCAAAGCTCTACAGAATGCCGGGCTCGCGGATAAAATTCAGTTAATCACTATCACCTTCGACCCCGCTTACGATTCTCCTGGCGTGCTCCGCGCGTATGCAGCGAGTAATGCTACGGATAGTGTGAACCACCGTTTTCTCACCGGTAATAAACAGCAGATCCGTGATTTGATGACCCAGTACGGTATCACGACCATACAGGCCGACGGTACCATCGTGCATAATGCCGCTACGTTGCTGATGAATGCAGAAGGCCGCATCCAGTTGCGCCTCGATGGTCCGCGTTTTAACAGCGATGACCTCATGCCTATCTTGCGTAAACAATTACTGGCAAAATGAGCACGCGGCGCCACATCGCTTGGCTGACCGCTGGTGCTGCCGCACTCTATTTCCTGTTAAGGTCTTTGCCTGACACCCAGTGCACGTTTTTGCATAACGCCCACGAGCCAGTTATGGTCGGTGGAATTGAGTTTTGCGGCGAAAACGAAGAAGCTAATTTCTACAACCCGACCGACTTAAAATTCCCCTTTAAGTTAATCGTCGAACCCCGCGCGGATTTAACCGGCGGCACGCTGCGCGTTGTTGATGACAATGGGCGCGACGTTTTACCGCACGACTTCGCCATCTCGCACACCCGCCAGCTCCACTTGCACTTGGCTCAACTGACCGGTGGACAGTCATACCTGCATTTACACCCCGAGCCGCAAATAGATGGAAGTTGGACGTTTGCTTTCCCGAAAGACTTTGCCGCTAAGTTTGCAGGCGGCGATTTCCGCGTCTACGCCGACTTTATGCATGAACGCAGTCGACGCACCGTCCTGCTCAATACGACCGCTTCCTGGCCATCACTACATACCAATAGCACGCCGACAACATCGGCACTCTACACCCGCATCCACGCCGAGTTTGTCGATCTACCCGTCTTGCGTGCCGGCGAGAGCGTCATGCTGAAGGTGCGCTTAAGTCAAAAGGACGGCACCCCACTTAATTTAGAAACCTTGATGGGTGCACTCGGGCACGCCGTCCTCGTCGGCGCTCAACCCGGCTACGCCCACATGCACCCTTCGTGGACAGGTCGTGAGCGCGGCGAAAAGCCCGAGCTAGCCTTCCGCGTACGTTTACCCGCAGCAGGGACCTATACGCTTTGGGTACACGTCAATGCCGGTACCGAAAGCTATAGCGCGCTGCCGCTAGTGATTAGCGAATGACCGTCTTGAAGTAGGCGACTGTCGACTGCAGGCCTTCGGGGACAGAGTGCGCAGGCTTCCAACCTGTGCCACGAAGTTTTTCCGACGATGCCATCGAATGCTTAACGTCACCCAGACGCTCAGGCTTATACTCAATCTTCGAAGTCGATTGGGTGAGACGCAGGATCTCTTCGGCGAGACCCTTCACCGTCATCTTGTTACCGTAGCCCACATTATGGGTACCCACGACGCCCGCCTGCGTGGCCGCAAAGACAAGTGCACCTACGATATCCTTCACGTAGATAAAGTCGCGCGTCTGTTCACCATCACCGAAGATGCCAATCGGCTCACCCTTAAGTGCTTTTTCGATAAAGATGGGTACCGCTGCCGCATACGGTGACTTCGGGTCTTGGCGTGGACCGAAGACATTAAAGAAGCGTAAGCTGGCAGTCTCGAGTCCGCGCTCTTTACGGAACATCTCAAGGTAGTATTCACCATCGAGCTTCGTCACCGCATAGGGCGACTTCGGCTCAGGGAACATGGTTTCAACTTTCGGCACCGTCGGATTGTCACCGTAAATGGCGGCCGACGATGCGAGGACGACTTTCTTAACCTTGGCATCCGCAGCAGCTTCAAGGACGTGCAAAGTGCCCGTCGCATTGATATCCACACACTCCCTCGGCTTGAGCATCGATTCGGGGACCGAAATCATCGCGGCCAAATGGAAGACGCAATCGACGCCCTTCATGGCGCGGTCGAGGGCTGCACGATCCAAGATCGAGGCCTCGATTAATTCGCGCTTCAGACCTTCAA
>DNHH01000066.1:0-1850 GCA_003485955.1 Opitutia bacterium
AGCAGGCCTTCGCCGAGCTCAACGGGGCCCACCTCAAGTTCGTCGAGGACGCGGCGCGGCTGCTGTACCGGGAGTTCGACGGCGACCGCCGCATCGCGGACTTCCGCATCGCCTGCTCGCACCTCGAGTCGCTGCACTCACATGATGCGGTTTCAGTGATTAATAAAGGCCTCCCGAGCGGCTTATCGGCAGACTTCTCGGCCTTTAGAGATCTTATCTGTTAACCTTCCGCGATTGCGCAGAGCCCCCTCGGCCTCGTAATCTACGAGTCAAGAGGGGGTAGCTCAGCCGGATAGAGCATCGGTTTTCTAAACCGACGGTCGCGGGTTCGAGTCCCGCCCCCCTCGCCACTTGCCTACATGGAGATGCCCCGATTTCACCTCGCGCGCGATGGACGTAGTCTTGGACAAAAAACCTCCGACGAGGTTGCGGCGGGTTTAGTCGGACAACTTTTTAAGCCCACAGATCTTTCTTGGAAAGAAGGCGAGCCTGTCTGGATACCTTTAGTTGTGCGGCCGGAATTTCGCGCGGCCAACGCGTTTCGCCAAGTACCTGAGCCGGCACTAGAGCGTCGTCGCGAGATGCCACTGCCACTCGCCTGTGCGCTGACTCTGCGAGAAACTTTGCTGGGTCCAGTCACAACCTTTACCGCACTGCCTCCTCAAGGCAGCCTTTGGGTGCCGTTTCTTTGGCACCTGGTGCTTGCCTGCTTCGCGAATGTGTTCGGTTTGGTTTGGGCGGAGTGGCTTATCCGACCGATGTGGGAAAGTCTCTGGGGAGACATGATCCACCTTTTCCCATGGGGACAAATTTACCGTTATATGGGTTACCACGCTTTGCTCACGCCCGTGCTAGTGACTTTGGGAGCTCTGGTAACTTCAGCCCTTATTCATCTTGGCTTAATGCTTTTGGGCGGCGGGAAGCGCGGTTGGGGTGTGACCTTTCGCGTGATGAATTATGTAGGAGGTGCCGCTAATGCTGTTTTGGCGTTACCGTTCTTCGGCATTCTTGCTTTTCCGTGGGGTGCTTACTGCCTCGTTGCTGGACTGAGTGCGAGCCATCGAGATGCTTCGTGGAAAACGGTACTGGCGATACTGTTTTTATTCCTCACGTCGTGCTGCCTTCTTATAGTCGGAGCTTTTCTCGCCTTTTTACCGTTCACCCAGGACATTGGTTAAAGGCTTTTGACCATTAGCCCTGTTCGCCTTTATCTGCATCACTTATGAAAATCCATTTAGCGAGAGATGGCGCGGCATTAGGTATTTTTACGGAAGCCGAAATTAGTGCCGGCTTAGTCGAAGGGCGCTTCTATCGCACCGATCTTGCTTGGCGCGAAGGAATGCCTTCATGGACACCTTTACAGCAGTGGGCTGAGTTTTCAGCAACGGCAACAGCGTCCTCTGCTGCTGAGCCAGCAACTTTTACTTCCCCGAGTGAGCTACCTTGGGAGACGACGCCGAGCCTAGGGTCTCTTTTTCGTTCCGCTTGGCAGTTGGTGACGAAACCTCTTGTGCTTGCCAACGCGCGCTTGGCGACAGGGTCTGCTTTTGCCGCCGCCTACCTTGCGATTGGAGTCTTATTTTTGCCGATGGTATTACTTTCGCCTATCAGCTCACAGGTCGAGTCGGCGCGCGTCATGGCATTGGCCGAGTGGCTAGTTTTAAGTGAGAGCCCCCAGGTTGCGGAGGTAGGTCGTGGAATGCTGGCCGGTGTTCAAGAACAGGGTCCCGCATGGGCTGCTGGATGTGGCATGGCCTGTGGAATAGTGTTATTGCCGCTGATGGCGGCAGTGGGAGGTATTTTTGTGTGGATTGGATTACGTATTCAAGGGCTGAAGGTTTCCTTTGGTC
>DNHH01000066.1:2132-23947 GCA_003485955.1 Opitutia bacterium
ACAGTGGCGCCGATGGAGACTTGGCTTCCAACGATTTTACTAAGCCTTGGTGCCTTTGCTCTTAGCTGTCGCGCGACAGGTTTTGCATTGTCCATTTCTGGATGGAGGGTTGTGTTATCTGTCTTGATTTGGGCCACAATCGGTTGCGCTTTTTGCTGCTGCTGCGGCTGTTTCTTAGGATTTGTCGGCATGTCTAAATGATTCGACTGGTCCGACGTCCGCTCATTCCTGGGGAATTCGACGCTGAGCGTTGGATTCCTGCTGGTGTCTTAGCGGCTGGCATCGCCGCGTGGTCTTTTTTCTATTTTGGTTTAACCACCCCTGCATGTCTTTTCCGTAAGCTCACCGGCGTGCCGTGTTTGGCCTGTGGTGGCACGCGGTGTGTGCGCAGTTTAGCATCATTTGATTTGTTGAGTGCATTCGCCTTCAGCCCGCTCGTTGCGCTTCTGGCGCTCATCGTATGCGGCTGGGCGACTTGGGCGGTTGTGGCTCGTCTGCGCGGCGACCTTCTGCGGGTACGTTTAGCAACAGATGATGCGGGCCGCATACACCTTCGTTGGCTTGCCGGACTCGCTTTGCTCGCACACTGGGCATGGCTCTATTTTAAGCTGCCTACCTAATGTTCAGGAAAGTTTTCAAAACCTGCTTCATCGCTTGTTTGCTTGTGCTGACAGCGGGTGTCTTGGTCTTGGCCGTTTACGCGTTGAGCGGTAAGTCGCAGCGTGCCGGTATAGAAAATGTGGTGCTGGATGGTGTGGACTTGGTCCGCGAGTCGCCGACGACGCCAGCATCTGTTGTCCGCACGCTTGATAAAGTAGCTGATACCTTTCCCGTTATCGCGGATGACGCCATCGCAGCGCCGTCACCAGATCCCGCGGATGCTTCTCCTTATGGTGACCCCGTTGGGCCTTGGTTGCACTTGGTGAATCCTGGCTATGAAGTTGGCTATGACGAAGTTGAACATGTGCCTCGATGGGCCGCTTACAAGGTGATGCCTCATAAAGGCGTCCACGCCGCACGCCCGTCCGGATTTCGTAGCGACGCCCGAACGTATTCCAAAGTTCGCTCAGAGGTTTACACGCATTCGGGTTACGATCGAGGTCACATGGCCCCGAATTATGCCATGGGGGTGTGTCACGGAGTAGCCGCGCAGCACGCGAGTTTTTTGATGACGAATGTCGTGCCGCAGCTTCACGGCCTGAACGCTGGACTCTGGAAAGATATCGAACTGCGTATCGCCCAGCGGTATACCGAGCGCTACGGTGAAGTTTGGGTTGTGAATGGGCCTGTTTTTTCGCGCACGGAAGCCGCGCGTTATATTGGCCCAGCCGATACGCGCGTGCGCGTTCCCGATGCATTCTGGATGGTGCTGATGACGCGTACGCCCGAAGGTCGCATTCGCAGCGTAGCATTTTTAATTCCGCACCGCGAGATATGGCGCGATCTCGACCTCTCTCGGTACCTTGTGAGTATCGATGAGGTTGAGCGCCTTAGCGGGCTCGACCTTTTCCCGCTTTTGTCGAAGGAAGTCCAAGGCGCACTCGAAGTTTCGCCGGCGCTGCGCGCTTGGTAAGGCCGCGTCGCAGGGCCGTGCCACTGATAAGGAAAACGCAATCGGAGCCATCGGCTGTTGGCAGCCATGTTACTTCGAGCTGTGGCCACGTCTTCATAATGGCATCATGCAGTCCGCCAATTTCCACCACAAGGATGCCATGTGGCGATAGTAGCTTGCTTGCTTGTACGAGTAATTTCCGAATCACATCGAGGCCATCTTTGCCTGAGACCAAAGCCAAGCTAGGTTCTTTATGAAACTCTGCAGGGAGCCCTTTTAAGAGAGCTGTAGGTTCATAAGGTGGATTACAAACAATGAGATCATAGAGTCCCTTCAGACCCTTTAAGGTATCGGTGTGATGTAGGTGAATGCGCTCCGACAGGCCATGATCAGCCACATTAAGCTGAGCGACTTCAAGCGCATCAGCCGACAAGTCCGTTGCATCAATCGTTGCTGCTGGAAACTGTTTAGCCAAAAGAACCGCAAGACAGCCTGAGCCCGTACATGCATCTGCAACACGAAGAACTTTTGTTGAGTCGGGTAGCCAAAGGGGAATTTGCTCTGGGATGATTTCTACAAAATAGGAACGTGGAATAATCACGCGCCGGTCCACGCGAAAGTGTAGCCCGCCGAGCCAGGCCTCTCCTGTTAAGTAAGCCGTCGGCTCTTTATCGAAAAGACGTCTTTCCGCGAGGTGGCGCAATTTGGCAGCAGCAGTCTCTGGCATCGGCTGTTTTAGGGCCTTCTGCAATGCCTCCCAGGGCAGACCGAGTGCGTGCGCAAGTAATGTTTCCGCTTCTTGTTCAGCGTTCAGGAAGCCTTGGCCATGAGCTGCACCCGTCTTCTCGAGCTGCTGGATGATAAAGCTCAACCAGTGCCTGCCGGTGCGTAATTTACGAACGGCAATATCCGACAGGCGTTGGGCAGTGCCCATTCGGGCTTAGGTCAGTGGCGCAGCCTGCCAAAGTTCCTTTGGCGTGCGCTCAAAGAAGTCCTCAAGGTACTTGGTGGTCGCACCGCCTTGGCGGAAGACTGGATCCTTCATAATCGCACGACAAACGGGAATGGTGGTGTGTACGCCGCGAATAATGTACTCGCTGAGTGCGCGGTGCATTCGATCGAGCGCCTTTTGACGTGTCGCGCCGACCGAGATGATCTTCGCAATCATGGAGTCGTAAAGGGGAGGGATGGTATAGCCCGAGTAGCAATGTGAGTCGATGCGCACGCCGTGACCGCCGGGTGCGTAGTAGAGGCCGATGGTGCCAGGACTTGGTGCGAAATTGCGTGAAGGGTCTTCAGCATTGATACGACACTCGATAGCGTGGCCAGTGATTTTGATATCCTTTTGGTCGACTTCAATCTTCTCACCGCAAGCGATGAGGATTTGCCGACGAACCAAGTCCATATCGGTAACTTCTTCGGTAACCCCGTGCTCCACTTGGATGCGCGTGTTCATTTCCATGAAGTAATAGTTACCAGCTTTATCGACGAGGAATTCAATCGTGCCCGCGTTCTGATAACCAATTTCCGAGGCGAGACGCACCGCGGTTTTACCCATTTGCTCGCGCAGTTTTGGTGTCAGGAAGGGGGAAGGGGACTCTTCAATTAATTTCTGGTGGCGACGCTGCACCGAGCAGTCGCGTTCGCCGAGGTGAACAACTTTGCCATGCTCATCAGCGAGAATCTGGAATTCGATGTGCCGTGGCTGTTCAATGTATTTTTCGATATAGACCGAGCCGTTGCCAAAGGCTTTTTCGGCTTCCATGCGGGCGCTATCATACTCTTTCGCAAATGCTGCTGCGTTATGCACAATGCGCATACCTTTTCCACCACCACCTGCGACGGCTTTGATGATAACAGGGAAGCCTATGCGCTGTGCTTCTTTGATGGCTTCTCGCTGTCCGTCTACAGGTCCGTCGGTACCTGGTACCGTCGGCACTTTTGCTTTTGCGGCGGTTTGCTTGGCAACAGCTTTGTCGCCCATTAAGCGAATGTGCTCAGGGCGTGGGCCGATAAACTTGATATTCGCGGCAGCGCACTTCTCGGCAAAACCCGCTTTCTCTGAAAGGAATCCGTAACCTGGATGGATGGCGTCGACGTTGGTGATTTCTGCAGCGGAGATGATACGATCTTCGCGGAGGTAGGAGTCTTTACTTGGGCCCGGTCCAATACAGACGGCTTCGTCGGCCAATTGAACGTGCAGTGATTGTTCGTCGGCTTGCGAATAGACAGCGACGGTTTTGATGCCGAGTTCGCGACAAGCTCGGATGACCCGAAGCGCAATTTCGCCTCGGTTGGCGATAAGGATTTTATTCATGCGAAGACCTGATCGAATTAGTTAGCCTTAACCCGGAAGAGGGCTTGGCCGAACTCGACAGAGGTTCCACTTGCGACGAGGCACTCGACAACGGTTCCAGTCACCTCGGCTTGAATTTCATTCATCACTTTCATGGCTTCGATGATACAGACGTTGGTATCGCTCTTAATTTGGCTACCAACGCCGACAAAGGGAGGGGCGTCCGGTGAGGCCGCGCTATAGAAGGTGCCGACCATCGGGGAGGTGATGGTCTTAAGCGAAGGGTCTGCGGCGATTGGCGCAGGGGCAGGGGCGGCGGCTTGGCTCACAGGGGCAGGGGCGGCGACTTGAGGGGCGGCAGTAGGTGCAGGAGCAGCCGTTGTAATGGTCTGTTGGGCCTTGCCGGGCACGTCCCGCTTGATGCGGAGCTTAAATTCTTGGTCTTGGATCTCGAATTCGGACAAGTCCGACTTCTTCATTAAATCCACTACCTGTTTGATTTTTTGGAGGTCCAAGTTTGTGTCCTCAGTTAGGTTTGTGAACGGACTAAATAGAGGTATCCCAAGCAGGTAATCAACCCCTTAGTTACCCCACGTCTAAGCAACAGCTTAAGTGGTTGTTTATAAATAACTTGAGATACTATTTAGTTGGCTTTTTAAGGCCAACCTGCGGTTTACGCATATTGCCCCCAATATATATGTTTATCATGCTGGCTATCAGTCGGTTAGGATTCAATAAGCCGAGCGGACCAAGGCTCGAGGGGGAGACTTTCATCTGCCCAGACAAGTCCAAGGTGCCATCTCGCAGGCTTATATTGCCCTTAAATTTAAGTGATGCGCTAGGCCCTGTCAGGTCTAGCCGTTTAACCTCTGCTGACCCGGCTTTGCACCGGAGGGTTAATTCGGCCTTTTCGAGGGGGTAGCTCGAAAATCCAAGGCCTAGGGCATCAAGTCCCTCCGACAGCCCCCCTAGAAGATGAACCGTCTTTAAGTGTGAGTCGGTAAGAACGGCATACCCCTCTCCCTCGGTCGCCCAGGGCTCATTAAAGTCAATCGCTCCTTTATAAGAGGCCATGAGATTCGATGTATCTTTTGTCCCTTGTTTCTCTGGGGACCGGCCCTGAAGGCTTGCGGCTAAATTCATAAGGCCCGTTCGACTCCAATCGACTACGGTAACAGCAAGGAAGTTTTGATGGGACATGTCGCCTTTTAGATCCACGGTCGTACGACCGCCGCTAACCCCGCCGGTGGCGTGGATAGAAATTTCAGAACCCGACGGATTTTTGGTTAGGTCGAGCACGAGATTGTCAACGTCTACACCTGCAATGGTTGCCGTTTCGGCGGCAGTCAGGTGCAGCTGGAGTGAAAGATCTGGTTCGACGGTTAAACGAATGAGGGGCTTCGGAAATTTCCAACCGCGTAGTTGGTTCGCTAGCTTGATATCGTGTAGGCGTAAAAGGAAAGCAGGCTGAATACTTCCTTCGATAGAGATGCGAGGTTGTCCGTTCCACTCCGGTTTGAGCGAGGTCCATTCGATCGCGCCACGTGCACTGCCCGCGCTGCGACCGTCGAGCTCGCCTTGCGCCGAGTCAATTCGCACCGTGGTATTCATAGGCGTGTGGAATACCCAAAGGTCCGCGGCTGCGAATCGTCCACCCATGAAGCCGAAGTTTTCAAGCTGTGCGCGGACCACGACTTTTTCGGCGTCAGCTGCCCCCCATTTCCCTTTTACCAGCACGTCTGCGTGCGGCCGTGTTCCTGTCGTCGATAAATCAAAAAGTGACCAAAGATTTTTCCACCAATCACCGAGCAAACCATTTAAAAAAGACGTGTTAACGGGATATCCCTCAGTTGAGTTAAGCCGAATGGCATACGCATCGTTCAACTGAAGGCCTCCCTCAATTTCACCACAAAGCCCAGCGAGATTAAGACGACGCAGGCTTAAGTTGTTTTTATCCGTCGAAAAATCAAAGTCGCCCGTGAATGTTGCAAGCGTGCTCTCTGGACGAACGCGCGAAGGGCTGATGCCGTTCCATCCAAATTTTGAAAACGCAAACGAACCATGTCCGCGAACATGTCCAGCTTTGCTCCACAAAAGTTCTGTCCCAAAAACATCGATCGAGCCGCTCAAGTCGACCCCGATCTTTCTGGTACTTTCCGCCACAGGAACAATGCGGACTAAATCACTCGCAGCAATATGTGCATAGCTGTCTTTGATGGCCACCCAGTCGTTGTTCGTCGTTACACTCGTCTGGACCCAGGAGTTGTCGGTTGAGAGGTTTACGGTGAATGACTGTGTGGATGTGTCATGCCATTTGCCACGGACATGTGCGTTTATGTGCTCGAGGCCATCAACCTGGATGCCGGCGAGGAAAGCATTGATGCTTCCTTGTTCATCCATAAAAACCCAAGCATCACGTGCGCTCGCGTCCCACGCGCGCAACTCTTGGAGGTGTAATTGGGCACGGAGTGAGCGATCGAAGACTACTCGAGCCTTTCCGCGTTTTACGGTTAATGGTAGCGAGCTGATAGATGTGGGGTTTTCAATAAAGTCTGCCGACAGCTGTGCGCTATGATTCGGCCCAGAAACGTTTAGAACGACGCTGCCTTCGAGGGCCCGTAAGGCCTTGAGGCCGTTGATTGCGACTACTCGATTCCAGCGCAAGGTCGGCGCAGCATCCGGCGACCATTTCTCCTCAACTGAAAGCTGGGTAGGTGGTAGGATTAAATCTGCTCGTAATACCATGGAGCCAACGCGCGTTGCCAATTGCGCCACAAGCCTGCCATTTGAGTTTGTGAGGCGTATAACGAAATCATCGCAGACGGCTTTTCTATCTAGCTCTCCCAAGGTGCCACGTCCGCGAGCCTCCATTGTCTTTAGCTCGAGTTTTCCAATTAACAACTCAGCCCAGTTCGGCGTGAAATCTAAGTCAGCATAAAGTACATCCCCGGGATACTCGTCATGGGCGAGCTGTGCGCCGCCTAAACGAATCCGCCCACAGTTATCGATAGTTGCTTCACGACAAGTAAATGAGAGTTGTCCGGCAAAGATTTCGGACACCGCACTGAGCACGACCGGAGGTAGGCGTGTAGGCGTGCGATGTGAAATAATCCACAGAGCCGCAAGTTGCCCGATGAGTAGAAGGCAAAGAAATGTCCGAACGATAAATTTTGCCGTGTGCCAGGCAATTTTTAGCAATGGTTTGCCCATGCGCTTAAAGGCTAGACCAGGGAGTAAGTGCTTCGATGAGTGCCGGCTCGGGCACAAATTCAGTGCCGTCCGACTCATCTAAGAGGATAATGGTGTTCGGACCTTGTGCGCGACTCACACGGTAATTGCGTGTCGTTTCACTTGCAGCCGCTGCGCCCGCTGCCGATCGATCGGTGACACGGATGGAGAACGACCAAACAGGCTTTTCTTTTGAGAACGGCAAACTGCTTGAAGAGAAACTATGCGCTTGGACAAGTGAGAGACTCGCCGCAAGTTGTGCCGCCTGGGCGCTGCTAATCTCGCCTTCTGTTGCCCAGCGCGTATCCGTGCCGAGGCGTGCCTCTGCGATAGTTTTTCCAGCCGTGTCTATCAAGGTCATGCGTGCGACTTGTGTGCCGGCTTGTAGGCGGACTAAGGTTTCCGTTCGCCAGTCTTGAGGCGAAACGGAAATCCAGCGGTCCACACTTTGCTCGATCGCACAAATTTGCGGTTCGCCGTTGAGTGGGCGTATGAAGATGCGTCCACCCGTAGGGTCGGGACTGATTTCATAGGCCAACTTACCTGTGGCGAAATCCAATTCGACCTTACTCCACTCTGCATCAGGTGCGATCACTGCCGGTTTATTGTCAGATACCCGCAAGGCGGTGAGTAGTCTTAGGAATTGTTGGGCACGACCCACGCTAACTTCTAAGCGCCGCGTTGCTGTCGAGCCGGCGAGAACAGGCATTTCCCAACGACCCGTTGCCCCGGCGGCATCGATACGGTGTAAAGTTAGCGAGCGTCCATCGCGCTTGTTGGTGAGGGTGATGCCTTTGACGCCAGCGGGATCAAAGTCACAAGGTTGTCGCGACCGTAGCTGATTCACGGGATTTTCCCAGGCGGCCAAAATTTGTTGTTCTAGAAGAAACGGCTGGCTCGGGTTGTCTTCCAAACATGCTTCGCAAAGCCCATCTTTTGCTGGCCAAATCATCAAAACCTGACGTCGGTTCACGCCTTCAACCGAGAGTCGCATGGAGGGTTTTTCCGCAACCGTTGTGCGCCGTGGCAAAAAGCGAGCGACATGTAGATCGCTCAAGCTGGCAACAGCGCGAGTCGTAAGTTCGACATCTGCCGCAAAGTCTAACGGGGCTTCAAAATGCCATGCAGGTGCAGATTCTGTTCGGCCAACCTTTTCCCGACTTTCTAAGATAAGCCCCCAGCGTTGCTCTTTGCCATTTGCATCTGTCTGACGAATTCCAACAGCCCGTACTTCGAAAGCTGGGATATCAAATACCGCATCCATGCGGTAAGCCTCTGGTGTGCTGCTCAGGGCTTTGAGCAGCGGCTCGCCCGCCGTTGCAATGCCGCGTTCACCGCCGTCGAGCCTCAACGTGCGAGTGCCAATATTACTTCCGTGCAGCGTTATATTAGCGACAACGGACTGACCATTGTCTGCACCAACCTGGATCTTCCATTTATCTGCAGATGCCGCAGGAAGAGATGCATCAATGAAGCGTGCATTGGCTTCGCGAACTAACGCGAGCTCACCAAGGAGGCGCTGGACTTCCCAGGGGTTCGCTGGCCATGTGTAAGGCTGCGTGACAGACCAACCTGCATTCGCACGCTCTAGACGAATGCGACCTGCGGGTCCTTCAATTTCTATTAAATTCGGTTGAGTGGGAAATGTTAGGCCACGAAAAGTGGTGTCCTGGCTACTTGGTATTGCCCACCAGATGACCAATCCGCAGGCGAGGTTGGCCAAAACTAAAAAGAGGGTAGTCTGCGTGATGCGCATGCCGCTTTAACTTCTGCGTCGCCAAGCGGAAACCGCAAGCCCGACTGCAGCAATCAGCAAGGGTACAATTGCAAATCGCCAGCCAAGAGAGACAAGTTGCGAGGTTGCTGCAGTTAGCGTGAAATTATACTGCGGGCGAGGTGGGATTGAAACGGTCCGCTCGCGTCCGCCTAACCAAAGGATTGATTGCAGTAAGAACGCTCGGTTCCCCCCGCGGGAGACGCGCGCATTGGCGGCGATTTCTGATGAGCCTATTACGACGAGCCGTCCGGCCTCAGTCCCTGCGCTTGCGGTCAAGCCTGTGCGCCGCTCTGCAGCAATTGCCATGCAGATAGGTCCAGCCATATCTCTTGCTGGGTCAAATCGTGGTGGCTGTTGGCGAGGATCGGTTTCACTCCAAGATTCCACCGAGCTATACACCATTTGCCAAACAGACAACGTGCTATCGGGTGCGCTACCTAAATCAAAAGTGACTGGGCGCAGTCGGCTTGCGACGAGTGGCAGATCGAGTGTGGCCAGAACCGAAGCAATCGTGTGCAGTTTTGTATCGAGGTTTCGCAGTGCAATATCGCCGTCGGGCAGCCGACGCGACATGTCAGGTTCGTGAATTTGTGCTTCTGGTGAAAAAATTGCCCAGCTTTCTAAGACGGCGTTTAGGCCGTTTTCACGACCTGGATCAAGCAGTAGAAGCACATGCCCGTTCCGGTCGTAAAGGTAAGCACGAATGAGTTCTGCTTCCGCAGGTGAAAATGCGGACACAGGCCCGGCAATCATAACGAGCGATGCGTCACGAGGGACTCCGCCCGTTAAGGTGAGTGGACGCACGTCAACATTGGCGAGACGTAGTTGCCGGCTCAATTGACTGAGTCCGCGTGCAGCCGAAGTATCATCGGGTGCAAGTTCGCCGTGGCCACGTGTCACATAACAAATAATCGGCCGATCGTCGGTGACTTGTATTAGTGCACTGATGAGGGCTTCTTCAATTCGCCCTGCTTCTGCCAAGGCAGTAATTTCTGGGAAAGTAAGAATGCGCTGGCGGGTGCCGCATGACAAGATGATGGCAGCCTCGGGTGGGATTGGGCCATGACGTGCAGCTAGCTCAGTTAAGACCGGTGTATTTCGACCGCCACCCGCCCGCACGACGCGTAGCCAGCCATGTGAAGATTTGGAGACTTCCAATTCAACCGCATCCAAGAGGCGACCAGATTGCCGCTCGGCCGCTCGTTGATCCCCGTTTTCGCCTGCTTCAAGTTCGACTGCGGTGACCCATGAATTGTTGTCCAAGCGATCTGGCGCACGACGTGCGATTTCCGATAACAATTTAACAGATTCTTGGGCTAAGGAGTGGCGTAAGTCTTTTGTTAAGTCTTGGCGCAGCCGCAGCGATGGAATGCCGGAGAGCGCGTTGAGTCCAAATGCTAAAGCAATTGCCAAAACGATTTGTAACCAGCGATTTGTTAGCCGGCCTTTTCTTGTTTCGGAAAAATCGTCGTGCGTACGCATGATTTTAGTCAGCGGTTTCAATGGCGAGCACTGTTAAGCCCAAGCAAAGGGCACATCCTGTTAGGTAAAGCACTACCGGCTGACTATCGATAATTCCTGAAGCAAAATCCTCGAGGTGACCAACGGTACGCAGGTGATCTGCGGGCTCCTTTAGCCAGCCTAACCATTCCCAACCATCAGATGGTAGTGCATCGAGCAAGCCTCCAGAAACGGTTAGGCCAAGTAAGCAGATAAAAGTCATTAAGGCCGCGAGCCCAGGGCTGCGGGTACGTGAACCGCAAAGCATGCCAATGGACACATGTAGTAGACCGCTTAAGGCGATAAAAGCGATGCCTCCACCCAGCGTGACTCCGTCCAATATGCGCGGATCGGTTGATGCACCGAGTGCATGTGCCGCGGCGACCGGGAAGATTGCGAATGAAATCCAGAAGATAACCCACGTTAGCCACACGCTCGTAAACTTTGCTGTGACTACCGCGAGTGCGCTTGCCGGTGTCGTCAATAAAGCGCCGAGTGTGCCCGCCCGCCGTTCCTCTGCCAAGCTGCGCATGGTTAATAGAGGCAAGATGCACAAGAGGGGGAGGGGGAACCAGCGGAAGACGGCTTCTGTGGGCGTCCATGGCATCGGCGTCCGACTGCAGGCAAGAATAGCGTACCAGTGAATGATACCAAGTAGGCTTAAGAAGAGTGCCCACGTCGCCCACGTTGTCCAAGAGAGCCACGTGCTACGCAGCTCATGAAGGAGTAATACTCGAAATGAGCGCATGGTTAAGTACGGACCTCCCGGTTGTCGCGGCGCGTGGCCGCAAGGAATATATCTTCAAGCCCGGCTTGCTCTTCGGCAACTTCGCGCACGCGTAGTCCAGCAGAGACCAGCGAGCTCAGGAGTTGATCGCGGGCGGCTGAATCCGGGGAAAGGGTGATACGAAACTCACACCAGCCATCTCCAACCATGCGGACTTCGCGACATGTCGATTGAGTATCCATTGCTCGGGTTAAGCGTTCGAGTTCTGCGAGTGTGCATGCGGCGACGACGCGATGGCCCCGCGAGGGCAGGAGGTCGCGGCGCAATTCATCTGTACGTCCTTGGGCAACGATTCGCCCGCGATTTAGGATAATCACACGATCGCAGACTTGTTCGACTTCGGCCAAAATATGGCTAGAAATTAATACCGCCATTTTACCACGGAGTGAGCGAAGTAAATCTCGGATGCCAAGGATTTGGTGCGGGTCGAGTCCGATGGTAGGTTCATCGAGTAAAATAATTTTAGGTTCGGCGAGTAAAGCGTCTGCAATGCCTACGCGCTGGCGAAATCCTTTTGAAAGATGTGCAATCAACATGCCGGCACGACCTTGCAGGTCACAATCGTGCATGGATTGGTCCACGCGTAACTCAACTTGGTCTTCTTCTACCCCTTTGAGTCTTGCCCGTAGTTCTAAGTATTCACGAATGCGAAGATCTTCAGGCAGCGGATTGTTCTCCGGCATATATGCCAAATGTTGTTTAGCCTTGGCGGGCTCAAGGGCAACGGATTCCCCCCAGATGGTTGCTCGTCCAGACGTTGCCAGCAGGCGCCCAGCGAGGATTCGAAGTGTCGTCGACTTGCCTGCTCCATTCGGACCGAGAAAGCCGACAATTTCTCCGGGCCCTACTTTGAACGTGATATCTTCAATCGCCGTGAGCGCACCGTAGCGCTTTGTCAGGCGGTTAGCCTCAAGCGCTAGTTCAGGTTGGGTAACATCGTCCGCCATGCCGTCTTCATTGACCCCGCGCTGCTGAAGGTCGAAGCGAGGGTTCGGAGGAAATTAAAGCACGTTGGTCTTCGCGCCAAGGGTGATTGGGGCCGAGTTGGCGATCCATCTTATCGAGCCAGTTGCGTGCGGCTGTGTAATCTGACTTCGCAATCGCACCGCGGGCAAGAGCGAGCAGCGCTGGTCCACGAAGTGCGTCAGGCGCAGTTGTCGATTCTGCAACTCGGGTTAAGCGTGCGATGGCATCCGGTGCACCGGCTTCTTGCGCTTGCAGCGCTGCATAGAGGCGCGCGCGCCAGCCAAGAGATTGAACTGTCTTATCATTCGGTGCAGATTCCGCGGCAGTTGCTGCGACGTCATAAGCAGCCAGCGAAGGCTTCCCAGCTTCATGCAAGCCGTCCGCGATTTCTAGTAATGCGACGACCGAAAGCGTTTCGCCTGGATGGGCCGAAGCAAAGGCTGCTCGCCCTGCGTCATCTTTTAAAGATGCGTATTCTTCGCGAAGCGCTTCGCGTTGACTGTCTAACCATGCATCGACGGCAAACCAGCAGACAAGGCCGATAAATATGGCAAGGGTTGAACCAATGATACGTTCGCGGTTGCGCTCCCAAAAGAGCCAAAGGCGATCTTCAGAGTCGGCATGAGCAAAATCCTCGTCGACGATGACTAAATTGCGGTCGTCGTCGGGAGTGGTCTTCTTACGGCTTTCGTCGGACATGGCGGCCATACAGGCTTGGCAGACGGCGGGCTGAGTCAATCCCTCGCCGCCCTCATCCGCTCTTGTCTGGGGCGGTCTTTCGTCAAGGATGAGCTACTCAGCCCAATGTCCACATCCACTGAACTCCTTAGCCGAATCGAAGCCTCGGGCAAAGTCTCCGCCGCAGCCTTGGTTAATATGCGTCTTTGGCTGGGGTCGGGAAGCCTTCCGGCCTGGGCAGTCCGCGGGCTCTCCGAACTTGTGGATGTCGCGGCATGGGCTGAACTTGAAGACCGTTTTTACAAAGGCATCGCTTTTGGTACAGGCGGCATGCGCGGGCGCACTCAAGGTAAGGTCATTCCGCCGTCCGAACTTGGAAAAGTGAGTACGCTCGGAACGCCTGAGCACCCAGCGACAGGATCTGCGTACCTTAATAGCTTTAATATTTTGCGAGCGACTAAAGGGCTATTTCTTCACCTTGCCTCTGCCGACCGACCTTCACCGCGATTAGTCATTGCGCATGACGTACGACATTTTTCCAAAAGTTTTGCAGAAGAGGCTGCGTCGGCCTGGATTCAACTTGGCGGTGAAGCATTTCTTTTTGAAGGGCCACGCTCGACACCTCAGTTAAGTTTCACTGTTCGCTTTTTGAAAGCCGACGCGGGAGTTGTTTTAACGGCGAGCCATAATCCGCCTCATGACAATGGTTTTAAGTGTTGTTTGGCGACGGGTGGGCAAGTGATGCCGCCAGACGACGTAGCTATTATCAAGCGCGTAGAGGCTTTAGGCATTGCGGACGTCATCGATCTACTTTCGGGTCCTGCGCAGACCGCACAGGTTGTTTCCGCAGAGGCCGAAGCTGCTTACCTTGAGCAAATTACTTCAGGGATTCTCGACCAAGAAGTCATCGCTCGGCATACGCCAAAAGTTGTCTACACCAATATTCACGGGACAGGCGACGTGATGGTTATCCCTGCTTTACGGCGCATTGGCATCGACCCAATTGTGGTGGATGAGCAGCGCGAACATGATCCCCGGTTCCCTACAGTCCGTTCACCTAACCCAGAAAATCCTGAAGCCTTCACGCTCGCTTTGAAATTAGCAGCTGAACATGGCGCTGACCTTGTTCTGGCTACAGATCCTGATGCCGATCGCGTCGGTGTTGCGGTCCCTTTGCCTGAAGGCGGCTATCGCTTGCTCAATGGAAACGAAATCGCGGCATTGTTAACAGAGTTTCGTCTTTCCTCACTCAAAGCGGCAGCAATTTTACCGCAAGAGGGCTCGATGTCTGCGGCTGTCGTGAAGTCCATTGTCACTACGCCACTGGTTGATGCTATTTGTGCGCGCCACGGGGTTCGCTGTGTCGGCACCCTTACGGGTTTTAAATGGATTGCCGGAAAAGCGGAGCGTTGGTCGGCACGTTTAGCGGAACGGGCAGGGGTTGAATCGACACTGCTCCCGCTGCGTCGTCGTGCCGCCCTCGCCTTGCGGCATTCAACGCTCTTCTTGTTGGGGCTCGAAGAAAGTCATGGCTACCTCGCCGACGATGGGGTGCGCGATAAAGATGCCAATGCGACGGCTTTGATTCTTTGCGAGTTTACGGCAACCTTACGCGCGCGCGGCCGGACGCTTCTCGATGCACTTGATGCTTTGCATTTAGTCCACGGAGCCTACGCCGAAGATTTACTCAATGTGACAATGGAAGGTGCCGCGGGTGCCACCTCAATCCAGCGGATACTAAAGTCATGGCGCACCAAGCCCCCCGTTGTTATTGATGGGGCAAAAGTGGTTAAAATAAGCGATTTTGGCATAGCTAAAGCAGAGATACTTGATGAAGAAGGCGAAGGGATACCCCGCGAGGACTTCATAGTCGTTGATTTAGCGGACGGCCGACGCGTAGCGGTCCGCGCTTCAGGCACGGAGCCTAAAATTAAATTTTACAGTTACGCCCGCGCTGTCGTCGCAGACAGCGATGATCTTGCGGGCGCAAGAAAACTGGCGCGCTCATCTGTGCTCGCTTTGCGGGCTTGGCTTGAAGTAGATGCTAAGGCGCGGGCTAAATAACATTTATGCGTATATTATTCCTCATGGCTTTACTTACAGGTTGCGGCACTGGGCCGTCGACGGATGCGTCATTCCGTTCTGAAAAATCGCCAATGGCGGCTGCCTTGGCAGGAGAAGAGGTTCCTGATGGCGGACTAACGGGCGTTAACCAGCGTAATGCTGAGCGTACGCGTACGGGCGACTGGCGTGCAGTTCGTCCAGCCGTCGGACCGACTGAGTAATCTCCCTTAAACTGCGCCGCCGGCTACCAAGGCTTTCCGTACAGAAAGCTCCGGAACGCTATCGTGCGTTACGGCTGCACCTAACTCTTGCATAACAATAAAGCGCAGAGTGCCGGATCGGATTTTTTTATCGCGGCGCATCGCTGCCATTAAGTCTTCCGCCTTGAGCGGTTTGGCTAAGTTGATCGGCAGCGCGTTGAGTTGAAGTACGCCGTGCACTTTTTTAACCTGTGCCTCTGAAAGGAATCCAAGATCTTGCGAGAGTGTCGCGGCCATTGAAAGGCCGACCGCGATTGCTTCGCCGTGTAAGTAGGTGCCATACCCTGCGACGGCTTCAATGGCATGTCCAAAGGTATGGCCTAGGTTAAGCAGTGCACGTCCGTTAGTCTCCGCGGTCTCACGTTCATCTTTAGCTACAATACTAGCCTTCATTTCAACACAACGCAGGATAATCGCAGCGAGCTCCGGGTGATTCCATGTGAGACGCCCAGCGCTTTCGAGTTTAGCGAAAAGTGCACCATCGCCGAGAAGACCGTATTTAATAACTTCAGCCACCCCTGCCAAAAATTCTCTCACTGGCAGGCATTGGAGGACTTGGGTGTCTGCAAGTACGACTTGGGGTTGATGGAATGCGCCTGCGAGATTTTTACCCTGCGGTAAATTAATGCCCGTCTTACCGCCTACAGAGCTATCAACCATCGCAAGCAAGGTTGTAGGTATTTGAATAAAAGAAACGCCACGCAAGTAAGATGCTGCAGCAAACCCCGCGAGATCGCCGACTACGCCACCGCCGAGCGCAATGACAGTACCATCGCGCCCCATGGCGGCGGCAGCAAGTCCCTCCCAAATACGCGCAAGCTCAGCGGATGACTTAGCGGTTTCGCCATCGACTTGAGTGATGATGACGGGCCCGTGTTCTGCTAAAGCTTTGACGAGAGCGGGCAGTGCCTTTTGCACGCCTGGAGAGGTCACCGTTACGACCACCCGGCCTTTGGCTCTTTCCGTAGCGGCCCGCACCACGGCCTCATGGCTGATGCCATTGCCGATGCGCACCTCATAGGTACGATCTCCAAGCGACACAGTGTGGGCAATAGAACTCATGGTGTTTACGCTTAGGCTTCTATAGCCCCCACGGCAAGGCAGGAGCAATTACGTTGATAGGCCGACGAGAGCTCGAGCGTAGGCCGTGGCGTTGAATGGCTGGAGGTCTTCGACGTTCTCGCCAACGCCGATAAAGCGAATCGGAAGACCTGTTGCCCGTGCGATGCCAATGGCCGCTCCGCCCTTACCTGCGCCATCAAGTTTCGTAACAATGATTCCGGTTAAGCCAATCGCTTGATGAAAACTTCGAGCTTGTTCGATGGAGTTTGCCCCAAGCGAGCCATCGACAACCAGCCACCGTTCGTGCGGTGAATGCGTGTGTGCTTTAGAGGAGACGCGGATAAGTTTACGCAACTCTTCTAAGAGGTGTTCTTTGGTGTGAAGTCGACCAGCGCTATCCAATAAGACGGCTGCCATGCCGCGTGCTTTGCCTGCGGAGATTGCATCAAAAGCTACCGAAGCAGGATCCGCTCCAGGCTTACCGCCGACGAGTGGTACGCTCAATTTTTCAGCCCAGGCTTCGAGTTGTGCGCCAGCGGCTGCACGAAATGTATCACAGGCAGCCAGTAATGTTGGGTGACCTTCCGCTTGTAACTTATGCGCAAGTTTCGCCGCCGTTGTCGTTTTGCCTGCTCCGTTGACACCAACTAAGACAATTACGAGTGGTTGGGCTGACCAATCCGGATTCCACGGCTCTGCGGAAACATGTCGAGCGATGACGGCAGCTGCGACCTCAGCGGCACCACCCGCGCGTAAATCAGGTTCACGCCGCCAGGCATCTCTCACTGCCGCCATGACCTCGGCAGTTGTTTCCGGGCCAAGGTCGGCTGCGAGTAAACGTTCTTCTAATTGGGCTCCGGACGTAGCATCAAGTGGGCGTGCGAGCAGAGCGCTAATGGCGTCTGCGGTGTGCGCGAGACCAGAGCGTAGGCGCTGGAAAAATCCGCCAGCCACGATTAGTCCTCAGCCGCTTCGCGAAGCGGGCGGCCGAGCCCTTCCTTCATCCGGTCGAGTACGCCATTCACAAAGCGGTGAGAGTCTTCACCTGCGTACATCTTGGAAATTTCGATAGCTTCATTAATTGTCACCACTGGCGGAATGTCGCGGCGACGCAGAAGTTCGTGCACAGCCAATCGTAAAATAGCTAATTCTACTTTGGCGATACGCTCAATCGACCAGTTTTCGGCGTGGGCTGCAATCGACCGATCAATCTCTTCGAGTTGCGCAAGCACGCCATTCACTAATTCTTCGGCAAAGGCATAATAGTCGCGGGTGTGTTCTTGCATGAGCATGAAGTCGTGTAATGCGACCACGACGTCTTGAGGCCGTTGCGATTCCCAGATATAGAGAAACTGCATGGCAGCGACACGGTTATCGTGCCGGCGATTCCGCTTAGGCTTCTCTGGGGTAACAGGTTCCATTAGTTCTGGGCAAAAGGGTCGCCGCTTTTTTTCTGGGCGCGTTCTTCGTTGTCAATTTGTTCAAGGTGTTCGCCGAGTTCGACTCGGTGTACCGCCATTTCGAGGGCGGCGCGAGCGAACTCCGGACCGCGGTCCAGCAATCCCGTGCATCGCGCTTCCGCTTGGGTACGATCTAAAGTGACGATAATGCCGTTAATCATGGGCACCTCACTTCGCAGCGCAGAGCTTTGCAAAGCGGAAGCGGTGGATGTCGCAATGATCTCATGGTGAGGCGTTTCGCCGGCAATGACAACGCCCAGGCCGATAACCGCATCGTACTCACCTGTCATGGCGAGCATGTGTGCTGCATAGGGAATTTCTGCTGAGCCGGGCACGTGCACGACTTTGATTTGTGCCAGCGGGACGCGGGCATCTAGTAAAGTGCGTTGAGCGCGTTGGAGCAAAACTTCAACCAGGTCGCTATTATAGCGTGCGGCCACGATGGCGAACCAGAGGTCGCTGCCATCAATGGCGGTCGGTTTGGGCTTATCCTTGCTCATGTGTGAAGGGACGGTCGTTTAAACCAACAGGCGAGGACCCTTCCCGCAAGCCCGAATGGAGACAGGCTTAAAGAAGTGGTACTTGCTCAACGATTTCCAGCCCGTGTCCCGAAAGGCCAACAACTTTTCGGGGGCTATGTGTGAGTAGTCGAATATGCCCCAGTCCGAGGTCAGCGAGGATTTGCGCGCCAACACCGTAATCGCGATCATCCATTTCGCCAAGTCGTACGCCAGCAGCGTCTGCCCGAACTCCGCCATCGGGTTGTCCAACATGCAGAATGACTCCGCGACCTTCGGCTGCCACGGCTCGGAAGCTTGCCTCGAGAGTGCCCCCCAGTCCGAATGACTTACCGTGAAAGAGTTCCGCTAATAAATTTTCGCGCTGAACGCGCACTAAGGTTGGCTCTTTATTAATGGTTCCGCGAACGAAGGCGAGATGCTGTCGTCCATCCGTTGAGCGGTAGACGTGCAGACGAAACTTTCCCCACGTACAATCGAAGTCACTGGTGGTGACGCACTCAACCAGGCGGGTGTCTTTGCGCCGATGCGCAATGAGTTGAGCGATCGAAATCATGCGCAGGCCATGGCGTGCTTTCATTTCAATCAATTCAGGGACACGCGCCATCGTGCCGTCGTCATTCAGAATTTCGCAAATAACGCCACTGGGTGAAAGTCCTGCAAGCAAGGCAAGGTCGACCGCTGCTTCGGTATGGCCAGCACGTTGTAAAACCCCGCCGGGTCTCGCGAGGAGTGGAAAGATGTGACCTGGACGAACGAGTTCCTCTGGACGTGTGGCCGGATTTGCGAGGAGTGCGATGGTGTGCGCGCGGTCCGCCGCGCTGATGCCTGTTGTGATTCCGCTGGCTGCGTCAACGGCGACTGCAAAGGCGGTACGTTGAGACTCTTTGTTTTCCGGGACCATCTGATCAATACCAAGGCGTCGGAGTTGGGCTTCGACGGTTGGTACGCAAATGAGTCCACGTCCAAACCGCGTCATAAAGTTAACGGCTTCCGGAGTGACTTTGGTTGCCGCCATCACGAGGTCCCCCTCATTTTCACGGTTTTCGTCGTCAGTGACCACGACCATTCGACCTGCGGCAATATCCGCAATAGCGTCATCGACTTGGTCAAAGGGTTTTTGCATAGATTCGCTTACGGAGTGTGAGAAGCCTTGTCGCTCGTGCAAGTGGCGACTGACAGATTAGCGATACTCAAACTCCACCGTCGCCGTCATGTCATGGTCGGTCACTGCCCGAATCCAATATGCGCTAAAAGCTTTAGGGAATGTATGGTGAATGGCCTTGCCTGGGCTAGTCTTGAAGGATGTGTACGGCAGCCAGACCCCTGTGCCGTCAACGTCAACCTCTAGCCGCACAGTCGCTGCAGCATCACCTTCTACAGTGACGGCGCATTGGTCGTAACCTGACATCAGGTAAGGATCTGAGTAAACGCCGCTACGAACAGCGCTTTCCTTCCAGGGGCCGCCTTGCCCGCGCGCTTTACCGAGACGCCAGAGATCATCAACTGCACCAACCCAAACCGCTGCGGATCCGTCAGCACTTCGTAGTAGGTGCTTGTTAGGTTTAGCGTCTGCATCAATGCCGGTGATGAAGAGCATCCCGAATTGCGTACAGAAGTCCTCAATTTTACGTCCATGTGTCGACACCGCTCGCACTTTTGCCATGCCCTGTGCATTGCGCGCAGGCAGTTCAAAGAAAGTGCCGCCGACATTTAGGAGGTCGCGCTCGGTGGCGACTTCTCGACAGAAGCGGCTTGTTGCGATGTCACGATCCGTTGTTGCAAATGGAAGCCGCCAGCGCTTCCCGTCTTCCTCAATCACAATAGATGCAGCGTCGGCCTTGATTGAAGGCATTAGACTGGGTGCGCAGGCGGTGACGTTTTTAAAGGCACTATCATCTTTTGTTGCGCTAACTTTAAGCGACTGGTCGATAGTGTAGAGTTGGTCGTTAAAGACTAGGCCGATGCGTTCGGAGCCCAGTGAGCGTAATACCCCGCCGCGTCGTTGTTGCGTGCTCGCTGAGGCAAGACAGTCGAAATCAGCGTCGGCTGAATTAGAACGCTGGTCTTCTGTCCGATAATGGAAAGAGGCGACGACGCCACGCGCGGACTTATTGACTGAAAGACGAACCCACGCGCCTTTTTCGGCCGCCGCAAAATCTACCCATGTAGTTTCGCGTGCTTGCACGGAGATTTCCCGCAGAACCGTCCATTTGTCATTACCTTCTGCGTCGACCCACACGGTGAACATTACCGCTTCGTCGGATTGATGTGCTAAATAAAGCCCGCGGCTCGCAAAGCCTGAAAAGAGGAAAGGGTCGCTCTTGGTATCTGCCGCAAGTGTTTCCTTTAGCCAGAGCGATCCGCGCGCAACAACAGGCCCAAATTCATCGAGTTGCTTTGGGTGCAGAAACCATAGATTTGAATGTGATTGTGGCGGTGCTGCGCCCTCCGTTTTAAGCGAACGTTTATTCAGAAACTCTGACTTAGCCGAGTCGTCACAACCCAGAACAATGAGGTCGTTCCATCGACAGAAATCGCCGATGACTTTTAAGTAAGCTGAGCGCGGGGTAATCCCTGCAGATTGACTTGGACGGAAGTTGCGCGGGAAACGCCAAAAGGCACCGTGCATCGTCATCAATAAATCGCTTTCTCCAATGTCTCGGATGCGTGGCCACTCAGTGTTCCAGCCATGAGATCCGTCGTAGCTATGGCTTGGCTTGGGCAGACGGAAGGTCTGCCATCTGCCTTTATCCAAAGCCATCAAGATAAGTGATTTGGCATCCCAGCCGACACTCCAAACAGGATCTGTCTCTGGGTGCGCGCTGCCCGTGATGCCACCGGGTCCTGAGACTTCTGTGAACTGGTTACGGCGAATCAATGACCAGTCACCTTCGCCTTTCCATTCAGCTAAAGCACCCGAAGGAATAGTCGGGTCGGTTTGTACCCGGGCATCCATCTCTCCGTTGTTGGAATAAACAACGCGACCTTGTCCCGAGTAGAGTCCTTTGCCGTGATAACCTGGCAATCGTGAATGGCCTTCAGGTCCTGGAGGCTGATTTTTCTTCACTAGAGTAGATTCTTCTGGGCTACCCTTGGGGCGTGCCCGTTGGTTATCATCTTTGATGAGCGTGCGGACTTCGAGGGTGTGGACGTCGACTTCATAAAGCCCTTCCTCCATGGTGGCGTAGTAGACCTTGTTGGCAGGGTCTGTTAGATGGCGCGCTGTGCCTGTCAGTCGTCCAGGCATGTGATCCGGTGAGATAACGCGTACATTTCCTTGGGCATTAATAAAATATGGCCCAATCAGCAGTTGGTTACTTTCCGTATGAATCATTCGGTTCGCAGGCGTGCCGCCAACACTTTCGGGTCGTGCGCGGATGGATAAATCTGGGCTAATTTCCCATAACTTATCTGAGGAACCAAAGGGTAGGTGCGGGCCATAAGTAATGACCCAAAGTTTACCGGCCCATGGCACGACCGCCCCCGTTCCGCATTCACCCTCGCGATTTGCATAACTCAGGTACGGGTCGATTCCAGAAATTCCCGGAGTCGAAGCATCCTTTTTATAAAACCAAAATTTCCAGCCTACAAAAACGAGGGCAGCTAAAATCAGTAGATTCCTAAAGCGACGCACAGACGTTAATCAGCCACCCCAACCGATAGT
>DNHH01000131.1:0-174 GCA_003485955.1 Opitutia bacterium
GAGCGGACTTCCGTAAAGGGAGTCTGGCTGGTGCTGGCGCTTAGTTGCTCGGCGACGACGTGACATAGTCTAGTTCAGGTAAGAAGAAAATGGATATTAGGCTTTAGCTGCCTTCGGACGCTTCACGCCGTACTTCGAACGGGAGCGACGGCGCTTCTCAACACCGGAGCAGTC
>DNHH01000131.1:416-6498 GCA_003485955.1 Opitutia bacterium
CACGCACGAGCACCACTGAGTGCTCCTGGAGTTTGTGGCCTTCGTCAGGAATGTAAGAAATAACTTCTTGCCCATTGGTGAGACGAACTTTGGCAACTTTACGTTGAGCAGAGTTAGGCTTCTTCGGGGTACGAATCATCACTTGCACACAGACACCACGCTTAAACGGCGAGTTGTTAAGCGCAGGTGACTTCGACTTGGTACGCGGTTTAACGCGGGGGTGGCGAATGAGCTGATTGATGGTGGGCATAGGGCCTCGTTTTACGTGGAAAGAGCGTTGTGACATAGGACTCCAAGCCCCCCCAGCAAGCGGAAAGTGGAGGTTTTTAACATTTTTGAGAGACCCCCTCATAAGACCTACGTCCGCTAGGAATTTTTATGGCGACTTCTAGAGCCTCCTCGGCACGTTAGGACGACCGCTATGCGTCGAGCCATCCACCTTCTGCTTGTATGCGCCTCTTTACCCCCGTTTACATGGGCTGAGTCAACACCCACCCAGACGCCTAAAGCACCCGCCAGTACGGCACCTGCAGCAGCTAGCTCACAGTCTGATCCCGAAGTCGTTTTGCTCCTCGGCATGCCTGTAACTCAAGGAAAAGAGGCCACATTAGCCTATTTAGCGAAGATTGGCGGCAAAGCAGACCTCATTGCAGATCCCATTTTGCGTCGCTCCGTGCGCCTCACCCTGGCGGCGATTGAGTCGAACCCCGACCAAGCCGCACAGATTCGCCAAGGTCATTTAGCGTCCATTTCCGCCTACTTTGTAGAAATAGGCAAAAAAGCCCTTGAGGAAGGCGACCTGCCGACAGCCGTGCAAGCCGGCCAGCTCGCTATCCGCTGCAGCGGAAGCAACACACAAGCAAAGCTGTTTTACGCGGATATTTTGCATCGAAAAATTGGTAAGAGTGAAGATGCTATCTTGTTGTTAAAGAGTGGCTTAGGAACTATAAATAGTTCTGAGCCCATGGGCAGAGCTTACCTTGAGCGCTACGGTCAAATCTTACAAGCAAGGCATCGTGACCCAGAAGTCATTGATTTCACGCTTAACTACCTAAAGAACAAAGACTTAGCATCAGAAACGAAGACGATTTTAGCCTTTCAAGCTGCTACCTCTCTCTATTGGTGTGGCCGATACCCCGAAGCGACCAACCTAATCGAGACCTACAAACTCGATAAGACGGCAAGCGGCACCATGCTCCATTCCCTCTGCCTGTTCGATGGTGGACGTGTGCAACAAGCCTTAAGCGTACTTGATAACCGGGCGCCTGACTTTCGCGGCCAAGAGCGCGACGCCATTTTATCCCAACACAGTCGGTTGCTCTCGCTACTCGGACAACCCAAACAGGCACTCTCACTAACCAATGACCGCATCTCATTGGACGGAGCGAATGGATTCCTGCGCGTACAACGCCTAGCCATTCTCGATAAACTTGGACAACGCGATGAATACGAAAAAGAACTGCGCGCCATCCTCGATCAATTTTCAGGAAGTGATTCCGTAATGCTTGCGCTAGCAAACTACGGTTCGCAACGCGGCTACTTCAGCCTCTGTGAACTTCTCGCCAATCTTGCGGTGGCTAAAGGTTATGACACCGCAACATTTAGCGCACTGCATTTAGAATCACTCATCCGCGCAGGAAAATCCGACTTATGTATACGCACGTATCAAAACGTGAATATGGCGAACAAAGGTCACTTCCGATCCAACCAGACAATGGTGCAAGCACTTCTAGGTATTGCCTATCACCTTCGTCCCAAACCGAATCCTGCGGTTGAAAAAGCAGATCGAAGCATCGGAGATAAATACCTCGAAGCATTTTTGGAGGCAGAAATCACTCCGGGCCCCGAAGCGTTTCGATCTGTATCGCGTCACTTGATTGACGGAGGCGCAACTGACCCTGCCGCACGCATCCTCTCTACAGGAGTACAAACCTACCCATGGCACTCTCAACTCAGAGCCGACTGGATTTCCGCACGCATTCTCGCCGGACAAGGCGACGCTTACGGAACGCGGCCTGCCCTTGTGGATGAAGTTGAGCGACTGCTCACAGGTCGTCGGCCACTTCCTCCTGTCTGGGGCGACATTCTCGGCTGGCTACGTTCAGAATCACGATTGGATGCGGCGCGCGTTCGTAAACTCGAAGCCGCCATTGAACCCTTAGTGCGCCCAGGCTTAGATCGGGACGCGTTTCTTGGACGCTGATTTAGACCATGACGCTTGCAGAGAAGCGCACCGCGCTGATTCAAGAATTGGCCCCGTTTGAAGATCCGCATGAACGGTTTCAATACATTATCGACCGCGCCAAAGGGGCCGAAGGACTTCCCCCTGAACTGCGCATCGAACAACTACTCATCGAAGGTTGTACATCTAACCTTTGGCTATACCCAACCGTTCGCGATGGCATCTGCCGCTTCCGTTGCGACGCCGACTCACTCATCACCAAAGGCATCGCGACGCTCGTCTGTGAACTCTACGACGGCGCAACACCAAGTGAAGTTGCAGCAACTGACGCAGAGTTTCTTGCTGAAGTAGGCATCACCCAACACCTTTCGCCGAATCGCCGAACTGGACTTGCGAATCTCGTTTCTAAAATAAGAGCCTTTGGACGCCACACGCACGACGCCTCTGCATCCCAATGAAACACTTACTCACTCTGGCCGCGTGTGCATGTGCACTCACATGTTTAGCAGAAAGGTCTGCGTTAGATTTAACGAGCAATCCGCGGGCACAGTCTTACGCAATTGTCGTTGAGTCTACTACAAAAGCCGATCCCGCATGGGCTAAGGTTATTGAAGCCCTCCAAGCTAAACACCCGGGTGCCATTGTCGTGGAATGGACAGGGAATGTAGAGACCGCCCAAGCTGTGCTCAGCAAGGCGATGCCGCGCTATATCGCTTTTGTCAGTCAGCCGGAAAAAACAACGCGTACATTTGTCTGCGAGGTCCATCGGCTAACACGTCGCTTAGACGGTGACGCTTACATAGATGCACAGTGGGGCATCATCACTGGAGCGACGGCTGAACTCGCAATGGCAACACTTGCTGGCCCAAAAAAGTTAACGGTTCAAAACGCATTAAACACAACAGGCATTAATGACAGCATTCTTGCGCGATCACTCACTATCTCAGACGGAGCTAAAGGTACTTGGCGCGAAAAACAAGCGGACGGAAAAACCGTTGAGTACACCAAACTGGACCGCCCCGCTGCAAGCATCTGGGCAGACTTCTTTAATGAAGTTAAGCCAGACTTAATGGTGACATCATCGCACGGATTCCAGCATGGCTTTGAAACGCCTTTCGGTAGCGGCTTCTTGCTCGCACATAAAGGCACGCTCATTCCCCTTGATAAACCCAACGGCAAACCCATCGGCGAAGCTCTTCCAGAATCGCCGAACCCCAAAGTATACTTCCCGGTGGGCAATTGTTTAGTCGGCCATTGCGATGGCCCTAAATCACTTGTCTGCGTCATGATGGGTAAACTCGGCGTACGTCAAATGGCCGGCTACACCGTCGTCACCTGGTTTGGGCGCGGAGGCTGGGATATGCTCGGCACCTGGCAGTCGCTACCGGGTCGAAATAATTTTTCGGAATCTTTCTTCATTAACCAGGTTCGCTTGGTTGAAGACCTAAACAAACTCTGCCCAGATGCTGGTAAGTTTTCGCCACAATTTCCGAATGACGGCAACCCTGAGCCAGAAATGCTTTTGACCCAGCTCAGCCGGGCCAACGTCTGGAAATCTGCGAAAATAACCAACCCGCGTTCCAAGGAAGGCCAAGAAGCTGTTAAGCAAATCTTGGGCTTAACTTGGGATCGCGACACCGTGGCTTTTTACGGCGATCCGGCATTCGACGCTCGCTTTGCGGCAGCTAAAAATCCCGAAGTAACAACGGAACTTCAGCGAACAGGCACGCGTACACACCGGTTAACCGTGCACTTCGCAAACGCTGCTGCGGCCGCCAAAGGCGCGCCCGATGTTGCCGTGCTTTTCACCCAACGCATTGCTAACGGACAACTTACTAAGCCAACCACCACCAACACGGTACTCGCAGATGACTTTATTCTCGTGCGTTCGCCTAAATGCACAGACGGAAACAAGGACCTCGTGATTGACTTCGAGGGCGACGTCTTACCTTAAGACTTCGAGATGACGTCGATCCACCATTCTAAAGCAGGCGACCGAATTCTTTTTGGATTAAGTCTCTTTGCACTGCTATGGAGCTTCGGCGTCCTGCAAGCAGGCGGATTTACTACTTCCATCAACGCTGGGATGGCCTTCCTTGACTGGCCCCTATCGAACGGGTCTATCAATCCTCCAGGCTGGCTCACCGAGTCAGATAAATTTGCTGAACACTCACACCGTTTAGCGGCAACAGGCCTGGGTATTCTCACAATACTGATCGCAATTGCCCATAGGCTACGTGAGACGCGACGCGGGGTTCGCATCGCCGCCTACGGCACACTCGCACTCGTTGTCGCTCAAGGCGGATTAGGTGCCCTACGCGTACTGCTCGACCAACTGAATGTCGGCGGGGACAGCAACATCAAGGCGCTCTCTTTCGCCATTGGGCACGCAATCAACGCTCAACTTACGGTCGCCCTACTCGCCTGCGTTACCCTTACGCACACGCGACTCTGGCAACGCGCGGAGGAGGAACCTGCACCTACACAATCGCGTACACTGGGAGTCATAACCCTCGTACTGCTTTTTTTAGTCATTCTCGCGGCAGCAGTGATGCGACAAAACCGTGTCACGCTTTGGACTACGGGTGAAATGACAACCCTGTGGGGATATTTTATACCTGCAGTGGGCGAAGGTTGGATGTGGATAATTAACTTACTGCATCGCGGCGGCGCACTGCTCGCTGCAATCACCATGGTGCTCTTTGCAAACTCACTGAACGGCTTACAGTTGCACCATTATCGACGACTGCCTCACCCGCAATGGGCAGCAGGATTTTCTATTATTCTAGTAGTCATACTATCGCTCCAAATTTTATTAGGCGTGCTGGCAATCGACCGACCCGCCAACCCTCACCCGCGCACGATTCATCTCATGGTAGCCGCAGCCCTACTCGCTACCACTGCGTGTGCCACCTTGCTCTGCTACCGTGGCGCAAAAAATAGCGCATGAGCACACAGCGCGCCTTCCGCGAGTTAACAAAGCCACGTCTTTCCATGCTGGCGGCACTCTCCGCTGTGGCTGGATTCTTTTGTGCACCTCCTAGCGAGCCTTGGTCAGGGATGACACTTATGGCGCTGTCGATTGGCACAGGACTCGCAGCGGGCGCTTGCGGCGCGCTCAATCAATGGATGGAGCGATTGCCGGATGCACAGATGCAGCGAACAGCCTCGCGCCCGCTGCCCACAGGACAACTGACACCGCGGGCGGCACTTATCTTTGGCGTCGTTCTGCTCGTCGGGGGCCTTGGCATGATTGCGCGATGGACAAACCCCGTCGCACTTACACTCACCGCTGCAACGGTTCTCTCATACCTTCTTCTCTACACGCCGCTCAAAACACGTACCCAATGGTGCACTGTTGTCGGTTCATTGCCTGGCGCACTTCCCGTGCTAATCGGATCCGCTGCACGTGATGCTCACGGTCATCCCGACGAACTGGGATGGGCGCTCTTCGCCATCCTCTTTTGCTGGCAAGTGCCACACTTCATGGGGCTAGCTGTGCTCTGGAAAGACGATTACGCCCGGGGCGGTTTTCGTATTGCGACGGTGATCGACCCTTCAGGTAAGTCTGCCGCACGACAATCAACCTGCTTCCTTATTCTCTTACTTATCGCCTCAGCCGTACCTGTGATACTAGCTCCTGGAGAGCTCAGGGCTTACGGAGTGATCGCTGCGCTACTGGGGGCATGGTACCTGCGACTCGGGATTGCGTTTCACGACAAATCCCGACGCGAGCAAGTGGCACGACCCTTCTTTCTCTTTTCACTTCTCTACTTAAGTATCCTGCTTTTGGCACTAGTGATTGATCGCACTTTCTGAGCATATGCAAAAAGCGGA
Source organism: Opitutia bacterium (assembly GCA_003485955.1). GTDB lineage: Bacteria > Verrucomicrobiota > Verrucomicrobiia > Opitutales > UBA953 > UBA8828. Next base: position 6,436 of record DNHH01000131.1, read on the forward strand.
TCTACGTCAAAAACACCGAGACGCGCGGCAAAAATTGTCAGCTGAAGAAATCAGCAAAGCTTC
>DNHH01000131.1:6699-8359 GCA_003485955.1 Opitutia bacterium
AAAGCTTCACTTGCGGCCACAATGCTGTTTTTGAAAAACCCTTCATGGGTTTCTGCCCAAACCGTAGCCCTTCACCTTGCCGTACGCGGCGAGCTACCAACTGAAACCTTACTCACCGCTGCCTGGGATGCAGGTAAACGTGTCGCGCTTCCTCGCATGGAGAATGGACGAATGAGGATGCATCTCGTTACGTCGACGACGCCACTCACACCAGGAACTTTTGGCATTCAAGAACCACCTGCGACAGCAAGGGAGGTTAGCCCAGAGGAACTCGACCTTGTCCTGACGCCTGGATTAGCGTTTGACCTAAGAGGCGGCAGGCTCGGACAAGGCGGTGGCGATTACGACCGATTACTAGCCGCCGTCGGACCTAGCTGTGCGAAAGTCGGTTGGTGCTATGACTTTCAAATCATTGAGAGCGTTCCCGTTGAGCCACACGACCAGCGCGTTGACGTCATCGCCTCTCCTAAGGGCTGTCGCACCGTGATTCGTTAAGCGAATTGCTTGCCATTTTCTCACCCTCTCGTCCGTTAGACCTTCGATGTCCGCGCAACGTCCCGACTCTATTCGCCTTTATGGTGTTCGGCAGAATAACCTTAAAGGGTTTAATCTAGATATCCCTGTAGGTAAATTAGTGGTCGTCACTGGACTCAGCGGTGCAGGCAAATCCTCGCTTGTTTTTGAAACACTCCATGCGGAAGGCCAGCGGCGGTATGTGGAGACCTTCTCCCCGTATGTGCGTCAGTTCCTAGAACTGCTCCCAGCACCTGCACTTGATCGCGCAGAAAATATCCGCCCTTCGGTCGCTATCCGGCAAGGCAATGCCGTACGTACATCGCGCTCGACCGTGGGTACAATGACCGAACTCTGTGATTGGTTTAAGGTTTGGTTCGCTCATCAAGCCCAACTGATCGACCCAGCTTCCGGAAAGCCGATTCGTCCAGCAGGACCATCTGCCGCGTGGGAATCTTGCCTCGCCTCGCACCAAGGGGCGTCTGTTTGCCTAGCCTTCGCTCTCATCAAGCCCAAGGAACTTGAGTGGACCGTCCTCGTCACAGAGTTTATGCGGGCCGGGTTCACGCGAGCCTGGACACCCAAAGGCTGGATCAAACTCGGCGAAGACCCTGTTGCCAAGTCACTGAGCGAGCTCGTCGTCGTTCAAGACCGCGTACGCATCAATCCAAGCGAACGTGCGCGCTTTGAAGAAGCCGCCCGCTCGGCATTTCGACTGGGGGGTGGCCGTCTCCGCATTCTGAGCGAAGACGGTAAAGAGCTTTCACGTTACTCCGATGCGCTGGAATCACCTGTCGACCATCGGAAATTTCGTGCGGCGTCTCCTGGTCTCTTCTCTTTCAATTCGCCGATAGGCGCATGCCCAAGCTGTAAAGGGTTTGGACGTATTATCGGCTTAGACTGGGGAAAAATTTTGCCGGACCACTCGCTGACATTAGCGGAGGGCGTCGTCGCCCCTTTTCAAGGCAATGTATACGGCGAGAGTCAACGTGACTTAGCGCGGGCATGTCGGGCTCAGGGCATCCCGATGGATCGACCATGGAAGTCTCTTTCCAAGGCTCATCGTAAATACATCGAAGATGGCGATTCGACCTACCAAGCGGGCGAATGGGGTTCAAAGTGGTATGGTATCCGTGGCTTCTTTCGC
>DNHH01000131.1:8536-9277 GCA_003485955.1 Opitutia bacterium
CTCGCTGGTTAGAATCGACGACATATAAAATGCATGTGCGCGTTTTTCTTTCGCGCTACCGTGCTTACGAACTTTGTCCGGCTTGTAACGGCGCGCGCTTCCAACCTGAATCCCTTTTATGGCAATGGGAGGGGTTAACACTTCCTCAGCTCTACGCATTACCGGTCAGCGAACTACATAATCGCTTGATTGCTTTTCGTCCTAAGGCTGCACGTAGCCCAGATGAACACGCACTCGAGTCTATCCTAACTCGATTAGGTTACCTGAAAGCAGTTGGCTTAGGGTACTTAACGCTCGATCGGCTTTCACGCACGTTGTCAGGCGGAGAAGTGCAACGCGTCAATCTGACATCATGCCTTGGGGCGACACTCGCAGACACGGTCTTTGTGCTAGATGAACCCAGCGTTGGCATGCACGCACGTGACCTCGGGCAGATGACAGAAATTTTGCGCGGTCTCGTCGACCAAGGGAATACCGTGGTGGTGGTTGAGCACGATGAATCGGTCATGCGTGCGGCTGACTGGTTAATTGAAATTGGCCCGAAACCTGGCGCCGCGGGTGGACATCTTATTTACGAAGGTCCGGCTTCAGGTGTCTTAAAGGCCAAAAATTCCGTGACTGGTGATTGGCTCGCAGGACGCTTGAAGCCTGTAGTCCACACACCGCGTGTTATTAAACCAAAGGCCCCTTGGCTACATGTAGAAAACGCTACCGCCAATAATCTTAAGGGGTTTTCTGCAA
>DNHH01000131.1:9494-17161 GCA_003485955.1 Opitutia bacterium
TGGGCTTATGTGGCGTTTCTGGTTCAGGAAAATCTACCCTCCTACACCAAGTGCTCGCCGAGCGTGACCCTGAGACGGGCGACATAGCCAAAACCTCTGCACACTGGGTTCGCTTTGATGAACAACCCGGGGAGATTGCCCTTGTCGATCAATCGCCAGCTGCACGTACACCGCGCTCCAACACCGCACTCTACGCAGGCGCCTGGGATGCCATTCGTACGTGGCTTGGAAATTCCGACGAAGCCAAGGCAGCAGGATTTACGCCTTCACACTTTTCGTTCAATGCAGGCGAAGGTCGTTGCGAGCGCTGCAGGGGCGCGGGCTGGGAAACGGTTGAGATGCAATTTTTGTCGGACGTATCCGTCCCTTGTCCATCATGCGAAGGCCGTCGTTTCCGTGACGAAATTCTTGCCTTCCAGCTCGGTGGAAAATCCGTTGCCGACATTCTTGACATGACCGTCACAGAGGCTCGCGAATTTTTAGGGCCGCGGACACCCGCAACGGGACAGCTCGGCGTGCTCGAAGAAGTCGGTCTCGGTTACCTTCGAATGGGCCAACCACTCACGACCCTCTCGGGTGGCGAAGCCCAGCGACTCAAACTCGTACGATTCCTGGGTACGCTTGGTAAAGAAACACAACAGGCGCTGTTATTGCTGGACGAGCCAACCACAGGTTTGCACCGCGACGACGTATCTCGTCTCATCGCTCTTCTACACCGGCTAGTCGATGCGGGACATTCGGTTGTCGTCGTCGAACACCACCGTGACGTTCTGGCAGCCTGCGACTGGCTACTCGAACTAGGACCTGAAGCAGGCCCTGCCGGCGGACAAAGCGTTGCTGAAGGGACACCCGATGCTGTCAGCAAGGCACAAACGCCAACCGGCAAATTACTACGCGGTGGCGACGATGCCTTTGTGGTGAGCGAAAATCGATCGACGCGCACACGACCGACATCCATTCAAGTACGCGGAGCCCGTGAGCATAACTTAAGGAACATCTCCCTCGATATTCCCCACGGTCAACTCACCGTCCTCACCGGCGTTTCCGGCTCTGGAAAGTCATCCCTCGCCTTCGATATTCTTTTTGCAGAAGGACAACGTCGCTTCCTCGAGTGTGTTTCGGCTTATGCCCGGCAATTTGTTGAACAACTTCCCAAGCCCGACATCGATTCACTCACAGGATTACCACCAACGGTAGCAATTGAACAACGCATCACACGGGGATCATCGAAATCAACCGTGGCAACCGTTACCGAGGTTGCGCAATACTTGCGCGTGCTTTTTGCGCGTGCGGGCACACCCCATAGCCCCGTCACTGGCAAACCGCTGGTCAGCCTGACGGAAGACGCCGTCGTGCGTCGCGTACTCGAACGTACCAAGGTTTTGAAAAAAGGTCGCATACACTTAGCTGTACCGCTGGTGAGAGCCCGCAAAGGACACCATCAGCCATTAGCTGACTGGGCTGTACAACGCGGCTCACGCTGGATGCGTTGCGATGGTACAATGGTCGAGACCACTGCCTTCAAACGACTTGATCGCTATAGCGAGCACGACATCGACGTTGTCATTGCTGATTTATTACCCGGTGGCTTAACCGAAAAGCCCGGCGAAGATCCTGTTGAAGGTGAACGCGGTCTACGCACTGTTGTGCGTGAAGCTCTGGCGCTTGGAAATAACTCCTTGGTCTTACTTGATACGGCCGGTGACGAAATTGCCTTCTTATCAACGTCCCGGGTTGATGCTGCCACCGGCGAGGCTTACCCTGAAATAGACCCTAAACACCTTTCATGGAATTCGCCACGTGGTTGGTGCCCTGAGTGTCGTGGACATGGACGCATGGTCGAAAAATTCTCTGCCGACGAAGAAGAAAAACTGCACGAAGATGCGATAGCTGACCGCGTGGGCGAGGCCGTCTGCGAAACTTGCCAAGGTCAACGTCTGGGGCCGATTGGACGAAATATTCGGCTCGAAGGTAAAGGATCGACCAAGTCTTTCCCGGAACTCTTATTTTTACAACCAGCCGAGAGCTTAGCTTTCCTGCATAGTCTTAAGCTGGGCCCACGCGAACGCGCAGTAGCCGACGCGCTCATTCCTGAAATTGCCGCTCGTCTTAGCTTCTTAGGCAGCGTCGGGCTTGGCTATCTTTCACTGGATCGCGCAGCGGACACACTCTCGGGCGGCGAAGCCCAGCGCATCCGACTCGCTTCACAACTTGGCTCAACGCTTTCGGGGGCGCTCTACGTACTTGATGAACCAAGCATTGGCCTACACCCGCGCGACAACGATCACCTCATCGCCTCGCTGCGCGCACTCCGCGATCGAGGTAACACCGTGCTCGTGGTCGAACACGACGAGGACACCATGCGGGCTGCAGATTTAGTCGTCGACCTAGGACCAGGGGCCGGCCGACATGGCGGGCATATTATCGCACAAGGAAATGCCGCAGCGGTGATGCGCGCTGAAAACTCTATAACAGGATCAAGTCTGCGCGAGCCCATGAAACACCCGATGCGCGGAAAACGACGCTCGGTTTCAGATCGCGGAGAAGGCAGTCCTGAAAGTTGGGTTGAATTAGAAGGTGCAGCACTACGCACACTACGCGGTTTTGATTTACGTATTCCCCGTGGCCGACTCACCGTCGTCTCCGGCGTTTCTGGGGCAGGCAAATCAACCCTCATTTCTGACCTACTCGCACCCATGGCCCAGTTTGGTATACAGAAAGAAAAAGATAAGGTTACTGGCAAAGAGGGACTAACCATCTTGGGCGGCTTGAAGCCTGTCTTCAAAACGCTGACAGGTCTTAAAGGGCTTCGTCAGCTCGTCGTCGTGGACCAAGACCCCATTGGAAAGACGCCGCGATCGACTCCCGCCACGTATATTGGCGCATGGGATCTCATTCGTGAGCGACTGGCACAGCTTCCTGAGTCATCCATTCGTGGGTATACTGCTAGCTTCTTCTCCTTTAATACCAAAGGCGGACGGTGTGAGACGTGTTCAGGAGCCGGTCGTATAAAACTTGAGATGAGCTTTCTCGCAGAAACGTATGTGCCATGTGAGGACTGTGGCGGTAGTCGCTTCGGTCCGATGGCCCGTGAAATTCGCTGGAACGGAAAATCGGCACCTGAACTATTGGCGATGACCTTTGAAGAAGCCGCTGCTTTTCTTTCGTTTGATGCAAGGCTACGTGACCTTTGTGAGTTGATGGCTAAAACAGGACTGGGCTATCTTACCCTAGGACAAAGCAGTCCAACCCTTTCAGGCGGTGAAGCCCAAAGGCTTAAACTTGTGAGCGAACTCGCTCGCGGCCTACCAACATTTATGGACCGGGCGCGCGGGAAAATTCGCCCCAGTCTCTACTTACTAGAGGAACCAACTATCGGACTTCACCACTCCGACTGCCGCAAACTACTCGAACTCCTTCATGCGCTTGTCGACCAAGGCCATACCGTCGTGGTCGTCGAACACCACCCGGACGTTCTGGCTGAGGCAGACTGGCTTATTGAAATCGGCCCGGAAGGCGGCATTGAGGGCGGACACCTGCTCCACCAAGGCACCCCCGAAGCTTTGTTGAAGAAAAAAGGGTCCCCGACCGCCCCTGCCCTCGCCCAAGCATTGAATATTAAGTTGGTCTGATTTACCCTCTTTGGGGTTAAATCATCAACCTGTCGCTGCATGCGCCCTCGTCCTTCTAGACCTGTCAAAAGACCGAGCCGTCGTTCTCACACGAAGGACCTGCTGGCTATTTTAATTTTGGCACCCGCCGTATGGTGGGTCGGCTCAATCGCGATGACGCAATACGATCTACGCGTCGAGGCAGCCCGCGCTGAAGGTAAGAGCTATAGTATCGTCAGCGAAATTTTAGGAAAAGAGCAGGAGCCTCTCGCGGTCACCACGACACCCTTGGTCGACCCGACGCCCGTTAAAATACCCGATAAAGAAATCGTGGTACCCGTTGTCACAGAGACAAAGCCGAAGACCAACGATGAGCCCGTTGTCGCCAACGAAGAACCCTACCCTTTTATCGGCGCACCTTTGCGCGACCCCAAACAACTGGCGACACTCGTGAACGATACGGCGCTGCGTATTGGCGATGGTAAATGGGAGAACCACCTTTCGCGGCTAGAACGCGGACTTGTTCCCGCCTTTAAAGCGACTTCGCAGTCTAATAAAGAAAAGCGCTACGACCGACTTTGGGAAAGTAAGTACTTCTCCCTGGGTGCGACCCAAAACGCTTTTATCCGTCGCGTAACGCCCAATGTCCTACGCTCGCTGGCCAACAACGAAGACGACGGACAATTCCTGAGAGAAGTGATGGTTGACCCTGTCGCTCTCGAAGCCTGGCTACAGACCGTTAAGGCCGAAGATGACGTTGAAGCTGGCCTGCGCACATGGGCTAAACTCTGGCGCGACGATCCTAAAGAATTACGCGGCAAGTATCTCCATCTCCAAGTCGCCATGGCAGTCGTCTACGACCGCCCAATGTCCTGGAACCGCCTTGTCCGCGAATCACACCCCATTGATCCAATGAAGCGTTACCGCTGGTATCGCGATCATGACGCGAAACATCACCTCGAAACCGACTTAACTAAACTACAACCTTACGAACTTGTTTGGGTGGTAGCAGCAGACGTCTCCGAAGAAGAGCTGGATTGGACGCTCAAAGAATTACGGCGTCTGAAGCAGCAGACGTGGGGTCAAGCGTATGGAATGATCCGCTACCGAATGGACTTTGTCACCGGTGGAAAACCTTTAGGACCTCCTTACACAGACGGATCGCTCGCTGATATCTTGAAGTGCGGCGGGATTTGCATGCACCAAGCCCACTTCGCCGCCAGTACCGCAAAGGCCGCCGGCATCCCCTCGGCCTATGTCACCGGCGAAGGCAATCGAGGCGGCCACGCTTGGTTTGCATTCCTCGAAAACGACCGCCAAGGCTCCTGGAATATGTCCACCGGGCGCTACGCCGACGGTTATTCCTGTGGCATGACAGGCGACCCACAAACCGGCAAGGCTGTGAAGGAATTCGAAGTGCAACTCCTCGGCGATAAACAACGTCGATCGGGAGGTTACCAACTTTGCCGCCGCCTAATGATTATCGCGGGTATCTACGCCGAACGCGGCGAAAGTGACCTGCAGCTGGAAACCCTCCGGTATGCAACCGAAGCGGCCGACCGAACATTGGCTGCCTGGGAAGCTTATGCTGCTTGCCTGGAAGATCGGGGAGACCAAGTAAAACTTGATGTCTGGAAAACAGTGGTTCGCGACATTCGCAGTGCATTCGACGAATGGCCTGACATGCGTGACCTTGCAGATGACATCGAAGCACGGCACATTGCCAAGACCTGGAGTACAAACGATGCTATCAGCGCATACCGCGGAAAATATCACCGCCTAGTTAAAGAATTCCCTGACCGTATGGATTTAATCCTTCGGTCGATTGAACGTGAAGCAAGTTTCTGGAAAAGAGACCCAGTTAAAAACTTTGAGCGCGTTCGAAATCTCTATCGTGAAACTATGCGTGAGCACGCAGACCATCTGCCGACATTTAAGGCCGCTCTCGAAGGCTACTATCAGTCAGTCAAAGGAAACAAAGAAGAAGAGACCATGTTCTTGAATGACATCGAACGCACCTTCCGTCGAAAACTTGATGACGGCTCGGATGATGTCTTCCGTATGAAAACGATTAACTCTCTCATCGGTATCATGGAGTCCTATTACGAGAAGTGCGGGCAAGAAGAGCGCTGCCGACGTCTCAAGCGCGAAGCCGAAGAGATTCAAAAGAAACTCGATAAGCTTAAAAAACAGTGAGCAAACTTCGTTTAGGCGTTAATATTGATCATGCTGCTACCGTGCGTCAGGCACGCTACCGCGATGACCACTTGTCGCCCCACGCCGAACCCAGGCTAGTCACCATCGCGCAAGCTGCACTCAGCGGAGGTGCAGATGGCATCACTGTTCATCTCCGCGAAGACCGCCGACACCTACAAGATAGCGATTTAGCCGACTTACTCTCACTACCGAATTGCCGGATTAACCTAGAGTTAGCGTGCACAGAGGAGATGGTGGCTATTGCGCTACGCTCAAAGCCTGCAGCTGCGTGCCTTGTACCTGAGTCGCGACAAGAAGTTACAACGGAAGGTGGTCTAAATATCGTAGGACATTTTGAACGCGTGCGTAAGACAGTATCAGCGCTCACACACGCTGGCATTGAAGTCTCGTTGTTTATCGATGCTGACCCGGGCCAAATCGAAGCGGCTGTAGCCGTGGGTGCACCCGTGATTGAATTACACACCGGTGCATGGGCTCGCGCATACGGTGTAGATACTGAAAAAAGCCAACGGGAGTTTGAACGCCTTAGGGCTGGCTGCGTACAAGCACATCGCCTTGGACTCATCGTTAATGCCGGCCACGGCATTAACTATGTAAACGCGAAAATCGCACGACAACTCCCGCACATCCATGAATTGAATATTGGTCACAGCATTGTCGCCCGGGCGCTGTTTGTCGGCATGCAATCCGCTGTCGCAGAAATGCGCTTGGCCTTATCCTAAATGGATCTCCAAGGCGGCAATGTCGTTGGGATTGGCACAGACATCTGCCCTATTGAGCGTATCGCTTCCGCTCGAACGAGACACGGACAGGCCTTTCTCGATAAAGTTTTTACGCCTGCAGAACAAAAGCTGTGTCTAGCAAAGGGCGACCCTGATGCTTCACTGGCGGCACGTTGGGCGGCTAAGGAATCTGTCAGCAAAGCTTTTGGTACCGGTATTGGCGAAGCACTCCACCTAACCTCCGTCGAAATCCTTGAAGGTCCAGCAGGCGCTCCGGTTGTACATCTAGACACTAAAGGTTCCGCACTACTTCGGGCGCATGGCGGGACAGAAATTCTTTTGTCACTCTCACACGATGGCGGAATGGCCCTCGCATACGTTGCAATTATCCAACGTAAATGAGTGCTGCCTATTTACCTGTTCTAAGTTGTACGGCATTCGCAGCAAGCGAAGCGAGTTGGCTTAGAAAAAATCCTCGCAAAGAACATTTATTAATGCAGCGAGCCGTCGCTGGTATCGCCGAGGCGACACTCATTCAGCTTGGACGTAAACCCGAGGTTGTTCTCGTGCTCGCAGGTAAAGGCAAGAACGGTGCGGATGCCATCCTCGCCGGATGCGCGCTCGGCGGAAAACTCTTTATCTTACTTGCCGAAGGCAAAACCATTGGAGAATTGCCGAAAGCAGCATTAGCGAAAGCACATCGTAAGGGCGCCTGCATCTTAACTTGGCACAATAAAATACCTACATTACCGAAACCAACGGTAATTCTTGATGGTATTTTGGGTACAGGCTTTCGGGGGACCCTCGGACCCGAACTGCGCCGTCTATTAAAATGGAGCGAATCAATCCCTGGCCTTCGGGTTGCCGTCGATGTGCCCAGCGGAGTTAGTGATCGCCATCACTCTCCCTGCTTTCGTGCAGATCTGACCGTATCGATTGGTTGTTTAAAAGCCCCACTCCTTCTTCCTGCTGTGGCCAAAAGCGCCGGGCGCATTCGCGTCATCGATATTGAGATCCCTCTGAAAGCCGAAAGCCAACGCTGCGCTACGCGAAATGTTTTAGGGCGACTAACATCGCCCCGCGATGCGCGCACTGAAAAGCGCGAGCAAGGCCGCGT
>DNHH01000131.1:17486-19078 GCA_003485955.1 Opitutia bacterium
ATGCTGCCTGAGGCAATGTGGGTTCCGCTCAAGCTCGGCCAAAACAAACTGCCTGCTGACGTTGGTGCACTCGCTAGTCGAGCTGACGCAGTATTAGTTGGGAGTGGTCTCAGTGCGAAAGGGATTTCCCTCGCGAGCTCAACGGCTCGCGCCATTCGCGGTATCGCTATCCTTGATGCCGATGCACTGAACCCGAAGGTCATCCGCGATACCCGTCGTGCAATCCATCGCGTCTTGCTTCCACACGCTGGTGAATTTCTTCGCATAACAGGCAAACGTGCCACCCCCGCAGCCGCACACCTCGCAGCTAAAAAACTCCAGGCAATCATTGTACTCAAAGGCCCACTCACAGTTGTCACTGACGGTGATAGCCTGACCTATATTCCTTTTGGAGGCCCTGTCCTCGCGCGCGGTGGGTCTGGCGATTTACTCGCGGGCATCGTTACCTCTGTTATCGCCCGTCGAAAGATACTTAAAATGACACCACTCCAGGCAACGATCGCTGCCGTCACTTGGCATGCATTGGCAGCCGACTGGCTTACTCAGCATAAAGGCGAAACTGCAGTCAGAACTACCCAGTTGCTGGATGGGCTTTCGCCGACCTTGCGCAGTGCCTAAGCAAAAGGGTCAAGTGGATGAGTGCACCCTATACCTGAAGACGAAGCTGCGCTACGTATTCTGCTCAATGGCTTAACCGGGATTGGCCCTGTCACTGTTCGTCGATTGCACGATGCCTTCGCGGGTAATCTTCGGGCAGCAATGCGTGCTTCGGTTTCGGAATTAATGAGAGTTAAAGGTATTGGCCCAACGGTAGCCGAAGTTTTACGTCGAAGAGATTTTGATGTCAGCACAGAGCAAAAACGAGCTGCGGATTTACAGTTACGCATTCTCACTGGCATCGATGACGCTTGGCCAGAAGCCCTCGCCCCGATGTGGGACCCGCCACTCGCCCTGTATACAGAGGGCAACGCGTTGCCGCCAGAGCGCTCGATTGCAATCGTCGGCTCACGACGGTGCACACCTTATGGCCTCAGTTTTGCGCGGAGGCTTTCCGCAGAACTCGCCCGTCGTGATTGGTGGATTATCAGCGGCCTTGCACAAGGCATCGACCAAGCAGCCCACGAAGGTGCACTAGAGGGTGGCGGTTGGACAGCTGCTGTACTCGGACACGGATTAGACAGGACGCATCCGCCGGATGCCTGGAAATTACGTCGTAGAATTTCCGAGCGGGGGTGCATCCTTTCCGAATTCCCTTTAGGACGTCCACCCGATCGACAGACTTTTCCTCAACGCAATCGTCTGGTGGCCGCCCTCAGCCGCTGCGTCATCGTCATCGAAACAGATTTGGCGGGAGGCAGTCTTATCACGGCCCGATTTGCTCTCGAACTCGGACGTCCCGTCTGCGTCTTACCTGGCCGAGTGGATAGTCCAGCGAGCCGCGGGTGTCATGCGCTCATACGCGACGGCGCGACACTCATCACGAGTGTTGATGAAATTCTCGAAGAACTCGGTGAATTCAAAAAAGTCTCGCGAGCTCCACAGCCTGAAACTGGCGAGATTCAGGCACACCCTTGGCTTCAATATTTTGTCGG
>DNHH01000131.1:19236-19724 GCA_003485955.1 Opitutia bacterium
ACTCCCTTGGCTTCAATATTTTGTCGGCGGCGAGCCCCATGATGCTGACTCCCTAGCGATCGCTGCCTCCGCGGCTCCCGATGCAGCAGCAGGGGCACTGACATTGCTTGAAATTGAAGGAAGGCTCATTCGGCGACTCGATGGGAGGCACGAGCTCGCTTAGCGATATTTTTACTTATATACCTGATATATAATCGTTTATGTAATTCCGATGATTAATCTTCGGTCAGAATTTGCTTATTTTTATACAAAACCTTAGTTAAAGGCGTAACGGCACTGCTTGTGCTTAATAACAATCATGGACAACCCAACTGCACCGACAGGCGCCAAAATTCTAATTATCGATGACGATAAAGATCTGCGCTATTCGCTACGGCGAGCACTTGCCGGCAAAGGCTGGCTGGTAACGGAAGCAGAGAGTGGAGAAGCGGGCGTAGCTGTAGCGAAAACAGACCTACCAAATGTCATCCTGCTTGATAACCGCATGG
>DNHH01000131.1:19835-20441 GCA_003485955.1 Opitutia bacterium
TCGAAGCCGACAGCGGCGAGACCGGTGTCGTCGCGGCGAAGCGCGAGCAGCCTGACGTCATCCTGCTTGATAACCGCATGGGCGGAATGACAGGAATCGAAACACTGCAGCTCCTGCGCGGGGCAACCCCGAACACGATGGTCATTCTCATGACTGCGTTCGGGACAACGCAAACAGCCATCGAGGCCATGAAATTCGGGGCTTACGACTATGTGATGAAGCCCTTTGACCAGGCAAAGCTGCTGAGTCTCGTCGAAAAAGCACTTCAAGCACAGCGCGACTTAGCCAATGTTGGTGCATCGCTACGTCCAAAAATTAATCCCGCAGATTATCAAGAAGGCATTGTGGGTAATTCAGAGCCGATGCAGTCGGTACTCAAAGCAATCGGACAAGTGGCTGCTTCTGAGGCAACTGTCCTTGTTACAGGTGAGTCTGGTACGGGCAAAGAATTAGTAGCTCGCTGTATTCACCGTCACTCTCTCCGTTCGAAAGGCCCCTTTGTGGCCGTTAATTGTGCGGCTATTCCTGAAAATCTCATCGAGTCAGAACTTTTTGGACACGAGAAAGGTGCGTTCACCGGCGCAAATCAGAAAGGCAGCATCGGGC
>DNHH01000131.1:20644-21034 GCA_003485955.1 Opitutia bacterium
CCGACGGCGGCACCCTTTTCCTCGATGAAATCGGCGACATGTCGCTTCCCACCCAGACGAAAGTATTGCGAGCGATCCAAGAGGGAGAAATTCAACGCGTTGGTGGTACGGAAACTATCAAGATTAGTGTCCGCCTCTTAGCGGCTACCAATAAAGACTTAGAGTCGATGGTCGCCGAACGTCTTTTCCGTGAAGACCTCTTCTACCGCTTGAATGTATTTCGGATTCGGTTGCCAGCTTTGCGCGAACGCCGAGAAGACATACCTTTACTTGTCGACTACATGCTCCAACGCGTGACGGCTGGACGCAAGTTGCGCGCCCGTCGATTATCTTCAGAGGCCCTTGATCTACTGATACGGCACGATTGGCCCGGCAATGTCCGTGAACTCG
>DNHH01000131.1:21217-21487 GCA_003485955.1 Opitutia bacterium
GCAATGTCCGTGAACTCGAAAACGTTATTCATCGTGCAGGCGTCCTCGCCAAAGGTGAGGCTATCCTCGCCAAAGACTTACCGGCCGAACTTCTTGAGCCGCGTCGTACAGTCTCAACCAAGGGTACGAAGAATAGCTCTGATTCGGCAGCTCCGGAGCCCGAATCCGCAGAAGTCAATCTGACGTCACTCTACGACGCACTTTACCAAAAAGTCCGCACCACCGAAGCACAAAACATTCTTTCGATTATCGAAAAGGAAATGATTCTGC
>DNHH01000131.1:21742-22089 GCA_003485955.1 Opitutia bacterium
CGGGATGAATCGATCGACACTGAAGAAGCGACTTTCGGAAATGAACTATCGCTCGCCTTGACCCGAACAGGTTATGCCCAAAGAATAATTCATGCGTTCACTATACACCGTTTTATTGACCGCCTGTTTTCTCACAACGGGCTGTTGCATCTTTAAAAATGGTGCCGCATACGAACGAGAATTTCTTTTTGACGGCAAGTCTCTCGCAGGATGGAAAGCGTCCGAAGAGGGAGCCAACGCGTTCACAGTCGCCGATGGTGAAATCCAAATCCGCGGTGGCCGGGGTCACCTCTACTATGTTGGCCCAGACGGCGGGGCTGAATTTAAGAACTTTGAGTTGAGCGCAA
>DNHH01000131.1:22252-24572 GCA_003485955.1 Opitutia bacterium
AAGAACTTTGAGTTGAGCGCAAAGGTTCGCACCCACGCGAAAGCAAATTCAGGTATTTATTTCCACACACGCTATCAGTCCAACGGCTGGCCGTCGGCTGGGTATGAGGCACAAGTGAATGCAACGCATGCAGATGCACGGAAAACCGGCGGGCTTTACGGGGTCAAAGACGTGATGGATTACCCCGCAGCGCCTGATGACACTTGGTTTGAGTACCGCATCCGCGTCCAAGGAAAACATATCCAAGTCTGGATTGATGGAAAACAGACCACCGACTTTACTGAACCTGCCGGCTGGAAGCCACCTGCGGGAATGGATGGACGGCGGATTGGCTTAGGTACCTTTGCGCTGCAAGCTCACGACCCTGGATGTCGAGTAGAGTACAAAGACATTTGGGTCATTCGCTTACCGTAAATTTAGCCAGCAAGAATTCGGTCGCAGGACGAAATGAGCTGTGCGCGGATTGGCGCAGCCAAGGCAGCCAGTCGACGTTGTTCAACTTCATATTCCGCACGCCCTTCGGCGGTCTCAATACATATAGGTTTAAAATCTAAGGCTGAAAAGTCGTAGGGACTTGCACGCATGTCGACTCGCCGCGCCTCCATGGCTAAATCAAAAGCATCCGCGGCCAGCTCAGAGGGGATCAGTTGTCGCAGCTTCATTGCCCACTTATAGAGATCCATCGTCACATGGATGCAGCCAGGTTGCTCATTCAGGATGCGGCTGTCCAAGTCTGGCTGAAGTCGATTGAGTGGACGCGCATCAGCCGTGAAGAAACGGAAGGCATCAAAGTGCGTGCAGCGTACGGGCATAGACTCAACGACCGCATCTGTCGCTGCGGGAGAAAGGCGAAGTGACCAACTCGCATGGCGACGTGCTTCTGCGGAGCGGTAAACCATGGCCCACTCGTGCAAACCGAAACATCCGTGGTGGGCAGGACGCCCAGCTACTGCGACGCAGAGATTTCGTATAAACTGAGCAAGCTTGAGTGCTGTCACATCTCTCTCTTTTTCGCTCACGCACAACCCCGTTGCACCGAGTTGCCACCACCCTTCGCCTTCGGGCGCCGATTCAGCATAAAGCTGAACTCCCCAGCCGGGCGACCAGCGCCGCAAAGCACCCATGCGAAATGGGTAATAGGTGAAAAGAAAATCTTCGACTGGGTGCGCCTTCCCTGCTGCTGCACGCAAGCGACGTGCTTCTGTAAGACCATCGACGCGGGCATGGTGTTTGGCGCGGCGCGAAAGCCACGATGCTTGAGCTAAAGTATTTTCAGCAATCGTCGACATCAGTGCCAGCGCGAGTGATGGCTCGCTACAATCACATATTTCTCTGCCCAACTCG
This sequence comes from Opitutia bacterium, assembly GCA_003485955.1. Classification (GTDB taxonomy): domain Bacteria; phylum Verrucomicrobiota; class Verrucomicrobiia; order Opitutales; family UBA953; genus UBA8828. The sequence goes on from DNHH01000131.1 coordinate 23,597, forward strand.
GAAGTTCTGCTTGTTCCTCTGCCGTTAAACTTCGCACAACTTTTGCAGGTGCGCCCAAGACCAATGAGCCGGGTGGAACCTTTGTGCCCTTCGTAACCAAGGCGCCCGCGCCGATAATCGAGCGTGCACCAATCACACACCCGTCGAGCAAGGTAGCGTGCATCCCGATTAAACACCCATCGCTAATTTCGCAGGCATGGATCATGGCTAAGTGCCCCACGGTGACATATGCGCCAATCTTCACTGGGAGACCGTCCGCCACATGGACGACGGCGCCGTCTTGGATATTCGTACCCTCACCAACCTCAATGGGCTCAATATCAGCTCGAAGGACAGCACAGGGCCAAACGCTTGATTTAGCGGCCAAGGTGACCGCCCCCTCTACAACCGCCCGGGGGTGAACAAAGGCCGATGAGGCAATATTAGGCCCCATGCTTAAATTACGGTCCAAGCGGGCCCTAAGGTCGTCAGAAGGAGGGAATGGGGGGTGGAAAGGGTTCACTCACGTAGGGTGCGGGGTCTTGGCCCGGGGGAAAAGGCCAAAACCATGAGAAAATCCCTTGCCAAGTACCCCGTGAACCCTTTGCTCGACCTTCCGACTGCCATGAAGGCCACGATTCTTACCTCCGGTCGCCAGTTCACTGTTAAACAAGGCGACATCTTAACCATCAACCAACTCCCTGAATCCAAGGAGGGGGATACAATCACTTTTGATAAAGTGGTTTTCCTCGGCGAAGGCGCAGCGGCCAAAATTGGCACCCCTCTCGTTGCGGGCGCTAAAGTCACCGCGAAGCTTTTAGAAAATAAGCGCGGCGACAAAATCCGCATTTTCAAACACCGGCGTCGTAAAGGCTACTATCGCCGTCGCGGACATCGCCAGGAACTTTCAGTCGTTAAGATTGAATCCATCCAAGGCTAATTACTTTTCACCCTTAACCCCTCCCTGAACTGCCATGGCAACAAAGAAAGGCGGCGG
>DNHH01000131.1:24770-26068 GCA_003485955.1 Opitutia bacterium
ACGGCCGCGACTCCAACTCCAAGCGACTCGGCGTTAAGCTCTACGGCGGCCAATTCGCCACCGCGGGCTCAATCCTTCTCCGTCAACGTGGCACACGTATGCGTGCAGGTCGCAATGTTGGCATGGGTCGCGACCACACCCTCTTTGCTCTTTCCGAGGGCATCGTGAAGTGGGATCGTGAGCACCGCAGCGTGCAGATTGTCCCTAAAGCCTAATCGGCCTTAGCCCTCAAAGAAAAACCCCGTCAACCGACGGGGTTTTTCTTTGAGGGAAATAATCCGGACAACTTATTCGAAATCGTAGATAACGACCTTCGTCCACATCGACTTACATTTTTCAACGAAGGCAAGGTGGACAGGGTGGACTTGATAAACATCGTGCGCTGCCATGCTTGGGAAGATAAGGTTAAGTCCCACCGAATACGTGCGGTCGATGACGGGACGATCCGTGGAGGCAGGCGTGCCGATGTGGCATTGAATGACTCCAGGGATGGTCGCCAAGGTATTCACCTGTACCCTAAAATCAGTTCGCTGGGCTTCAGTCAAATCAGGCTTAAGCCAGAATAAAACAACGTGGGAGAGCATGCATAACCGTAGGTCCTGGCGTCGACTTGGTGCAAGCCTGAGATGCTTTAGGCTTTAGTGCTGCACGCTTTCGGGACAGAAAACCCTGTGGACCGCATCCTTCCTCTTTTCCCTGAAGTACCTGCTCCTGCCTGGGAGCAACTTCGCGCGATGGCTGCACTACACCGCGAGTGGAATGCTAAAGTAAATTTAGTCTCACGCAAAGACATCGATGCACTCGAGTGGCACCACTACGCGCCCTGCATTGCGGCCGTACGCATGCTAAAGCTTATGAAAGGAACGCGTGTGATTGATATCGGGACAGGTGGTGGATTCCCGGGACTGATCCTCGCAGTGCTCTACCCTCAAGCTGAATTTACCCTGGTTGACTCGGTTGGCAAAAAAATCGCCTGCGTGCATGACATCGTCGTACGGCTTGGATTGAGAAATGTAGACGTACGTAATGCGCGAGCAGAGACATTGCGCCACGAACATGATTTTATAACAGGCCGCGCCGTGAGTAGCCTGCCTGAATTTATTGCGAACACTAAACAGCTCGTACACCGCGGCGAAAGAAATTCACTGCCTAACGGCATCCTTTACTGGCAAGGCGGTGATCCCGCAGTAGAGTTTGCGGGCATTGGGATTAAGCCAAGCCATGCTTTAGAGCTTCAACCTTTACTAAGCGGGGATGAGAAGTTTTTTGAAAAACGTATTGTTCTGTACCGTGCCCAG
>DNHH01000131.1:26236-28511 GCA_003485955.1 Opitutia bacterium
TTGTTCTGTACCGTGCCCAGGACCTTGTTCGGGCTAAAAAGCCCCCGACACTCGAACAGAATCGTGGATGACACGACCCAACCTTGACCGTGGCAGGACAGACGGCAGGGTTAAGGGAAGCATGTTGAAGCAACTGCCATTAAACCCAGCAGGGGAAAGCCTACAGGCACTCCTTGCGGAGCGTATTGTCTATTTAGATGGCGCCATGGGCACGATGCTTCAACAGCGGAAGCTCAGTGAAGCCGACTACCGCGGGAACATTCTTCAAAAACACGACCGGGACTTAAAAGGTAATAACGACCTACTTGTACTGACGCGCCCTGAGATTGTTGAGTCAATTCACCAAGCCTACCTTGAAGCGGGAGCAGATATTGTCGAAACCAATACCTTTAACGGCACGTCGATTGCCCAAGCTGAATATGGTCTCGCCCATCTCGTTCGCGAAATAAACGAAGCTGCGGTAGCGGTCGCCCGACGTGCTTGTAAAGCAGTAGAAACTGCTCAACCAGGCAGAAAGTGTTTTGTCGCCGGAGCTATCGGGCCGACGAATAAAACGTTGTCGATGGGCCGCGACGTCAGCGATCCAGGCAAACGCGATATTACTTTCGCTGAAGTCCGTGATGCTTATCGCGAACAAGTTGATGCACTCTTGGATGCAGGGGTTGATATTCTCCTTTGTGAAACAGTTTTTGACGGCTTAGTGCTCAAAGCTGCACTCGTTGCTATCGATGAAGCATTTGAAGCGCGGCAATGCCGGGTGCCCTTAATGATTTCAGGCACGATTACGGATGCCTCGGGGCGTACGCTCACCGGACAAACCGTCGAAGGCTTCTGGAATACAATACGCCACGCAAATCCTCTCTCGGTGGGATTGAATTGCGCCTTGGGCGGTGCGCAAATGCGCCCACACATTGAAGAGCTCGCTCGAAAAAGCGACATAGCGGTCTCGTGCTACCCAAATGCGGGCTTACCCAACCCACTGTCCCCGACAGGATTCCCCGAAGGCCCTGAAGATACCGCGGCAATTCTCGAAACCTTCGCACGTGACGGGTTAGTTAATATTTTAGGGGGATGCTGCGGCACGACTCCCGATCATATCCGGGCTATTCGCCGTCGCACCGTAAACTGTAAACCGCACACCCTCAGTCACCCTCCGTCAGCTTTACGCCTGGCTGGGCTCGAAGCCCTAAACCTAACAGGCGGTGCAGCCTCATTTGTAAGTATTGGCGAGCGCACCAATGTCGCCGGTTCCAAAATTTTTCGTGAGTTAATCGAAGCGGGAAATTACGGCAAAGCGCTTACCGTTGCAAAACAGCAAGTCGAGAACGGCGCAGCGATTATCGATATTAATTTTGATGCCGGCTTACTTGATGGGGTCGCCGCGATGCACAAGTTCCTGAACTTAATCGCGGTTGAGCCTGATATCGCACGCGTCCCTGTGATGATCGACTCTTCCAAATGGGAGATCCTCGAGGCCGGCCTGCGCTGCGTGCAAGGTAAACCCATCGTCAACTCGCTCTCGCTGAAAGAAGGCGAAGCTGAGCTCATTCGCCGAGCACGTGTCTGCCGTAAATACGGGGCAGCGATTGTTGTCATGGCGTTCGATGAAAAGGGCCAAGCGGCGACCTTTGAGGAGAAAATACGCATTTCACAGCGCGCCTACAAAGTGCTCACCAAGCAAGCAGGCTTCGACGCTCAGGATATTATCTTTGACGCCAATATCTTAACTGTGGGCACGGGCATTAAAGAACACGAAAACTATGCTGTCGATTTCATCGAGGCAGTTCGGGAAATCAAAAAACGTTGCCCTGGCGTGCGTACGTCGGGCGGTCTTTCGAATGTCTCCTTTGCCTTCCAGGGAAATAACCGCGTGCGCGAAGCGATGCACACGGTGTTCCTTTACCACGCAATCGCAGCCGGACTCGACATGGCCATCGTCAACGCAGGCATGCTCGAAGTCTACGAAGAGATTGATCCTGAGCTACGCACCTTAGTTGAGGATGTTATCCTCAACCGGCGCCCCGATGCAACGGATCGACTTGTTGAGGCCGCGGCGCGTTTTGCAAAAAATCGCGTTGATGCGGGTCCGAGCGACGCCGATGCCTGGCGTTCGTTGTCCGTCGCCGAGCGATTGACGTACGCCCTCGTTAAAGGCGAATCAAAGCACATCAAGGAAGATACCCTTGAAGCCCTTGAGGAACTTAAACGCCCAATCGAAGTTATCGAAGGCCCTCTGATGGCAGGCATGCGTGTGGTGGGCGATCTCTTTGGCGCC
>DNHH01000131.1:28672-28838 GCA_003485955.1 Opitutia bacterium
TGGTGGGCGATCTCTTTGGCGCCGGAAAAATGTTCCTCCCTCAGGTCGTTAAATCGGCACGCGTCATGAAGGCGGCTGTCGGCACGCTCGAGCCTGCACTCTTAGCTGAAAAGACTGCAGGGTCGAAACGCGGTACATTCCTGATTGCGACTGTTAAAGGCGATGT
>DNHH01000084.1:0-3492 GCA_003485955.1 Opitutia bacterium
CGGCGCGGTTCCTGACACGTATCTGCGGGCGGCGCTGGTGCGCCGTCAGGCCGCGGCCGCCAAGTCCGCTCCCTGAGACAGCGCCGCCGGTGAGCGCGTTTCGCCTCAGCCTCCTGCTCCCGGGGTTACTGGGGCTCTCTTTGCCGGCGGCGGAAAAGATCCCGGAGACATCGCTGCAGGCGTCGCGGGTCCTGGTTCTCGCCAACGCCGCGGATCCCGACTCGCTCGCCCTTGCGCGCCATTACCTCGCCGCGCGGGCGGTGCCGGAGGCAAACCTCCTGGCCTGGAAAATGTCGTCGAGTGAATCGGTGGCGTGGCGTGACTTCGTGGCGACGATCTGGAATCCGCTGCTGGAGCGTCTGGTCGCCGAGCGTTGGATCGACGCGATCCCGATGGCGACGCGCGACGCCGCCGGACGCCGCAAGTACGCGCCCAATGGACATCGCATCGACGCGCTCGTCGTGTGCCGCGGCGTGCCGCTGAAGCTGGAGCACGACGCCTCGCTCTACGCCGAGGCGCCGCCCTACACCAGGCGTGGGGAATTCCGCACGAACGCCGGCGCGGTTGACGCTGAACTCAGCCTGCTCGCGAGTCCGAATTACCCGATCAACGCGTTCGTTCCGAATCCGCTTTTCCAGAACCAGGCGCCGTCCGAGTCCGAGCTACGGCAGGTGGTCCGCGTTTCGCGCCTAGACGGTCCCACGGCGGCGGATGCCGGCGCGTTGATCGACCGAGCGATCGCGGCGGAGAAGACGGGACCGCGTGGTCGGGCGTACGTGGATATCGCCAACCGGGACGCGACCGGCGACGCGTGGTTCGAGACGGTGGCCCGCCAGTTGGCGGAAATGGGCTTCGACACCTCGGTCGATCGCGAGCCCGGCACGTTTCCGCCGCACGCCCGCTTCGACGCGCCGGTGCTCTATTTCGGCTGGTATGCGGGAACCTTGGACGGCCCGTTCGCGCTCCCCGGGTTCCGTTTTCCGCCCGGCGCGATCGCGCTGCACCTGCACAGCTACTCGGCGGCCACCTTGCGTTCGGCGGACTCCGGTTGGACGGGACCTTTCATCGCGCGGGGAGTGACGGCGACGGTGGGAAACGTGCACGAGCCTTACCTGACCTTCACGCACGCCCCGCACCTGCTGCTGCGGGCGCTGGCGCGCGGGGCCTCTTGGGTCGAGGCGGTCTATTTCGCGCTGCCCGCGCTCAGCTGGCAGGCGGTCGCGATCGGGGATCCGCTTTACCGGCCGTTCGCGCCAGGCCGCGGGTCTTCGGCCAAGGCGGACGGGGAGTATTCCACGCGGCTCGAATCCTACGACGCCGTGCGGCGCATGAAGCGGCTGGAGGCCGAGGGGAAATCCGCCGAGGCGTTGGAGGCGGCGCTGGCGGAGCATCGTCTTCGGCCAGGTCTCGTGCTCGGAATCGCGGTGGCGCGACGACAACTCGACCACGGAGATGTCTCCGGCGCCGCGGCGTCACTCGCTTTAGTCCGGCCGCCCTCGAATCCCGTTGCCGACGAATGGGCTCTTTTCCGCGAGATGGCAGCCCTGCTGCAGGGCGCCGGAAAGGGCGAGGCTGCGTTGGAGTGGTGGCGCCGGTTGCTCTCGGTCCCGGCCTTGGGCGCAACCCTGCGCCTTCATTGGTTGCCCGAGGCGGTCAGAGCCGCCCGGGCGGAGGGGGCTTCGGCCCAAGCCGAAGCGTGGCAAACTGAACAGATCCGGCTGACGCCTTTAGCTCCGCCGTCGCGCTGAGACGCGCGGTCAGACTTTGTCCACGATCCGATCGGCGAGGCCGTACTCGATCGCCTCGGTCGCGTTCAGGTAAAAGTCTCGGTCGGTGTCGCGATTGATCCGCTCGAGCGGCTGTCCGGACGCGGTGGCGAGGATCTGGTTCAACTCGGCGCGGAGCTTTTCCATTTCGCGCGCCTGGATGTTGATGTCGCTCGCCGGGCCGATCATCCGGCCGGAAATCAGGGGCTGGTGGATCAGCACGCGGGAGTGCGGGTAAAGCAGCCGGCGGCCTTTCTTGGCGCCGGAAAGGAGGATCGAGCCCATCGACGCCGCCATGCCGGTGACCACTACCGTGGTGGGTGACTTTATCAGCTGCATCGTGTCGTAAACGGCCATGCCGGCCGTGATGGAGCCGCCGGGGGTGTTGATGTAGAAGGTGATGTCCTTGCCGGGGTCCGAGGTCTCCAGGTAAAGGAGCTTCTCCACGATGTCCTTGGCGGAGGCATCGTCGACGGCACCCCAGAGGAAGAGCTTACGCTGTTCCAGGAACTTCTTCTGGATGAGCATCGCGCTGGGCGAGGCATCCTTGGGAGCCGCGGGGGTCTTCTCGTCCTCGTCTTCGTCGTCGTGAGCCATAGGAAAGGTTTATGGTGGGAGAAGGTTCGTCCGAAGCAAGCGGTGGTTATCAAGGAAAGTAGTTTTGGCATAAAAAAGGGCCCTATTGCTAGGGCCCTTTTGATGACTCAGTGAAGGATTTAGGCCTCTACGGGCTTAGCCCATAGACGCTGAATAACATTCAACAGAAGGAGTCCGCTGACAACAAAGACGGCCGTCAAGACCCAGGCCATCGTCAGGCGCGAAGGGTCGCCTGCAGCATAGAGGAAGTTGCCGATCGCGAAGAGCGCCGACCAGATGACGGCTACGCCGGATGCCCAGCCCACAAACGCGAGCACTGTATGATTGGATTCAGAGACCTCAGCGTCCGATACGCCTGCCTCAGCACGAATGCCTGACCAGCCAGGACCGGCAGGCTTAACCTTGCGGACGAAGCTGATGAGCTTCGCTTTATCAGTATTCGGACAAAGGTACGATGCGAGTATCCAAGAGAATGTCGTTATCGCGACCTGTGTAATAGTGACGGTAGCAAAATCAGTGGAGAAACCGACTGCAAAATGGGTGTTCGCGTAAACAAGTGCTGGCTTAACAACAACAGCAGTTACAAGCGACATCACCATTGCTACCACTTCGCTCCATGCGGAAACGCGCCACCAGAACCAGCGCGCAACATAGATTAGCCCCGTACCTGCGCCTACAGATAGTAAAACCTGGAAGGCCTGCTGAGCAGATTCCATGTAGTAACTCAAAACAGCCGCGACTACATAGAGGACCAAAGTGCAGAGACGACCGACGTTAATGTAATGTGATTCAGTCGCAGTCTTCTTGATAAATCGGCGGTAGAAGTCGTGCACCAAGTAGGAGGATCCCCAGTTTAAGTGCGTGAGAATCGTCGAAGAGTTTGCCGCAATCAGACCGCCAACCATCAGGCCAACGAAGCCGACAGGCAGGAACTTAAGCATCGCAGGGAATGCAGAATCGTGACCGATGCGGGATGCATCAGCATCTGGGAACGCCGCTTGGATCGAGGCAAGGTCAGGGAAGATGATGATCGAGCAAAGTGCCGTGATAATCCAGGGCCATGGGCGGAAGACGTAATGCGCAAGATTGAAGAAGAGTGTGCCACCGAGAGAGTCCTTCTCGGACTTCG
>DNHH01000084.1:3681-5939 GCA_003485955.1 Opitutia bacterium
CGGACTTCGAGGCCAGCATGCGCTGTGCGATATACGAACCGCCACCAGGCTCAGCACCAGGATACCAATTCGCCCACCAGCTAATCGCCATCGGGAGAATGAAAATCATCAGAGCGAGCTCTGACATCGAGAAGTTCGGCAAGATATCGAGGATAGGCTGACCGTGGCCCGTAGCCGCAGACATCACAGGCGAATCATTAACCATCAAGACCTCTTGGTTTTTGAGTTTCTCAACCATCAACTTAAGTCCAGTGAACGCGCTGTCGTCAGCGCCGTCTGTTAATTTTTTCGCAACGGCGACTAACGAGTAATAAGCAGCGGCAAAGACCGCAGTCATCTTAATAAAGAACTGCACCATATCGATGACCAGCACGCCCCAGAGACCCGAGTGTGCGGCAAAGACGACATTAAGCACGCCGCAGATGACAATCGTCTGCCAAGCGGGCATACCGAAAAGGATGTTAGCAATCTTCACTGCCGCGAGGGTGACCATGCCCATAATGAAGCAGTTAAAGAAGAGACCAAGGTAGACGGCACGGAAGCCACGCACCACCGATGCAGCCTGTCCCGAATAACGATGCTCGTAGAACTCGAGGTCGGTCATGACGCCCGATCGTCGCCACAAGCGGGCGAAGAAGAAGACCGTGGCGACGCCCGTAAGTGCGAAGGCCCACCATTGCCAATTACCTGCGACACCATACTTACGAACCTGCTCGGTCACCCAATTCGGGGTGTCGGAAGAAAAGGTTGTGGCCACCATCGAGAGGCCAGCGAGCCACCAAGGCACAGAGCGGCCGGAGGCGAAGAACTCAGAAGTGCTTTCGGACGAGCGCTTCGCGTAGAAGAGCGCAGGAACGAAGCAGACGAGGATGGTTGCGGCAACGATGGCCCAGTCGATCCAGGTTAGGTGCATAATAGTGGGTAAACTCTTTGTCGCACTCCTTCACGGGGTTGGCAACCCGAGAAAAACAGCGGGGCCACCCGAAGGTGGCCCCGTTTTAGCGGCTAATTCCTGAATCAGCGCGCCCGGTAAATACCACGCGGATCATAGATCCAGTAGGCATCGAAGGGATTCTGGAGAGGAGGCAGCTCAATGTAAGTGCGGCCCTGAGCGTCGACAGCCTCGGTTAAGCTGCTTGGAGGGGTTGCGGGACGCACAGGGATGGCCACAGCCGCTGACTTCTCGGGCAGAAGATCAAGCACGGAAGTCTCCTCGATGCGTTCGACAATATTATCGACCCACTTCAATTCTTTGGCGCGATCGCCAAAAGCCTGCCAATCGCCATTCGAGTCATTTTTGTACATCTGCTTCACAAACTCTTCGAGAGAGATACCCATTTTTTTCGCAATCGGGGCGGCTAATCGCTCGTACCAAATTTGCGTAAACACGAGTTGTTCCTTAAGCACCGTCATATTCGCACGACTCAAGGCCGTGGACGCCTGGTGATGGAGAAGAATGGTGTTGGGGTAGCAGTAAGAGCGCTCGGCGAGCGTCGTGATGACTGCGGCCATGGAAGCCGCAAAACTCTTCACCACCACGTAGACGGGGGCTTTGGACGAAGCCATCGCCTTCTGAATCTGATAACCCGCAGCAATGGATCCGCCAGGTGAGTTATCAATCACCAAGAAGATTGGGAACTCGGATGATTGATTATTGAAGAATGAAAGGCGCTCCGAAACAAATTCAGCCAACTGATCGGTCACAGGACCGTTCATAGCAATACGCCGGTCACTAATGACCAAAGTACCATCAACAAGCGGCTCCTTTAAGTAGCGTGGCTGTGCCTTCGCCGCAATCTTGCGGGCTTCTTCTTCTTTTTGATAACGGACAATGTCACCTTGAATACGACCAACTGAATTTGCAGATTCGAGTTGAAGTTGCTTGGACTCAGCTTCGAGGTCGCGAATGCGATTCGTGCGCTCGGTCAACCGAGCTGAGGCGCGTGCAGCTTCAAGCGCAGCAGTACGCTCGAGTTTTGCACGCTCTTCTTCAGCAGCAGCTGCTTCAGCAGCCACGCGCGCTGCGCGCAACGCCTTCTCCGCAGTGAGTTTGGCTGTCTCGGCGTTTAATGGTGCGAGTGCTTCGGAGCGCTTTGCTTCAGCAAGGGCAAGCTCGGCCTGTATACGGGCAGCTTCGATGCGTAATTTTTCTGTCTCCTTCTGAAGGGCACGCAGTTCGGGCGATACTTCAGGAGCGGCCGGACGAGCGGCTTCTGTCGCAGCAGCAGGCGCAGCAGGTGCAGCGGCAGGTGCAGCGG
>DNHH01000084.1:6157-10850 GCA_003485955.1 Opitutia bacterium
GTCGCAGTCGTTAGTAAGGAGAGCGCGAAGGCTCGCAGGTTTTGGTTTTTCATCGGGCGAGATAAATATTTTCAGGATCGTACATCATCCAGGCATCACCGGGCTGCAAAATAGGGAGAACAATTTGTGCCTTTCCAGCGGCATTTCTCCGAATGATTTGCATAGGGGCCGGCCGAGGGGCGGCAGAAAGCTCGTCCACGCTGTCTTCAGCGATTTTTTCGACGACATCTGTCACCCAGTGCCGGCGAAGAGCTTCGTCGCCTAAAATTTTCCAATCTCCTGTTACCGTTGCGCCATACATCTGCTTCACGAATTCGTCCAACGTAATGCCCACACGCTTAGCAACTTCGATAAAGATTCGATCGCACCAAATTTTCGACCAGCTCAATTGTTCTTGCAGTTGCGTCATATTGCCCTGCAGGCCAACGGATGGCTGATGGTGCAGAATGACAGTGTTGGGATAACAGAAGGAACGTTCAGCAAGTGTTGTGACAATCGCAGCCATCGAGGCGGCGTACTGCTTCACAACAACATACACGGGCGCCTTGGATGTCTGCATGGCGCGGAGAATCTGATACCCCGACATCACTGAACCACCCGGCGAAGCATCAATCACAATAAAGATGGGTTCTTTTTCGGACTGGATATTGTAAAAGGCGATTTGCTGGCTAACCGTTTTGGCAAGTTCATCGACCACAGGTCCATTAAAGGAAATCCGGCGATCGCTGATGTGCAGCGTACCGTTGATCAAAGGATTCAGCGGGTGCTCAACTTTAATGCCATAAGCCAACTTTGACGCACGCTTTTGTGCAGCAGCCAAGGAGGCAACTGCGTCCAGACGTGTGTTCGCCAATGTGTTTTGTGCCTGATTTAGGCGAATCTCAGATTCAATCTCCGTCCGGCGGCGATCACCCTCGGCAAGAGCTGCAGACTTTCTAGCGCTCTCGAGTGCAGCAGCGCGCTGAAGTTGCGAGCGCTCTGCATCCACTTCAACAGCCGCTGCTTCGGACCGGGCTGCGCGTAAAGTTGCTTCAGCTTCTAACCGGCGCAATTCATCCGTTTGAGCCAGAGTGGCCAACTTTCGCTGGGCAGCGGCCAACTCTAAGCGAGCCTGGATGAGAGCCGTCTCGGCCTCGACCTGGCGCGTAGAAACGGGAGGCACTTCTTGGCCAATTAAGGCAGCGCAGAGGAAAATGGGGCCTAAACGGGAAATCATTGCGAAGAGAGATAGTCCTGTATGACACCATTTTTGTTCCCTTAAACCTTAAATTAAGGATGCATAAGGCATGTCCATTGATGCCCCCATCCGCTACCGCGACCGACAGACAGGCCGCATCGAGGCCGAACAAGTCTACGGCGAGGCATGGCTCAAGCGTATCTACGGCAATCCTTTAGGTATGCTTGTTTTGCATGCAGCTGTTCGCCGGGCTTGGTTTTCATCACTCTACGGAAAGTTCAGTGATCGACCAGCCAGCGCCGCCAAGGTCGGTCCCTTTATCAAAAAGTTTGGGATTAAAATGGAAGACTTCGTTGTGCCCCCAGGCGGCTACGCGACATTCAATGATTTCTTTTACCGTAAACTCACGGCAGGTGCTCGACCCGTTGATGCAGATCCATCAGTTGCAATTTTTCCTGCAGATGCTCGGCATCTAGGATTTCAAGATATCTCCACCGCCGAAGGCATCTACGCCAAAGGCCAAAAGCTCTCCGTGGCTGAACTCGTCGGCGACCGCGACCTCGGCGAGCGTTATGCTCGCGGTACCGTCATCTGCTCACGCCTCTGCCCCGTAGACTATCATCGCTTTCACTTTCCTGTGGCAGGCACACCGAGCGCTGCTGTGCCGATTGACGGTACACTTGGCTCCGTAAACCCAATCGCTCTTCGCCGTAAGTTGAATTGGCTTTGGGAAAATAAACGCACCCGCGTCACGTTGGATGCAGGCGCCTTTGGCCAAGTCACCCTCGTCGCCGTTGGCGCAACCAACGTCGGGGGCATTATGGAAACCTACACCCCAGGTACCATGCTGACTAAAGGTAGCGAACGTGGTTACTTCCGCTTTGGCGGCTCATGGGTCGCAACACTCTTTGAGCCAGGCCGCGTGCGCCTTGAACAAGACCTCGCAGGGGCGACCGCAGAAGGCATCGAACTTCTCGCCCGTTTTGGCACCCCGATGGCGAGGCTTGCCTGACAAGCCTTTCATCCAATAGATGACCCTTGCCGATGCTCGGGTGGTGGAATGGCAGACACATCCGCTTTAGGTGCGGACGCCGAAAGGTATGCGGGTTCGACTCCCGCCCCGAGCACTCGGCACCGCTGGCTCAACGCTGGACAGCACGGGCGACACTCAGTTAACTTAGACCATGTTCGCGTGGATACGCAGCTTCCTCTCACCGAAAGAACTCGATCTTTCGAAAGCCCCGGATGAACCCATCCCAAGCGAGCGCGCAAACACAACTCGGCCCGAAGGTTTTAAGCCTTGGATTGGGGTCGATCTCGACGGAACATTGGCACGGGCTGACAGCTGGGAAGGCATAACCCATATCGGTGAGCCCATCCCAATCATGTTACGTCGAGTGCGTATCTGGGTCGAAAAAGGTCTGACCGTTAAAATAGTAACCGCCCGCGCCTGCGATCCTGCCGGCATTGCTGCAACCCAAGCATGGCTAGTATCGCACGGACTACCTGCACTCGAAGTTACTGACCGCAAGGATTTCGGCATGATCGAACTCTGGGATGACCGCGCAATTCAAGTCGTTCATAATTCCGGCGTTTGCTTCCTAAGCCCATCGGTATTCGGTCGCCCACGTGCACCGATTCTACCTAATGAAATCGCTGACCAAACCTACATTTTAGTCGGAGCCGAACGCTTCCAAAAACCCACGGCACCCCCACCCTCAACCACTGTATGATTGCCGCACCTAAAGTAGAATATTCGCTTCGCGTACTCGCACAACTCGCGAAACAACACGCGCCCGGACATGTCGTTCGCGTTGAAGACTTGGCGAAAATTGAAGCCGTACCTCAAAACTATCTCGTACAACTTTTAAACGAATTGCGCGAAGGTGGATTGGTAGACTCAAAACGCGGCAAGACTGGCGGGTATCGATTAGCACGTAATCCTGGCGACATCTCCGTGCATGACGTCTTAACCGTGATTGATCCCGCCATTGCTAAAACAAAAGTTACCGCCAAGGGCGCCTCGGGACCTCAAGTTGCCGGACTCTGGCGAGAAATCTCCCGTCGACTCGACGGCTCCCTCAGCGACCTGACGCTGGCCCACCTCGCCCGCGCAACCGAAGGCGGCGATTGGGAGATTTAAGCGCACGGAAAGAGACTAAAGCCTAACGACTAAGGCTAAAAGCCGACGTATAATTTTGAACGCGAAGCGTGGTTATAATTAAAATGCATACGGCTTTCGGCGCTCATTAGTCCTTAGGCTTTAGCCTCCAATCTCCACATTTTATAGCACCAACATCGCGTCGCCGTAGCTAAAAAAACGGTAATCACGGGCGGTGGCCTCAGCATAAATTTCTTTTAACCACGGCAGACCGTCGGTGCTTCCTGGACGTAAAAATGCCGCAACGAGGCAGAGTAATGTCGAGCGTGGTAGGTGAAAATTCGTTAAGAGATGCTCGCAGCAATCGATACGACCTCCTGGTTGAATAAAGAGTTCGGCATCACCGGTGTAATCGCCAGCGGGGGCATTCGCGTAGTCACCCGCCAACGAACGAAGACAAGCTTCCGCCGCGCGGACTGTTGTCGTACCAACAGCTAAACGCGGACGTTCTTTGCGCAAGGCTTCTAAGGTTGCTGCTGGAATCCGATAATGCTCTCGGTGCATACGATGCTTATCAATCGAACCATCATCGATAGGCTGAAAAGTCCCGGCACCCACTTCAAGGATGAGATCGTGCTGGCGGTGACCTTTTACTTGCAGCTGTTGCAAAAGTTCGGGTGTAAAATGCAGACCGGCGGTCGGCGCAGCTGCCGCACGTCGAGCAGTACTATCGGCATAAACTGTCTGGTAACGCTCAGCGTCATCGGTCGGCGCAAGCCCCGCGGCGGCACGGGCGTGTAGAATATACGGAGGCAGGGGTACCTCGCCGATGCGTAGCGCGAGATCGTCGACTGTTCCACCGCCGACGATATCGAACCGCACACGGTACTCCGAGTTGTCTTGTCCAATCGCGCGCGCCATAAATACACCTTCGACTCCAAATCCTCCAGACTCGGCAGCGCGCTTGCCCGGGCGCAGGAGACAGTGCCAGACCAAAGGGTCTTCGGTCGGGCGGAGCAGGAGACACTCGATTTTGCCACCAGTGCGACGAAAGGCGCGCAGCCGTGCAGGCAAAACAGAAACACTATTGCGAAATAAACTCGTTTCCCGTGGCAAAAAAGAAGGGAGGTCCAAAAACTGTGCGTGCTCTAACTTTCCGGTAGACCGATGAACAACGAGCAGTTTGGAATGATCTCGGCGTGCCGTAGGTATCGCCGCAATGCGATCGGCGGGCAACGGGAAATCAAGTTCGGACGCGTCCATCCGTTCACTCAGCCACCCGTCTTAGGTGGCGTCGTCATCAGGTGGCCATCAATCGCGCGGAGTTGCACAAACTCTTGGCCTGAAGTTGCGCGGCGTAATTCTTCTTCAATCGCTGAGAGTTTGGCATCTAAATCATCAATACGCGCAACAAA
>DNHH01000084.1:11037-12572 GCA_003485955.1 Opitutia bacterium
CATCTAGATCATCAATACGCGCAACAAAGACGGCCTCAGGCGTAGAAGGAGTCTGACAGGCACCAAATTCACGCAATGTGTGATGCGAAAGAATGACGTGCTCAAGGCGCTCGCGCAAAGAAACCTCGAGTCCAACTTTTGTCGCGTGCTCGCGAACCATAAAGGCGCCCAAGACAAGGTGTCCGTGCAAATTACCCGCACGGGTAAAAGATGCCTTGGCCATACCGGGTTCAAGTCGGGTGTATTCTTGAACCTTACCGACGTCATGAAGGATGACGCCTGCCAGCGCAAGGGATGCATCTACTTTCGGGTAAAGCGGAAGCAGCGCTGCTGCGACTTTTGCCATTCGCAAAGTGTGTTCTAGCAATCCATGGCGATAGGCATGGTGCATGCCGAGAGCAGCGACGGACTCACGGAAACGATCGCCTTGATCGTTTAAGATGGACTCAACCGTCGAGCGAACACCGGCATGCGGAATCGTCGCAATGAGTGCGGCGAGCTCGCGCTCCATTACCTTTGGGTCCTGAAGGGAGACAGGGGTGAGCTTGCCCATGAGCGCAGGATCCGATCGCTCCGCATCCGTTAAGGGGACCAAGGTCTCTGCTTTTAAATCTGCACGACCGTTATACTCGCCGACATTTCCGCCGACTCGCACGATTGTACCAGGCTTGAGGTTCGCTGCGGCCGCACGAATCGGCGAGTCGGACCAGACCTTAAATTTCACTTCATCCGAAGCGTCAGCGAGTGAGACCTCTTGATAAGTGCCGCCTGTACGGGTAGGCTTCGAGGCTACATCTGTGACGGAACAAATCGATTCGAAGTGAGCACCGACGCCAGCAGCTTTGGCTTCACGCAGGGTAAGAAGGGGTTCGGGCATGTCTCCGTGATAACAAACCCATGGACAGAGGGAAGCGGGAACCCTTAAGTCTTGAGACTGTCTTTATTATGATGCCCAGCTCCGCGAAAGGAAATCGGCGCGACTTTATTCGTCGTAGCGCTTTCACAAGTGCAGGGTTGCTCGCATTTCCCAGCCTAATCCCGGCCTCAGCCCTGGGCCTTGATGGTACCGTCGCCCCTAGTAACCGCATAGCCCTTGGCGCGGTAGGCTTTAATATGGGGATGACAAATCTGCGAAACCTCATGGGCGTACGCGGAGTCGAAATTGTCGCACTCTGTGACGTCGACAGCCAGATGCTGGCCAAAGGCGCAGTCGAAGCGCCCAAAGCGAAAACCTTTCGCGATTGGCGTGAAATGTTTGCTACATCCAAATTAGACGCGGTCACCGCTTCCCTCCCCGACCATAGCCACGCAGCTTTTTCTATTTGGGCACTCAATCGCGGTGTGGACGTTTATGGCGAAAAGCCACTCGCACACCACCACGCCGAAAGTTTGGCGATTGTGGAGGCCGCTCATCGCAATGGACGTATTTGGCAAACGGGATCCTGGCAGCGCTCAGTCAAAAACTTTCGCCGAGCGGTCGAACTCGTACGGAATGGGCGTATTGGCAAAATTCAAAAAGTTGAGGTCGGTGTTCC
>DNHH01000084.1:12744-15415 GCA_003485955.1 Opitutia bacterium
GTTGAGGTCGGTGTTCCTAACGGCCTCGCAAATACCAAGAATTACAAACCTGAAAACAGGGGCGCACCGGGACGCCCTCCCTCACAACTGGATTATGACCTGTGGATAGGACCTGCCGAGAGTCGGCCCTATCACCCGAAGGAAAGTCATTATTTCTGGCGCTACAATTTACACTGGGGTACCGGCCAAGTCGGAAATTGGTTTACGCACCATGGTGACATTGCGCTCTGGGGCTTGGATCTTGATAAGCCGAATCGCGGTCCACGAGAAATTCGTACGACTGCAAGCTACGTGACAGATCCTGATAATTGCTGGGATGTGCCTGCAGAATTCACCATCGATGCAGACCTTCCAGGTGGCATTGAACTAAAAACTTCCACGAAGATGCGCGAGGGCACTTGCTGGTATGGCGAGAAAGGATGGATTTACGTCAACCGCGGAAAGACGGAGGCATCGGATCCTAAGATACTTAATTCTACCATTGAGGACGGCGAGTGGCACGCTCCGGGTAACACAGAGCACTGGCGTGACTTCATAGAATGCGTTCGTACCCGAGAAAGCACGGTCGCCCACGTGGAAGCCGCTCATAGCGCATTCACGATTGGCGCTCTTGGTCTTATCTCGATGCGTCTTAACAATCGCAAAATCCTATGGAACCCGGACCGCCAGAAGGTCATTAATGATCCAGAGGCAGACGCGATGCGCACACGGCGCTGGCGTGCGGGGTGGACATCTTAAGCAGAATCGCTTTTTCTAACGCATGCGATGGATCGCGCTTGCTATGATTGCTGCCCTGGTGACCAGCCATGCCACGGAACCAGACTTCAGCAAAGCGCTTGCAGGGAAAAATGATAATGAGCGTTATCGGCTCGCCCTCGAAGCCTTGCGCAAGTCCGACGATCCTTCGGCATTCACTAAAAACCAAGACGCTCAGGTCGTCGAAGCCGCGGTTGATGCATGCCGCGAGCGCCTAGCAGATGTCGGGGAAAATCCATCGACGAAAATCGAGTCTCTAGCAAATAACTTACTAGACTTTGCAGCGGATGCGAAATCTCCACCTGCACTAGCTATACGTGCACTCCATGCGATTGCCGAATCACACTCGTCATTTGGTGGCCGTATTTCTGCCCGAGTCGCCCAACTCGCACATAACCCAGATTACCCTTCGCGAGTAGACGCCATTCAAGTACTCAGCGAATTAGCAGATGGCAGACAGGCTGCGACGCTTGCTAAGCTCGTAAACGATAGGGATAAAGCCGTCGCCGAAGCTGCCAAAGAGGGCCTTGAGTCCATTAAGGGCAAAGGAGTCACCCAAACATTTATACAGGGTATCGCCGATAAAACACTCGGTGACGAAACGCGCACTGCCCTGCTTCGGGCGGCGACAAAGCGTGATATGACCGCTATCGTGCCCGTGGCAGCAGAAGTAATCACTGAGCCAGGCCTTCGACTCGATGCACAGAAAGCACTTTTGCGCCTAGCTCGAAAATCCGATTTAGCTCAACTGCGCGCAGCCTGTACAAAAATCCCCGACGACTCCGCAAGTGCTGCCGCGCTCAAAAGACTTATCGCGAAGCTGGAGAAGGAATAGTCGGCGGCTTGGCTGCTGGATCCATCAACCAAGCAAGTGCGCCAGCTAAGTGAGCCCGAAATTCAGGCTCTGCATAGGACTCTTTGGTGTGACCGCCGGCCGTGTAGAACATGCGGCCCTTGGCGACGTCCTTGCACCAGGCGATCGGGTGCTTCTCGCCATTCTTGCCGCCCTTGTAGGTGGATTCGTCGAGCAGGATGAGGACCTGGTTGTCTTCCTGCAGGTTGCGGAAGTTGTACCACTCGTCGCGGCGCTTCCATTCCGCCGGGAGGTGGGCGGTCGAGAGGTGGTCCTTCACCACGGGGCGGAGCGTCGCCGGCTGGATCGCCGGGTGACCCGCGAAGTAGCCGCCGATCATCTTGCCGTACCACGGCCACTTGTACTCGGTATCGGACGCGGCATGGACGCCGACGAAGGCGCCGCCGCCCTCGAGCCAGGCCTGGAACGCCGCGCGGCGGGACTCCGCGACCTTGCCGGCGGCGGCTTTCTCGTCCGCCGTCGCCTGCTTGCCCAGCGCCGGCGCCATGATGTCGCCGGTGGTGCTCATGAACGCGACCGCGCGGTACTTGGCGAGGTTCTCCGGCGTGAACACGGCGGAGTCCTCGGAGAAGTCGACCTCCAGGCCGGCGGCCTTGAACTGGGACTCGAGCANNACAGACTTACACCAAGCCGAAGGATGATCACCATTTTTACCACCTACATAACTTTTTTCGTCTAAGCGAAGCAGGACGTGAATGTCAGACTCGAATCCACGAAAGTTATACCATTCATCCGTCCGACGCCACCGTGAGGGCAAGCTAGCTGTGGCCGGGTGCTTGGTATCGACAACTAGTTGATCCGCAGGCTGCACCTTGGGGTGGCTCGAAAAATAAGCACCAACCATTCGTCCGTACCACGGCCATGTAAATTCAGTATCCGTCGCAGCATGAATTCCAAAGAAAGCACCCCCTGCTTCCATCCATTCCTTAAAATCGTCTTCTTGCTCGCCTTCCAAAACATCTCCCGTGGTGCTCAGAAATACGACACAGTCGAATCGTGTTAAGTTTTTAGCATTAAACTGCTTGGCGTCTTCTGTGTGTT
>DNHH01000084.1:15469-15838 GCA_003485955.1 Opitutia bacterium
GCGGCCTTGAACTGGGACTCGAGCAACTTGTTGCCCAGCGGGATGGAATCACCGTGACGGAAGCCGGCGGTCTTCGAGAAGATCAGGGCGCGGTTGGGCTCGGCGGCCAGGACGGCAACCGTGGCGAGCAGGAGGGGGAGGAGGGAACGCATGGTTTGGAAATGGGCTGGGGCTAGGGCTGGGGACGGGGCTAGCAGATGGACAGGGATAAGGCCGTCTTCGTTCCGAGGAAAGGATAGAGAGGGCATCCCTAGGTTCACAAGGCCTTGTCCTTTACGGCGCATCCCCCTAGACCGTTCACCTACCCCGAGCCCTGACCCTGGCCCCAGCCCTAGCCCTGACCCTAGCCCTTCCCCTTCATACTCCCCA
>DNHH01000052.1:0-596 GCA_003485955.1 Opitutia bacterium
TTTAGTCTTTAGTCTCCCCAAGCCTCCCCGCTGGCCACCCAGCTAATAGGCTAGGCTGGGACTTTTAGGGCGACCTTCAGGGCTTGTTCTAAAAGCGCTTGCGAATCTCCCGTGGTAGGCATTTTGAGAGGTATCCTTATGTCTATTCCGCACGATAAGAATAACCCTTTCGCCGCCGCCCTAGTTGAGCGTCGCCGGCTTTCTGCTCCCAATGGTCAGAAGGAGACGTCGCATTTCTCGGTCTCTCTTAAGGGCAGTGGCCTGACTTATACCTGTGGAGACTCCTTGGGCGTATTCCCGACCAACAACCCTGCATCGGTTAATGCCTTCCTTAAGGCTGCGCGACTCACGGGCGATGAATCTGTTTTAATACCGAAAGACACGTCCCCAATTACTTTGCGTGAAGCGATCACGCGTCGACTCGCACTGAATGGTCCGACGTACAAATTCGTCCAACTCTTACACGACCGCGCAACAAATCCTGCCGAAAAAGCAGCCCTGGCCGAGCGTATTGCCGAAGTTGATCCTGAGAAGAAGAAAGCATGGCTCGCGGAGCGAGAGTTCATCGACCTTCTTGAAGAGAATCCGAGGGCGAA
>DNHH01000052.1:746-6064 GCA_003485955.1 Opitutia bacterium
CCTTCTTGAAGAGAATCCGAGTGCGAACATCACGGCTCAAGAGTTTGCAGAAAATTTCCGTCGGTTGATGCCGCGTCTATACTCAATCTCATCCTCACCTGCGAAGCACCCTGATGAAATTCATCTGACCGTTGCGGTTGTACGTTACCAAACCAATGGACGTAGTCGCGAAGGTGTTTGTTCGACATACCTCGCTGACCGCGCTCGCATGAATCAACCGGATCTACCGGTCTTCGTGGCTAATTCACACTTCGGCCTGCCTGCTGACGATAACATCCCTGTTATCATGGTTGGCCCAGGCACGGGTGTAGCTCCCTTCCGTAGCTTCGTCATGGACCGCGCTACCCGTGGCGCCAAGGGCCCTAATTGGCTGTTCTTTGGCGACCAACGCCGATCCGCAGATTTCCTTTACGAGTCAGAGTGGAACGAGTGGCAGAAATCAGGTGTGCTAACGCGTCTTGATTTGGCCTTCTCGCGCGACCAAGAGCAAAAAATCTACGTCCAAGATCGCATGCGCGAAAATGGTGCAGAGCTTTGGAAGTGGATCTCCGCCGGCGCTTATTTCTATGTTTGCGGTGATGCTAAGCGTATGGCCAAGGATGTTGATGCCGCCCTTCATGAAATTATCGCCCAGCACGGTGGTATGACGCCTGAGGCAGCAATCGAATACGTTAAACAACTCAAGAAAGACGAACGCTACCAGCGGGATGTGTATTGAGAGACTAAAGACTAAGGTCTAAGGATTAAGGACTAAAGTCAGGAGACAGTTCTGTCTGAGACAGTCTTGCTTTAGTCTTTAGCCCTTAGGATTTAAGCTCTTCTTTTAGTATTCCCCCCGTCGTGCAAATCCCTAGCGATAGAGCATGCACCTGACTCACACTCCACGCGTTGCCCTCGTTACAGGCGCTGGCCGCGGTATCGGTAAAGCGATTGCGGAACGTCTCGCGGCACATGGGCACACGGTGCTCTGTGTTGCGAAGTCAGATAGCTGTGTGGCGGTTGCCAATGACATCCTTGCGAAAGGTGGTAAGGCTAAGGCTTACAAAGTTGATGTCTCGGATTCGGTAGCAGTCGCTGCTGCTTGTGAGCAAATCAACGCAGAGCATGGAGCGGTCGAAATTTTAGTGAACAACGCGGGTATCACACGCGATAAGTTGGTCATGGCGATGTCGGACCAAGAGTGGAATGAAGTTATCTCCACCAATCTTTCGTCTGCATTTTATTGGGTGAAAGGTTTAGTGCGCCCGATGACCAAAAAGCGTTGGGGTCGCATTATTAGCATCTCGTCCGTCACCGGCGTTCAAGGAAATGCCGGGCAAGCTAACTACGCTGCGGCTAAAGCAGGCCTCCATGGATTGACCATGACACTCGCTCGTGAGTTAGCCGGTCGTACGATTACGGCGAATGCGGTCGCACCCGGCTTTATTACGACCGACATGACCGAGGTCCTGCCCGAGGAGGTTAAGGCTAAGATTCTTGAATATATCCCCCTAAAGCGATTCGGCACTGTGACCGATATTGCCGCAATGGTGGACTATTTAGCCTCTGAAGAAGGGGGTTATATCACCGGTCAGGTGTTTTCAGTTGACGGGGGGATGGCCATTTGACACCCCAAAACCTGTAAATAACTACTTCCCATGGCCGAAAACATCGAAAAACGCGTTAAGGACATCATCGTCAAGCAGTTGGGCGTAAATGCCGAACAGCTCACCGCAACCGCCAGCTTCCAGGGTGATCTGAAGGCTGACTCTCTCGACCTCGTCGAGATGATCATGGCTTTTGAGGAAGAGTTCGGCATCGACTCTATTCCTGAAGAGAAGGCCGCCTCCATGAAGACTGTCGGCGACGCCGTCACCTTCATCTCGGCTAACGCTAAGAAGTAATTCTTCGCGGGGCTTACGCCCTGCAACCGTGAGCGAGCAACGCAACAGTCGCCGAGTGGTCGTAACAGGCATCGGATGCTTGACGGCACTCGGTCCTGACACCGCTTCATTCTGGGATGGCCTCTTGAAGGGTCGTTCGGGAATCGCGCGGATCACGCGTTTCGACCCAGCAGACTTCCCATCCAAAGTTGGCGGTGAAGTTAAAGACTTCGATCCTGCTCAACACATGGACGCCAAAGAGGCGCGCCGTAATGACCGTTATACACAATTAGCAGTAGCTGCTTCGCGCATGGCCGTGAAGGATGCCAATCTTGATACCACCAAAATTGATTCCGAAAAGTTTGGCGTGATTATTGGCTCAGGTATCGGCGGTATGGAGACGATTGAGAACCAGGCTCGTGTCCTCATCGAGAAAGGTCCGAACCGTGTCTCCGCTTTCACCATCCCTTCGCTCATTGCCAATATTGCAGCCGGCGTCGTCGCTATCGAGTTCCAAGCGAAGTCGGTAAACTTTGGTGTCGTCTCAGCGTGTGCTTCAGGTTCACACGCTCTCGGTGAAGCCCTTCGACATATCCGTGATGGCCATGCCGACATTATGATCGCAGGCGGTTCCGAGGCTGCCATCACCCGTTTAAGTTACGCGGGCTTCTGTAATATGAAGGCAATGTCTACAGACTTTAACGACACGCCTGAAAAAGCATCCCGTCCTTTTGATAAATTGCGCGACGGCTTTGTGATGGGCGAAGGCTCGGGTATTCTCATTCTCGAAACGCTTGAGCACGCCCAAGCACGCGGCGCGCGTATTTATTGTGAGTTCGTCGGTTATGGTGCGACCTGCGATGCCTATCACATCACCGGACAGGACCAAGAAGGCAAAGGCCTCGCCTTGGCACTCAACCGCGCGCTGACGGAAGCGGGCATCGACAAGAAAGACGTCAACTACATCAACGCACACGGTACCTCGACGCCAATCAACGACCGTTGTGAGACTTTAGCCATCAAGCGTGTCTTCGGCGACTTAGCTCCACAGATTTCGATTTCATCCACAAAGTCGATGACCGGTCACTTGCTCGGTGCAGCTGGCGGCGTGGAAGCAGCTGTTTGCGCACTCTCAATCCACCACGGTATTATTCCTCCCACAATCAACTACGAGAACCCAGACCCTGATTGTGATTTGGACTATACGCCCAATGTGGCCAAGAAGCGTGAGATTAAAGTAGCCGCTTCGAATAACCTTGGTTTCGGAGGACACAATGCGACGGTCATCTTCCGACGGCTTTGATCCGAGCTTAAGGACTAAAGACTAAGGACTAAAGCTTAAGGGCGGTAAGAAGACTAAAGGGCTTAAGTCCGTTGGTAGTTCTAACTGCACGGTTCTTCCTTTAGTCTTTAGCCCTTAAGCATTCGTCTCTATTCTTTTCCCATGCCCATCGCCCTCATCACCGGTACGTCGCGTGGTATTGGCAAAGCACTGGCGGAACGTCTGCTGCAAGAAGGTTGGACGGTTGAGGGTTGCTCGCGCGGCGAAACTTCTTTGACGCACGCTCGCTATACGCACCGTCAAGTCGACGTGTCCGACGAGGTAGCGGTTACAGATTATGTGAATGATGTGGTTCGGCGCCATGATCGCATTGATGCCTTGGTGAATAACGCAGGTGGTGCAGCCATGAATGCTTTCGTGCTAACGCCGGGTTCCGTTGCCGAGTCCCTTATGCGACAAAATTATCTCAGCACTTTTTTGCTTTCGCGTGAAGTGGCCAAAGTGATGGTGCGTCAGCGTGGTGGCTCAATTGTGAATCTTTCCACTGTAGCGGTGCCCTTAGCACTCGAAGGCGAAGCGGCTTATGTCGCGAGTAAGGCGGCCGTCGAAGCATTGACGCGTGTACTCGCCATCGAATTAGCTCCACATGGCATCCGTGTGAATGCTGTTGGTCCTGGACCAGTTGATACTGCTTTGACCCGCAGTGTCCCTGCGGCAAAATTGGCTGCGTTGCGGGAACGTATGGGGCTTAAGCAGTCGGTCACCATGGGTCAGGTAGCAGATGCTATCTGTGCCTTTTTAAGCCCTGAATCGAGTGCGACGGGGCAGGTGACCTATGTTGGGCTACCCAAGGGCTCCTGAGGCCTTTTTAGGCCTTATTTAGGGCCTTTAGCCAGGTCTCGGCCTCAAGGGTAACTCCCCATTGGCGTAGACCGGCTTCAATTTGGGCTAATGACGGTTCGACCACGGCATGCTTGGGGTCGTTAGGCAGTTCGGGACGTGCGGCTCGGGCTAGGGCCCAGCCTGCCCAAGCTCGCCAACTTTTGATCTCTGCACGTTCGCCGCGTACCCGATCGGCAAGGTGTTGGTAATGCACCCGCGCATTGCCTGTAAATGTTCCGCCGGTGTCTTGGGCGATCATCCAACGGATCACCGCATACGGCATTGGGTGTTCCGTGAGGATGGCGTGTCCGCTGGGTAAGTCGCAGTAAAGTGCACGGTCGACGGCGAGCAACGCACGAGCCGGTAAATTTTCCTGCCAGAGTTGTTGGCCATACTCTAAGCAACACCGATAAAGCTCTGGTCCGTTTTCTGACTTTAGTGCTTCAAGGTCACGCCACGAAAGTCGTCGTGTGGCGTCAGGTAAAAGCGGACAAGCAGACGGCGTCACGCTCAGGCGGGTTTCGCGTAAGGATTCGAAGACTTCTCGACACCGACCGTCGTGGTGTCGCCATGCCCAGGCAAAAGATGCGTATCGTCGGGCAGGGTGTAAATACGTGTACGGATAGATTGGAGTAATTGATTCCAATTACCACCGGGTAGATCCGTACGACCGACGGAGTTTTTAAAAATCGCGTCACCGACGAAACACACTTTTTCCTGGGCGTTGTAAAAAAGAATACTCCCGGGGCAATGTCCAGGCACGTGGCGGATTTCAAAGGTCAGCCCTAGTGCCTCGACGGTGTCGCCTTCATCAACCCAGCGGTCAACCTTGGTTGAGCGAAAATCTTCGTCTGTGAGCCAAGGTAGCATCGACTGGTAGCGCGTACGCACGGTCTCGATTTGTTCGATGGGGATTTGATCGGCGAGGTGGGCAATGATTTTACAGCCTGCAGTTTTGAAATCAGCGGCATCGCACATGTGATCCCAATGTCCATGGGTGATGAACAGATGCGTTGGGATGAGTCCGCGGGCTTTAATTTCCCCGAGTAAATTTTCACCTGCACCTTTAGGCGCGTCGACCACGACACACTCCTTGCTGCCTTCAGCAGTTAAGAGATAAGCGTTGGTCTCAAAAGGGCCGAGGTGGACGGCTTCGATGCGCAGGTTCATTTCAAAAAATATTTGTCTAGGACGGACTTGAAGCTCTCGGGCGGACGCACAGGCTTGAATTCGCGATTCACAAAAGCATGTTCAGTGAAGCCTTCCATGACGAGGGAGTCGCCAGCATGGAC
>DNHH01000052.1:6224-9385 GCA_003485955.1 Opitutia bacterium
TCCATGATGAGGGAGTCGCCAGTATGGACTTGGTAGGTTAAACGAAAACGGGCGCTCGGAAGTGTGGCCAGTGTCACGGTGATATGTACACGATCGTCGAAGCGGGTAGGGCGGTGAAAGGTCATGCCGGCTTCGAGTACGGGTAGGAGAAAGCCAGCCGACTCCAGTTCGCGGTACGGGCAGCCGAGTTGGTCGAGAAGGGCGACGCGGGCCATTTCGAACCAACTTAAGTAGTTGGCGTGATGGGTTACGCCCATGGCGTCGGTTTCCGCAAAGCGAACACGGTTTTCAACGGTGCACGATACCATGCCTACGTTCTTGCGACTCTTCGCCGAGTTTCCAATGTCAATGTCCATGCCCACCCTCCAAAAGTCATTTTACTGGATGGGGTTCGTGCTGTTCTTTGCGGCCGTTTTTATGGCGCTCGGTGCAGTCTGTGGGGCAATTCTCTATGGAGTTTGGGCTATATTCGACGTCCCTGCGGATACCTCGGCCTTTCTGTTCATCGCTCATGGGGCCTCCAATGGGGCTAAGCTCTTTGGTGTCTGGGCAGGCGGCTTAGGTATAATAGTTGCGGTGATTAAGCACCACCACCGCTTCTCCTTGCGCACATGGCTCCGAACACGACACTCCTGATGAACGCCATGGATTCGCGGACACGTTTCATCGTTTTTGGTGTCGGGGCTTGCCTCGGGGCTTTCATCCTTTGGTTTTTTAACCAACACGGCAAACCCGCACGCGAACACCGGAAGTCGGTCATGGTATCATTGAGCTTACCAGGGATGTATTACGATTCTGCCGTTCAACAAAAGCCACTGTTTGGACATTTTATTTTGGCTGAGCGCCGTACCAAGCGCGCGGACGGAACGCTCTGTCGCGAACTCATCACCGGTGGACGTAATCGTTTTGCTGAAGATGGTCGGGCGCTCCCCAATGATTTAATTCTCGTGACCGAAGATTACGCCCTAGGCGTCGAGCCGGCAGAGGAAGCCAAGGTCGCCGCCGTCAGCTTCGCCTTCGCCGACCGTGCCGACGTGGTCTTCCAAGCCAGAATGCGAAGTACCTGGAAGTGGAACACGCTGTTTGAACTGAAATCCGACCAGTCCTATGAGCATCATTCGCTACGCCTTCGCGATGTCGCCAAGCTTAAGGGCGACGATTTCTTCGCCTTGGTGGAGTATGTCCGCCACCTCGAGCACTTGGGTCCGCCCGTTGTCTCGGCCAGCCTCGGTCACATTGACTGGAAGGCTGAAGCTGACCTGATTCGAAAGGAGTCCGGACAATGATTTCCGCTAGTGCTGAAGGCATTCGCACGATTTTCATTAGCTTAGTAGTGAATGTGGTTCTTTGCGTGACGAAGGTATCAGTTGGTGTCTTCGCACGTTCGCACGCCCTGGTTGCTGATGGAATCCACTCATTGGTCGATCTAGCTTCGGACATCGCAGCGATGATTGGCCTGCGCATTGCGCATCTGCCGAAAGACGATGACCACCCTTATGGTCACCACCGTATCTCGACGTTGGCGACATTACTCATTTCTTCGATCGTATTGGCGTTTTGCGTGGGCCTGGCTTGGCACTCAGTGACTTCACTGGTGGTCGGTTCACTCGAAACATCGCCGCCAGATATGGCCGCTGCGTGGGTTGCCGGCGGCGCATTGATTATCAAAGAGGTTTTTTACCGTTACGCCCGTCGACAGGCCGAACGCCTCGGCTCACGTTTACTGATGGCGAATGCCATCGATCACCGAGCAGATGCGGTGGCATCTTTATTGGCACTGGTTGCTGTGGTGGTCTCACGGTTCTACCCATCTTTAGCAGGCCTCGATCAAGTGATGGGGCTCGTGCTTGCGGGCTGGTTGGGGTCTGAAGGCGTACGCCTCTTTCGTGACGCCTGCCAGCACCTCGTCGACCAGGCACCCGACGAGGCTGTGCTCAAGGACCTCTCCGAGCACATTTTAGCAGTACCTGGTGTACGTGGATTTCACGCTTTCCGTGCTCGTCATCTCGGCGACCGACTAGAGGTCGATTTTCATTTGCAGGTAGACGCTACGTGTACGGTTGCTGATGGGCATGCCATTGCTGGTCGCGTGAAGGCCGAGATCCGCGCAACGCATCCTGAAGTCGTGTCAATCCTTGTACACGTGGAGCCCAATGAGCCTCAGCACTTGAAGTCAGAAGGTCATAGCGGTATAAAGTAACTCATATATGCGCCTCTTCCTTGCCTGTCTCGCTACGGTTGTCTTGGCAGCACCGAGTGATGCTGTACGGATTAATCTACCGACAGATCGTACGATCGATCTTTTTGTTGGACAGAAAGTTGAACTAACCATCGCTGGTAATCCGACGACGGGTTACAAGTGGTCAGTGGCATCGATGCCAGAAGGCGTCACCCAAGTTGGTGAGTCAGTTTATGTACAAGACCCTGCTGACTCGCCTGGCGGTCGTCCACTGGTTGGCGTCGGCGGGCGTTTTATCTTCACGTTTGTCGGCAGCAAAGTTACCGAAGGCTCGATTAAGCTCGTTTACACGCGCCCATGGGAAAAAGACACACCGCCGATTCAAACAGCGGATGTCAAAGTGCGCGTGACCGCCCGTTGATTACTCCGTCTCTTCGACAAAGCGTCGCTCGCCATAGGTTTTGGCGAGCCACTTTTCGAGGACGATAAAGTCTTTGGGAATTGGGGCCGTGAAGACCATGGCCTTCTCGGTCACGGGATGGACGAGGTGTAAGCGGTGCGCATGGAGCATCACGCGCGGCATCGGCCAGTTAGCAAAAATAGGGTTATCGAATTTTCCGTACGTACGGTCGCCGAGGATGGCGTGTCCGAGGTGAGCAAGGTGTACGCGGATTTGGTGAGTTCGTCCGGTACGTGGACGTGCTCGAATCAGCGAGGCTTGGGCGCCGAAACGTGCTTCGACCTGCCAATCGGTAACAGCTTCTTTGCCATCATCGCTGACGGCCATGCGTACGCGCACCATGCGGTGGCGGTCGATGGATGCCGACATTGTGCCTGAAAGTAGGCGAGGGACTTTGTCGACTAAAGCGATATACTCTTTGTCTGGTTCCCGTCCGGAGAATTGTTCAATCAGTCGATGGAAGGCCGCATCGGACTTCGCCACAATCATTACGCCGGAGGTTTCGCGGTCGAGACGGTGGAC
>DNHH01000052.1:9533-10019 GCA_003485955.1 Opitutia bacterium
ACTTGGCGACAATCATCACGCCTGACGTTTCTCGGTCGAGACGGTGGACAATCCCCGGTCGAATCGTTCCACCAGCTGGGGCAAGTTTGCCTTTGGTTTGATGGAGGAGTGCGTGGACGACCGATGTTTCGTCAGATCCGGTCACCGGGTGGGTGATGAGACCTGCGGGTTTATTGATGACGATGATGTATTTGTCTTCAAATAAGACGGGCAGACCCATCTTACGTGCGCTCACGGTTGGCTTATCGGGTACTGGGAGAACGAGGTTGATCGAGTCGCCCGCTTCGACGGTTGCGCGTCGATCAACAACTTTTCCATTCACCTTCACTTGTCCAAGGTCGATGGCTTTCTGAACGCGTGAGCGACTGACACCAGGAATGAGGGCCGCCGCAACTTTATCGACACGGTCGCGCGCTTGCTCATCGGTTGCACGCAAGGTGTGAACTTCACCTTTGGCTGCTTTGACAACTACCGGCTTAGGCTTGG
>DNHH01000052.1:10201-10503 GCA_003485955.1 Opitutia bacterium
CTTAGGCTTGGTGACTGGCTTTGCTTTCGCAGCTATCGTCGCCTTGCTGCCAGGGGAGAACTTGATTTTGCGAGGCGTCTTCGCTTTGGGCTTAAATTTAGCCACGATTAGCGCGTCTTACCGAGGAGGTAGGCGGGGTTCAATTTCTGTAGGTCTTTCGGGATAAACATGCCGTCTTTACGGATGACTTCGCCATCAAAAATAATTTCACCTCCACCGTATTCAGGGCGCTGAATGCAGACCATATCCCAATGCACCGATGAATTGTTTCCGTTGTCGGTCATTTCGTAGCACTTACCAGG
>DNHH01000005.1:0-1530 GCA_003485955.1 Opitutia bacterium
TTCGCTGGGAAGATCAGTTCGCGCTCGCCCTTGATCCTGAGCGAGCCCGCGAATACCACGACGAAACTCTGCCTCAAGACTCAGCTAAGACCGCACACTTTTGTTCAATGTGTGGACCTAACTTCTGTTCGATGCGTATTTCGGATGACATCCGAAAAATGGCTGATGAACAGGGTATTACCGAGGAAGTTGCGATTGCTAAAGGTATGGAGGAAAAGTCACGCGAGTTCCGGGAAAAAGGTAGCGAGTTGTACCAGTGAGCAAAGCGCTCACGGAAGTTTCAAGTACGGCTTGGTATGATAGTCCGTTGTACTACGACATCGTTTACCAAGATTACACCCGGCCAGAGACCAAATTCTTAGAAGCCATCGCTCGTAAGCATGGCCCTGTACGTATAGGTCCATTGCGTATATTGGAGCCTGCCTGTGGATCGGGGCGTCTCATGGAGTCTTTGGGGCGCCGAGGGCATGTCGTACATGGTTTCGATATGAATCCACATATGTTGCGGTATGCTAAGGCGCGTCTAGCCAAAGCTAAAATTAAGGGCGTGACGAAGCATGGACGCCTGGAGTCATTTCGCTGTCCAACAGGTGCACCTTATGACTTAGCTCACTGTCTTGTTAGTACATTTAAGTATATCCTAACTGAACGTGGCGCACGACGTCACTTACAGTTGGTAGCGCAATCGTTACGTCCAGGCGGGTTATATGTTATCGGTCTCCACTTAACGGATTATACGCAATCAGAGCCTGACCATGAACAGTGGATTCGCCAGCGCCAAGGTGTGCGTGTGCAGTCGGATACTTGGTCCGGTATTCCCAACCGTCTGAAGCGTACCGAGGCGTGCCGAACCCGCATGTATGTTCGCGAGGGCCGTAAACAATGGAAAGAAGAGACACATTGGGATTTCCGAACATATTCTCCAACAGAACTTCGCAAATTCCTAAAGTCTGTGCCTAAGTTTAAGCTTATTGCTTGCCATGATTTTCATTATGAAATGCAACGAAAACGTAACATTGATAACCGTTATGGTGATATTGTTTTAGTGCTACGCCGTAATGCATAAATCTGAGTAAGGTTGCATTTCATGGGCTGTAATTCATACTGAGTCTATGCGTCTTTTTTCGGTTTTATGGGTGGGGTTAATATTGGGTTACGTGCCGACATTTTCAGCGGTTGAGTTAGTTGGTGTTGAGTCACAGGTCGCGCGCACGGATGCCCAATCCTTTGTTCGCTTAGTCGGTTTAGAAGGCTCCGTTATTCGCTATACATTGGACGGCACACCACCAACCATGAGTTCGGGCGTATTTTTAGCGCCAATTTCGAATGGTGATCTCCGCGGCTGTACGCTGCGAGCTCGCGAATTTGATGCCATGGGCAAGCCCGTCGGTAATGAGAAAACCTGGAATTTCAAATCCCGGGTTAAACCGCTGAAGCAAACGGTTTTGCCAGTTACGCAAAATCGTGATTACCAGACGTATGACTGGGCAAAGCGTCATGAAGCTATTCTGGATTTAAATAAAAAACGTG
>DNHH01000005.1:1704-2296 GCA_003485955.1 Opitutia bacterium
AGCTATTTTGGATTTAAATAAAAAACGCCAGCCGGCTGTAATTATGGTTGGAGATTCCATCACCCATTTTTGGGGTGGAGCACCCAAAATGGGCCGCGTCAACGGTAGTCAGTCGTGGGAAAAATATTTAGCACCACGGCAAGCAGCTAATTTGGGTTATGGATGGGATATGACGCAAAATGTCTTGTGGAGACTGAGACAGGGTGAACTTGATGGGATAAAGCCCAAGGCCTGCGTACTACTTATTGGTACCAACAACCTACAGTCAGATTCAGTCGGTGATATTATTGAAGGCGTTCAAGCCATCGTCGCAGAAATACGCGCGCGGTGTCCCGGTTGTAAAATCCTAGTTTTGGCTTTACCGCGCGGCGGACTCAATGACCCGCTCCGAAAGAAGTCCGTAGAGTTTGCGCAGGCACTCACCGCTATAAAGATTGCGGATGCCACTCTCAGCTTGTCCGATAAGTTCATACAGGCCGACGGCACCATTCCGCGTGAATGGATGAGCGATCTACTTCACCCAACTGAGATCGGTTATGAGATGATTGGGCAGGCTGTGGACGCGCAACTTACGGAGTGGGGAATTTAACCA
>DNHH01000005.1:2498-5104 GCA_003485955.1 Opitutia bacterium
CTGGTCTTGTTTTTGCTAATCTGTTACGAATTACTTCGCGGCAGGCGCTTCGGCAGGGGCTTCGCCCTTGCGACCACCCTTGCGAGGTGACTCGCCGCCTTGACCGCCTTCTTTACGCTTTCCGAAGTTAGCCTTAACCTTGTCGAGGAGCTCCTTGACGGAAGGGTCTTTGGCGATGGCAGCCGCAAAGGTAGCTTCCATAGCAGCCTTACGCGCTTCCATGGCCGCCTTCATGATGTCAGCGGACTCTTCTTTGGTCTTACCAGCTTCGCGGGCAGCTTTCGCAGCTTCGCCAGCAGTCTTCGCAGCTTCTCGAGCAGCAACGACAGTAGGATCTTCTTTGACGGCTTCGAGGGCAGCTTTGACCTTAGCTTGTTCCTCGGGTGTTAAGCCAGGGAAGCCTTCTTTGCGTTCGCCGCCTTGGCCACCTTGGCCACGGCCTTCGCGCTTAGGCTTTTCGCCACCGGCAGGTGCTTCTTGAGCGTTGAGGCCGACGAGCGATGTCGCAAGGGCCAGGAGTAGGATGCGTGTAATCATGGTTGTAGTAGTGTTCAGTTAAGAAACCCCAGCCTGAAGGCGAAGTTTCAAGAAGTTACGTCTAGGCCTAGCCAAACCTTGGAGGGGATGGTCTCGGGCCTAGCCATTGCCGTTAGGCCATGCTTCGGGAGCCCGGCTAGCCAGCGTTGTACGACTGGATCATCTGGGAAAAGGTTACGTATAGCCGAACCGACTTGCTTTCGTCGTTGAGTAAAAAGCATGCGTGCGACTTTGCGTGCATGGGGTCCGAGTCGCGAGGCGTTGGCGCGGCGCTGGAGGAAGAGGAGACAAGAATCTACTTTAGGTGCTGGGTAGAAGCAGTTAGCGGGTACGGGATGGAGTCCTGCGCGCTCAAAGGCTAAGTCGACTTGGGCGGTAAGTGCCGACCAATGTTTCGTACCGACTTTTGCAGTTAGGCGTTCGGCTGCTTCTCGCTGTAACATCAAAACCAGCAACGAAGGGTGGGGGCCTAAGCAAATGGCTTCCATCCAAGGTGACGAAATTGCGTAGGGCAAATTGGCGACAATCTTAAAGCTACCATCGTTGGCACTTGGTATATCTGCGAGTGGATGCTCCATGGCATCGCCTTCTTTGAGATGGAGTTTGCCTGATTGGCTCAACGTCGCACGCAAATGCGATGCCAACGTGCCGTCGCGTTCGATAGCCCAAATCTCGGCACCGGAAGCTAAGAGCGTCGACGTTAGTGTGCCGAGTCCTGGTCCGATTTCGACAACGCGGTCGCCGGGTTTAATCGACGCAAGTTCGACGGATTTTCGTACAATATTTCCGTCGACGAGAAAGTTTTGTCCGAGCCATCGACGTGGGCTATGATCCAGTGACTCGAGCAGGTCCCGTGTCTGCGCTGCATTCAGAGGCCCTTCACTCATGCGGAACGCAAGGAACGTAGTAATATGCCCGGATTTTCTGCTCTCATTAGTGATTCACCTACCAAAAGAGCGTTTGCACCCGCAACGCGCATCCTGACTGCGTCCGCAACTGTTTGAATACCACTCTCGGCAACCTTAACGACATCTTTGGGCATTTGGGGTATAACACGTTCCGCAAAGGCTAAATCGATTTTGAAGGTAGAAAGATTACGGTTATTCACGCCAATGATGTCTGGGCGATGGGCTAACGCACGTGCGAGTTCGTCTTCATCATGTACCTCGAAGAGCGCATCTAGGTTTGCCGCTTTAGCAGCGTCGTGCAAATCGCGGATTTCAGAATCAGAAAGTGCGCGTACAATGATTAAAATACAACGAGCGCCGACTTGGGCTGCTTCGAGCACTTGGATGCGATGCACCATGAAGTCTTTCCGAATACAAGGAATGGGGACTTTGCGTTTTGCTTGGTCAGCAATGACAGACTGCAAGTCGGCGAGTGTGCCGCCAAAATAGCGCGTGTCGGTGAGGACGGAAAGTGCATCTGCACCGCCATCGGCATAAGCGCGTGCTTGTGCGGCAGCATCAATATCGGCACGAATGCTGCCGGCACTGGGACTGCTACGCTTAACTTCCGCAATCACCGCAAGGTGACCGGGTTGAATTAGGTTTGTTTTAAAGGAAGGTCCACGGTGTTCAATCTGGCTAGCTGCTTGAGCGAGTTCTTGATTGCTGACAGGGCGCACCCGGTCGGCGACCTCGAGTCGCTTCCATGCGATGATTTCAGCCAATTTGTCCACAAGCCAAGAAAGGGCAGTGCAAGCGGGGCTGGCAATCGTTTTGACTCTGGACGGCGGCATGCAAGCGTCTACCCATGGCTTCTATCGATGAACTTCTTGCAACAACGGCACGCCTAAGGGCCCCGGACGGTTGCCCCTGGGATCGCGCCCAGACGCACCGCACTATTTGTGACTGTCTCGTGGAAGAAGTTGCCGAGCTACTTCAAGCCATCGACCGTGATGATACACCCAATCTTAGAGAGGAGCTTGGCGATTTACTCTTTCACGTCGTATTGCATGCTCAAATGGCATCGGAAGCCGGCCACTTTAGTTTCGATGACGTCGCACGGGAAGTGAACGAGAAGATGGTCCGACGACACCCCCATGTGTTTGGTGACGGTGTCAAACT
>DNHH01000005.1:5325-12164 GCA_003485955.1 Opitutia bacterium
GTGGGAAAAAATTAAAGCTGTCGAAAAAGGTACCAAGGCGGTTTCTGTCTTCAAAGAATTACCACCAGCATTAGGGAGTATATTAATGGCGCGTGAGGTCTGGAAGCAGATTGCCAAGAAGGAACTCAATGCAGGACCGACCGTCGACCGTGCACGGGTTTCCTCTCAAGCCAAAGTTCTTAATGAGAACGAGGCAGGGCGACGACTTTTTGAACTCGTGGCAGCTTGTCGGGAAGCTGGCGTTGACCCCGATTCTGCATTACGTCGCTACACGGATACTGTTCAGCAACATGCTGAACAATCAGCGAAAAAGTAACATGTTAGGGTCTGTTAAACCTCTCATCGTACATGTCGGTGGACGTGATATTGAGGTTTGGACAAAATATTCCGTACGCGCATTGCGCGTTCGCCTTACTATTCAGCCTGGTCCGCGCGTCGTATTGACGCTACCCGAAGGAACGCACGCAAGCACGGCGATGCGCTTTCTTCAGGACCATAGCGACTGGTTGCACCATGCCTTGGGTAAAGCACGAACGACGCAAAGTTCGGTAATTGGTCACTTCACCAAATTCCCATCTCTAACCTTTGATCATAAGTGGCTGAGTGTAGAAATACGAACTGCAGGACGTTGTACGTATAAGGTAAAAGAGGCCGATGATGTTATCATGCTCTTCCATACTGACGACCACCCTGAAGAAAGTCTAATGCGTGTGTTGCGCCGTGTAGCCCAGGATGGACTCGAAAAAGCTGCACAACGAATTGCCAAGAAGGTAGGCGTTAAGATTGGCGATGTCAGTATTCGTAATCAGTCTACGCGTTGGGGTTCATGCTCAAGTAGTGGGTCATTATCGCTAAACTGGAGACTAATTCTTTTACCGCCTGCGATGCATGATCATGTTATTCTGCATGAATTAGCGCACCGTATTCACATGAATCATTCGGAGCGTTTTTGGTCACAACTTGAAGTGTGGGATCCGGAATGGAAGCGACATGACCAAGAATTAACCAAGAAGTGGAACGTCCTTATGGACCTCGGACGCTGATGTCGCGACTTGCACAAAATCAGGACGAAATTTTCGACGTTGTCGACGCACACAACTGCGTTATTGGTCAAGCGAGACGCAAAGAGATTCATGCCAAGGGGCTCTTACACCGCGCCATTCATATTTTTTGGATAAAAAACAACGGTCAACTCTGCTTACAAAGACGCTCTTACGGGAAAGACAGTTGCCCGGGACTTCTCAGCAGTTCCTGTGCTGGCCATTTGGATGCAGGCGAAACTTATGATACTGCTGCATACCGTGAACTAGCTGAGGAGCTTGGTTTCACTGCACCTCAAGGTAGCTTAGTTAAACTGGAAAGCTTTGCTGCCCATCCCGATCTCGGTAATGAATTTGTATGCGTTTATCTGCTTAACTCAGATTATTCTGCAAAAATTGCCGAGGTTGAGGTGGATGCCTTGCTGTGGCGTACGCCGTATGAGGTTGACCAGTGGATTGTTAGCTCCCCAGGGCTATTCTCAACATCGCTCGTATACCTTTTTCAGCAGTTAACTGTTCGGCGAGCCCTCGGGCTAGTCGAGAAGGTCAAGGGTTGAAAACTCTCCCAGCTTCTGCGTTTGTAGTCAGGTGGAACGGACTCCTGATGAAACGCACAGCCCTAACAATGTAAGTTTGTTACATTGGTTATGGGTCGGACCGTTCGCCCTTTTTTTACGACTTTGGTTGTCTACGCTCCGCGTGCGTGCCCATGAATCGAATAAAAACCTAGAAGCAGATATTGGTGGTAATGCCGTATTAGTGCTTTGGCATGATCGGCTCTTTTTTGCGCCTATCATTACCCAGCGATACCTTAACCTGCCTGTCTGTGCATTGATTAGTGCGAGTAAAGACGGCGGATGGCTCGCTGCTTTTTACAAACTTATGGGGATCCAGAGCGTGCGTGGTTCCAGCAACCGTCGTGGCACCGAAGCTTTAATGACGCTTGCTCGAGCGATGCGGGCGGGTGCGCACGCCGGAATCACTCCGGATGGACCGAAGGGGCCACGGCGTGAATTTAAACAGGGCGCATTGGGTTTAGCCCGTGTTACGAAACGCCCTATTATTCTTTTGGGGATCCATTACCATCATTGTTGGCGACTCAATAGTTGGGATCGATTTGCGCTACCTGTACCGTTTAGCGTCGTTGACCTAACTTTAGAGCGAACCAATCTCGAAAGCTTAACCGAAGACCAAAGTGTTCAAATACTCACGCAGCGCTTGAATGAACTTTCGGGCGAATAAATAAAAAGGGCACGACAGTAACGTCGTGCCCTTTTAGATTTATGCCCTGACTTAGAAAGTCTTGGACATTGAGAAAACGACAAAACCTTTATCCAAGACCTTGTTTGAATAGTTGATACCGTCGGCATTCGCATCGGTGTAGGCCAGGGATGCAGTATAGCCTAAGAGAGGGTACGAAAGGCCGACCTTATAGTCTTCGTAGTCAAACTGATCGCCTGCGCCCAATGTCCATCCGTAGTGCAAGCCGATAGCTAGATTTTTGAGTGATTCGAAGGTGTAACTGTAGGATACGTCAACGTAGGTCGTACCGTCGGAGTTATCGAAATTGAAGTAGTCGGTGAGGGCGTAGGATGCTTTGAGGCTTAAGCCGGCAAAGGCACCGCTAAGGCTGACTTCTGAGGTGTTGTAATCGCTTGCGCCAGGGTAGAAGTACGAAATACCTCCTAAGGACAGGTCGACCGCACCGAGTTTAAAGGCGTAAGCAGCATAGAGATCAGCTTCAATAGAGTCATTGCCAACTTCGTTAACATTTTGATTGGAAGCCCAGAACCCAACAGAAAATCCTGAATTGTGCGCAATGTCTGTGCCGCCTGAAAACGAAAGACCGTTCGCATCTCCATTCTGGGAGATACCTCTAAATACATAATCCGTGGAGAGTGCTAGGTTGTGCGTCTGCGACCAAGCAGATGTAGCCGGTGCCGACTGGGCAAACGCCGATGCAGCAATGAGAATAGAGAGCGAGGATGTGGTTAGGTGTTTCTAGGAATCATACCTTTAACACACACCGTGCCAGAGTGATTTTATGGCTTATTTGCTGGTAAACGACTTATGCCGCTGAATTAATTTCAGCATGTCTGCCTAAAAACCTACACGTTAGGACGACTTCTTCTTCAGGGATTTAGAAGCGACAGCCTTATTTTTGTTGAGCGTGACCTTGGACTTAAGGATAGCTGCGGGCTTAACGACTGGAGCTGAAAATGCATGTCGGCGTTGTCGAATAGCCTCTTCGTAACATCGCTCATAGTTCTGTGCTGCTGTCGTCCAGCTAAACCTACGCGACATGGCGCGATGGCGTACGGCATGGAACTCGTTTTCGTGTTGATAGTATAACTTAATAGCATGCCCTAGAGCCCATTGAACCGCGGTGCTATCGGCGTGCTCAAAAACTATGCCTGTAGATTTTGCGTCTCCTTCGTGCCAGCCATCGACAGTGTCTGCAAGGCCACCCGTATTTCGGACAATCGGGAGGGTGCCGTAGGCCATCGAGTAGAGTTGGTTAAGGCCACAGGGCTCGAACCGACTTGGCATGAGGAAAAAGTCGGCGGCGGCCTCGATACGGTGCGCAAGTTGGTTGTCATAACCAATGCGCACGAATGCTCGTTGTGGGAATTCGGCTGCAAGACTTAAAAAGGCTGCTTCGACCGCAGGATCGCCGCTACCGAGCACTACCAGCTGAATTTCGGCAGCACGGAGTCGGGCACGCAGGGGTTCGATGGTTAAGTCTAAGCCTTTCTGATCCCACATTCGCGAAACGATACCAATCATAGCCGTACTAGGGGCTTTCTCTAAGCCACATGTACGCTGTAGTTCTGTTTTGCATAAGGCCTTACCTGTGAGATCTGCTGCTTGATAGCGTGCTGGAATAAGCGTATCGCGCGTTGGATTCCAGTCGTCGGAATCGACGCCATTTAAAATACCCTCAAGGTCGGCCGCACGGTGCCTTATCACAGGATCTAATCCAAAGCCGAATTCTGGAGTCAGTATTTCTTTAGCGTACGTAGGGCTTACGGTAGTCAGTCGCGTTGCATGGAAGATGCCGCCTTTAAGTAGATTAATGCCGCCGAGGCACTCTAGGTTATCAGGACTGAGCAGCCATTTAGGAAGTCCGAGTAAATCGACACATTCGGTGCCAAAGAGTCCTTGGTGTTGTAGATTATGAATCGTCAGAACGGATGCAGACTGACCTAAAGGCGTTCCGCGCAATACGGTGTTTAAGAGCACGGGAGCGATGGCAACGGTCCAATCGTGTGCATGGACAACGTCTGGGATCCAGTCATCCGCTAAGCATAGATCGAGCCCCGCACGTGTTAAAAAGACTGCCCTAGCGCCCGCATCGACTCGATCGCCATAGATTTCAGGTGCGCCATAATACCTAGGATGCTCCAGGAAATATATCTTAGGGTTTATATCGGCAGCTGTTTTAACCCTGCAGCTATCGACTGGCTTTACGCCGACCTCGAGGCGTTCACGGTAATCTTTGAGT
Source organism: Opitutia bacterium (assembly GCA_003485955.1). Taxonomy (GTDB): domain Bacteria; phylum Verrucomicrobiota; class Verrucomicrobiia; order Opitutales; family UBA953; genus UBA8828. Next base: position 9,871 of record DNHH01000005.1, read on the forward strand.
TGGGTTAAAGGCTGAACCGATCCGTAAAGCGGTGTAACGATGCGAATGTCATGCCCTAACGTTGCCAGCGCCTTTGCGAGTGCAGCTGTTGCATCTCCCAGTCCGCCGGCCTTTGACCAAGGGGCAATCTCGGGAGTTAAGAAGAGAATCTTCATGCTTTTACTCGACTGGAACCCAAACGATTTAGGAGCGGCACGCAGGCAATTAAGACCACAAATGTTGCGACCATTGCAGCGTTGCCTGCAAAGTCATGTACAGTGCCGAATGAGGAGAAACCGGCTTGGCCGGGTTCGAGTCCAGCGTAGTCGCGGTCAATTGCACCAGCTCCATGCGAACTCACGTATATGGCCAGGTAAGTATTGCGGGCAATATTGAGAACAATCGCCGCGAATGCCGACAAGGCTATCATTAGGATTCGACGAATGAATACGCCAGGGAAACGACCTTCAATCCAGAGTGCGCCTAAGAAAGACCCAACGAAAATGCAGGCAGAAAGCGAACGTATGCCTGAACATGCATCTGCAATCCCGACTTGTTCGCCACTAGGCAGGAAGACGATTACGTTGGCACGTAGCGAAATTGTATACCCACCGATGCGTAATAATCCTGCGACAACTTCAGTTACAAACTCAAGCAACGGTGCTTTAATCTGGTTATCGACAAGGTAAAGAAACGGTCCAGAGATGATCCAAATAGCGGCTGGAAAAAGACATAGTCCGAGGGCGTTCCAGCGCATACGACTTGAGGGCTCCATCGCGTTAGCGGATCGAACAGATAAAAACGCAAATCCAAGTAGGCATCCCATGAGGCCGAAAGCGATTGCGAGGGTTGATAGGCTACCAGTTCCAAAGATGGCTCGCCAAGCTGAACCAAGGGCGAACGACATCACGCAGAAAAATGTTAAGCTGCGCGCAACATTCAGTAACCATGGGCGTGTCGGCGTACCTGGTAATGACGTTTCGCCTGTGAGTAAGGGGCGTAAATTTACCCAGCGCTCCCAAAATACATAGATTGAAAATGCCGGTACAAGGTAGCCGAAGGTATAGTCTTCTTTCGTGCTCCAGATTGCCCACTGATCCCAGGTGGCAAATACCATCATCATTAAAATGATGACCCCAAGGCCTAAGGTCTCTCGGCTAATAGCCAGAGAGTTTTTACCTGAGTCAGGTGATGCCTCGGCCATCTTTAGAATTTAGGAACTGCGTCGAGCAATGTCCGCGTATAGGGATGCTGGGGTGAACCAAGGATTTGGTCAGGCGTGCCTTGTTCGACGACCACACCTTTTTCCATTACCAAGACATGGTGGCTAATGTGCTCAACTACTGCCAGATCGTGTGCGATAAACAAATAGGCTACGCCTAGCTCATCTTGTAGGTCTTGTAGCAAGTTAACGACCGATGCCTGTACGGAAACATCGAGAGCTGAAACGGGTTCATCGCAGACAATAAGTTCAGGTTGTACCGCTAATGCCCGAGCTATGCCGATGCGTTGGCGTTGTCCTCCAGAGAATTCATGAGGGTGGCGCCTCATCTGTTCTGGTTTTAAGCCAACTTTTTTAAGTAATTCGGCGCAACGTGCTTCCCGGTCAGAACGATTGAGCTGTGGGAAGTGAATTTCGAGCGGTTCCGAAAGGATGCCTAAGATATCCGCGCGTGGGTTGAGTGAACCGTAGGGGTCTTGAAAAACCATTTGCACTTTTTTCCGCCAGGGAAGGAATGTGCGATTGTCCATCTGGCCGATATCGACGCCTTCCCAGATAATCTTCCCAGCAGTCACCGGTGCTAGTTTAACAATCGCCCGTCCGGTCGTGGTTTTGCCTGAACCTGATTCGCCCACGAGTCCGACGGTCTTGCCGCGTGGGACGACAAAACTTACCCCGTCGACTGCCCGTACTGGGTCGGCTTTACTAAACCAACCAGCGCCTGGCCGTGGGTAGTGGACCTTAAGGTCTTGGATTTCAAGTAGGGTAGGCGTACTCATCCGCTTTGAGTTTCAGACTCACGAAGTGCGTCTTCAAGTGTGGAGAGGCGGCGACGGCGTTGACCGAGGCGAGGGATACAACCGATTAATCCACGCGTGTATGGATGCTGAGGTGAGCCCATCACTGCCTTAACGCTACCTTGTTCGACCACGCGTCCTTGGTTCATGACAAAGACATTGTCCGCCATGTTTGCAACGATGCCGAAATTGTGGGTAATCAAAAGTATACTCATGCCGCGTTCTTTGCGTAGCCGAGCGAGTAATTCCATAATTTGCTTCTGAATGGTTACGTCGAGGGCGGTGGTGGGTTCGTC
>DNHH01000005.1:12383-12602 GCA_003485955.1 Opitutia bacterium
GGCCATCGCGATCATCGCGCGTTGCAACATGCCGCCTGAAAGTTCGTGGGGGTAAGAAGCTGCCGCACGCGCTGGCTCGCGAATACCAACTGCATCGAGAGACGCTTCGACCGTTGACTGAACATTTGATATTTCCGGTCGGTGCGCTTTGACCGCCTCGGCAATTTGAAAACCCACCGTGTACACCGGGTTCATCGAAGTGCCAGGTTCTTGAAAAAT
>DNHH01000005.1:12771-13026 GCA_003485955.1 Opitutia bacterium
CCAGGTTCTTGAAAAATATAAGCTATTTGTTTTCCGCGGACTTTGGTTAACTCGGTTTCGCTTAAACCCACCAATTCGCGACCTTGTAGTTGCACCGATCCGGTAATCATACAGGCAGGTTCAGGCGGGAGTAGGCGCGTCAAGGCTAGTGCAGAGACAGACTTTCCAGAACCCGACTCACCAACCACAGCGAGAATTTCCCCGGGAGATAGATCATAGGTGACTCCAGCCGAAGCCATAGACTCGACACCTCCG
>DNHH01000005.1:13234-20345 GCA_003485955.1 Opitutia bacterium
CACGCGGAGCAAGGGTTGTTCTGCCATGTCGAAACCGTAGGAGAGGGAGGGTCGAAGGCAAGGAGATGCGTCAACCTATCGGTTCGCCTTGCGCGTAGGCTTTTGACCCCTTGCATAGGGACTGTGTCGAGCGATACCCCCATGCAAAGGCAGTACCGTGAGTTTCGTGATAAACTCCCGGCAGATGCTGTGCTCTTTTTTCGCTTAGGTGATTTTTTCGAAGTTTTTGGCAAAGACGCAGAAGTCGCTTCCCGTATTCTTGGGATAACACTCACCAAGCGGCATGATCAGCCTATGGCGGGTATACCACACCATGCGGCACCGACGTACGTACAAAAATTACTCGCAGCGGGCATCAAGGTTGCGATTTGCGATCAAGTTGAACAACCCGTCGCCGGTAAACTCGTACGGCGTGCGTTGACGCGCATTCTTACACCTGGAACAGCCCTTGAAGATTCACAACTCGACTCGCGAAAAAGCAATTATCTCTTGGCGTTAAATTGGGATAAAGCAGGTTGGCATGCTGCGTGGTTAGATGTTTCCACAGCCGATTTTCGTTTAGCCAGCGATGTCACCCCTGATCGACTCTTTCCTCACTTACATGCACTGTCACCCAGTGAAGTCATCCTGCCCGAGGGTCTCGAAGTTCCCGATTCACAAAGCGAACTCTTGGGGCAGTTGCTAGTAGGTCGTTCTGTTTCACGAACACCGGGCTGGAATTTTGACATCAGCGCTGGGGCTCGGCTCGTTGGGCAGACCCTCGCCGTCCATAGTCTCGCGGGCTTCGGCCTCGAGGAAACCCATCCTGCACTCGGTGCCGCCGGTGCTGTCTTGGGGTATGTCACCGATTCGCTCTGTGACCGACCGCGTAATCTCACGCGCTTAACCGAAGTTCGCTTAGGGCAGTCCGTTCTCCTTGATCCAGCCTCATCACGTAACCTCGAGCTCTTTGCCACACAATCCGGACGCCGCGAAGGTTCATTAATCGAAACGCTCGATCGTAGTTTAACACCCGCCGGCGCGCGGTTACTCGCGCGTTGGCTGGCCGAGCCATCGACAGATCTTGCAGTGATACGCCAGCGTTCCGATGCCGTAGCTACTTTAGTCAAGCACCCAGGCAGCTCCGCTCGTATTGGCGAATCACTGATGGCAGTGCGCGATATTCCGAGAATACTTTCGCGCCTACAGAATCGCCTACGCAACCCACGTGAATTGGGTGGGATTCGTGATACCTTGGTGGCACTACCGGTTATACGTGAAGAGCTTCGAGCGACACCCGGTGGCGCACTCATGGAGCTTTCGGAGCGTGTGCATCTCGAATCCGCTTTAGCCGAACGACTCAACGCGGCACTCGCCGATGAATTGCCGACAGATCTCACGGAAGGCGGAATGTTGCGGCAGGGCCTTGATCCTGAGCTTGATCGACTTCGCTCGTTGGCTAGCGATAGTAAGGCCTGGATTGCTGACTTTGAACGTGGCGAACAAGCACGCACGGGAATTAAGTCACTTAAAGTGCGCTACAATGGGGCATTTGGGTATGCTATCGAAGTTACTAAAGCTAATCTAGCCTCCGTGCCTGCAGATTACATACGCAAGCAGACGATGGTGAATGCGGAACGCTATACCACGGAAACACTCCGCACGAAAGAGCGGGAAGTTTTGCGCTCCGATGAACAGGCACTTGCGCGCGAAACGGAACTCTTCCATGAGCTCGTTGCCGAAGTCCTGAAGTGTTCCGAGACTCTATACATTACCGCGATGGCTTTGGCTGAAGTAGATGTTTTGCGCGGCTGGGCAGAACTAGCCCGTGATGGCGATTGGTGTCAGCCCGTTGTTGATGACTCTGATGTCCTAGAAATTTCAGAAGGTCGACACCCTGTCGTCGAGCGCATGTTGCGGAATCGACCTGGAGCTGGAGCTTTTGTGCCCAATGACACGCGTTTAGCATCATCTGGAGAACAAGTCGCACTCATCACCGGGCCCAATATGGCCGGCAAATCGACCTACATACGTCAAGTCGCACTCCTAGCATTGCTTGCACAGTTGGGTAGTTTCGTGCCCGCCCGTGCTGCGCGCGTTGGTTTAGTTGATCGGATCTTTTGTCGAGTCGGTGCAAGCGATGAACTTTCCCGAGGGCATTCTACGTTCATGGTCGAGATGAGTGAGACATCAAATATCTTAAACAACGCAACCGTACGTTCACTTATCGTGCTGGATGAAATTGGCCGCGGCACTAGTACGTACGATGGTATCAGTATTGCTTGGGCGGTAGCGGAGCACTTGCACGGAAAATTGGGTGCCGGTCCACGGACACTCTTTGCGACTCACTATCACGAGTTAACCCGTTTAGCTGACACCTTGCCGCGTTTGCGTAATTGGACTGTCGCCGTCCGCGAATGGCAGGACGAAATTGTCTTTGTTCGTCGCGTTGTACCAGGCTCTGCCGATCGCTCCTATGGTATTCAAGTTGCGCGGCTCGCTGGAATGCCACCATCAGTGGTTGCCCGCGCGCGTGAAATATTAAGCGGTATGGAAAAAGGCGGCGGACTCCCTGCGGCTGCCAATATGCCAGATGTGAATCCGCCGGCAACAAAGCCAATCAAGGTAGAAAAGCCTACGAAGCCTAAAGCAAGTGAACAAGGACAGGCGGAACTTTTCTAATCAAAGCCGCTCGTTCCACGCCTTTGAAGAGAATTTCTCTACCGCTGTCACGGTGAATTCTTTGGAGTACTGTGGGGTGTTTACGCCTTCAACTTTTGTTCCTAAAGCGTCAGCCAATGCCGTTGTGAAATCTGTCTGTAGCCGGTTGATGTTTATTTGGCTTAAGTAGGGCTTCCAGAGGTAACCTTGAAGCAGCAACCCATCGCGGGTTCTTTTTTGGGCAGCACCGGCTACTTTTTTTCCATCGCTAGTGCGTACCAAGTCATAAGGTTCAGAGCGTGTCGCGCAGATATCAGGTGCACGGAAGGTGCGTGGTCCGCTTGGAGAAGCCATCATCGCTACAGGCTGACCTTGTACGCGAAGCGATTGCTCTAAGGCACGCAATACGACGCCGTAACTTTCCAGAGCGTCGAGATGAAAGACGCCGTGTGCTGAGGGTATCACGAGGGCAAACGTCCAATCCTCAAGATGCGAAACCAAGCCACCGCCAGTTGCTCGACGAATTAGCGTACACTCGCTCGGGACTTGTGGGCGGAAGTCAGACCACTTTTGTGAAACCCCGAATGTAAAGGCGGGCTCTGACCAGCCGTAACTACGGAAACGTGGAATTTCGAGATGTGGATAGGCTTCCAGGAGTAAAAGGTCCTGTGCCATGTTCAGTGCCCCCGTCGAAGATTCTGTCGGCAGCGTGTGCATCGACTCAAAAATCAATACCTTGGGTGAGTCGACGGACAATCCTGCGGCCAGTTTTTTCGGTATACCATGCATCACAACCGCGCGGCACTTCGAGTTCGCCTAAGATTTCACTAAAGGCCTGAGCGCGCGTCTTAAGTTTTCCGGCGAGAGGATGCAGTTCAAAGCTTAGATCGCGTGGACGTTTCCCGAGGTTGGGAACATCCGCATACGCTACAGGCATAATATGGTCATTAGGATTTAACCCAAAATGCTCCGCAATTTTTACACCCATCTCATAACGGCTCATTGCGTCGGAGCCTGCCCAGTGGAAAAGTCCCGAGAGGTTCTCGCGTTCGCATAACTCTACACAGACATCTGCAAGATTCGTTACCGAAACTGGCTGACGGATTTCTTCTGTAAAAAGCGGGGTCTGTTTGCCGGCTTTCCAGTCAATAAACAGGCGCTCATGGAGTCCGCGGTCGCCGGTTGCTGAATTAGCCGAGACCAATGTCGTGCGTAACACGCATGCCTGTTTTTTTCCTTCAGAGAGTACGCCAACTTCACCAAGTAACTTGGTTTGACCATAGAGATGAAGTGGGAGTGGTAAATCTGTGCTGCAGTAGCGGCCTTGTTCGCCGTCGAAGACCATATCGGTCGAAAGGTGGATAAAGCGCGCACCTATGTGGTGACAGAGTTGTGCCAATCGACGGGGCAGGGCGGCATTGATTTGCTCTGCGCGCTTAGGGTCTTTTTCGCAGTCAGCGATGGTTGCGATCGCTGCTGCGTTTATGACCGCATCGGGAAAGCGGTCTAGAATGAGCCGCTCGACACCTGCGGCGTCTGTAAGGTCCGTTGAAATAGAGTCGGTTCCTTGGGGCACACGTGGACTACGGGTGCCACCAACGGCCACGACCGCATGGCCCCGACGGAGGGCGGCGAGGACGGTCTCGCGACCGACTAAACCTGAGGCTCCTAAGACGAGGATGCGCACACAAAGAACTTGGCAGGTTCTCGTTTGCCAGCAAGCCATCAGGGGGCTAACTTGCATTTTCATCCATCCTCGGAATGACCGTCTCTTACACCGACCTTGCTAGCCGACCGCTACTCACCCAGCCAATTTATGAGGCAGGGCGACCCATCGAAGTTGTGGCTCGTGAATTTGGACTTAATCCGTCCGACGTCATTAAATTGGCCTCAAACGAAAACCCCCTTGGCCCCTCGCCCTTAGGGTTAGCAGCCGCTCATAAAGCACTCGAATCACTTCACCTCTACCCAGACTCTGGCTGCACATTCTTACGCGAGAGACTCGGTAAGATGTGGAATCTTCCTCCTAACCAGTTCGTCGTTGGGAATGGTTCCAACGAGGTAATGTTGCTTCTCGCTCAAGCTTTCTTGCGCCCCGGCGATGAAGTTGTTTTCGGCTCTCAAGCGTTTGTCGTCTACAAACTTGCTACGACACTTTTTGGCGCAACCCCGGTGGAAGTTCCGATGCCAGGGTATCGGCATGATCTAAAAGCGATGCGCCAAGCAGTGACAGATCGTACGCGCATACTTTTCCTAGCGAGTCCGAATAATCCGACTGGCGGGGTCGATGAACCGTCCGAAATCGTCGCACTCGCTGAGTCATTACCGGACCACGTCATTTTCTGTCTCGATGAAGCTTATGCTGAGTTTTTAGATAAAACTGCTGATTTACTTCCGTTGCTGCGCTCCGGTCGCAAGGTCGTAATTACCCGTACGTTCTCGAAGGTCTACGGACTCGCTGGGCTTCGCGTGGGTTATTTGGTTGGTTCAGCCGAAGTCTGTGGATTGCTCAATCGCGTGCGCCAACCTTTCAATGTGAATCTCGTCGCGCTCGCAGCAGCACAAGCGGCCCTCGATGATACCGAATTTCTTAAACGCACCCTTAAAACTAACGCCGAAGGGCTGACACAACTTGTTACGGGCTTCCAGAAACTCGGGTTTGAATACATTGATGGCCGTGCCAATTTCATCGCCGTCAAAGTCCCTGGAGCTGATGCCGTTTTTAATCGCTTACAACGGCAAGGCATCATCGTTCGCCCGCTCCGCGGGTATGGAATGACAGATTGGTTACGCGTTACCGTGGGAACCGCCGCCCAAAACACGCGCTTGCTTAAGGCTTTCGCGGGTTAATGAATAATACCCATAACTATGGATTTTGATGATGCCATTCGCGTGTGTGTTGCCAAAGACGCACGTTACCTTCCGCAAGCCTACCATGCTGTCCGCTTGGGCCTCGATCAGGCACAACGTATCGTACATGGAGAAACTAAAAAGGGTGCGAAAGGTACGCCACGAGCACGTCACGTCAGTGGGCAGCAGGTCCTTGAAGGGTTTCGTCAGCACGTTCTCGAGGCCTATGGTCCGATGGCATACCCGCTGTTGCAGAATTGGGGAGTTAAGCGCACGGCAGATGTTGGTAACATCGTCTTTAATCTTATAAACTCTGGGCTCTTCGGTAAGTCAGACGAAGACAAGCATGAAGACTTTGCCGCTGTTTACGATTTTAAGGAAACTTTCGCTAAGCCCTTCGAGCCGGCGAAGCGTAAGAATTGATTACGCCTTCGCTTGAAGCGCTTGATAGGCAATCCACAGTAGCATCAATCCACCGAGGACGATGCGATACCAGGCAAACATCACAAATCCTTTTCGCTGTAAGTGATCTACTAGCCAGCGTACGCTCGCAAACGAAACGATAAAGGCTACCGTGAGTCCGACAAGTGCTGGCCCGGTCGGGTAGATGATTCGAAGTGCGGGCCCAAGACTCCATGCTTTATAGAGCGAGGCGGCTGTTAAGGTTAGGAATCCAACGAGAAATGAGAATTCAGCAGAGGCGGCATGCGAAAGCCCATTGGCACGGCCGCCAATCAACATCGACATGGATCGACTCGTACCTGGGATGAGGGAAACGCACTGAAAAATCCCTATACGTAAGGCTTGGGGCGCAGTCAGTGCTTCGAGTTCGTCAAATCCAGGTGCGGCTTCTCTTGGCCAACGTTTATCAGCCCACAGCATCACGCAGCCGCCAGCGAGCAATGCAACTGCCACGACTTCGACGCAAAAAAGGTACTGGGTGATAATGTCTTTCAGAAATAAGCCTAGGATAGCAACGGGCAAGAAGGCGATAAAAGTTGAAATGATTCCGCGAGCACTGGGATTGCGGAAGCGGGTATAGAATCCTGCAACGACTGCTAAGATTGCACCGATTTGAATGATCACCAAATAGTCATCGACGACGCGCTCGAGATTGATGGGACGATTTTTACGATCGGTTACGCCTGCAATCGTGGTGTCTTTGCTATCATTAACCTTCAAAAGTTCGTTGGTGATAATGAGGTGCCCAGTGGAGGATACGGGAAGAAACTCCGTTGCACCTTCCACGAACCCGGTAACCACCGCTCGTTCATAAGTGAAATCGGCCCGGACTTCTTCGGCACTTATTTCATTACCATGCACCATCATCCCAGTGGATAGGAGTATGAAGATGGGCAGAACAGAGCGCATGACGTATGGGCAGGGATAGGGGAAGGGGAGGGGGTTTTAAAGGCTAACCTTCTCCCCTGCTTGCCATCCCCACCCTATGCCTACACTTTAAGGGCCAACTTTCCCGTGTCGCCATCCACACTCATTCCACTCGATGCCCCGCGTTTTAAGCTCCCGAATGCTCAGGGGCGCTTTGGGACTTATGGCGGTATGTTTGTGCCTGAGACTTTGATGACGCCTTTATTGGACTTAACCAAGGCATACGATCAGG
>DNHH01000005.1:20517-20742 GCA_003485955.1 Opitutia bacterium
AACCAAGGCATACGATCAGGCGCGCCGAGACCCAGCTTTTCAAAACGAATTCGCTAAACTTCTGCGCATCTACGCTGGACGTCCAACTGGTTTATACCTTTCAGAAACGCTCACCCGACACCTTGGTGGCGCGAAGGTTTACCTTAAACGAGAGGACATGCTCCATACGGGTGCACACAAAATTAATAATGTCATCGGCCAAGCGCTGCTCGCAAAGCGCATGGG
>DNHH01000005.1:20916-21174 GCA_003485955.1 Opitutia bacterium
AAGCGCTGCTCGCAAAGCGCATGGGTAAGACCCGGATTATTGCGGAAACAGGTGCGGGTCAGCACGGAACCGCTACAGCTGCGGTTTGTGCACGCTTCGGCCTTAAGGCAGTTATCTACATGGGCGAGGCAGACATGGAGCGCCAGGCACTCAATGTCTATCGTATGCGTTTAATGGGTGCCGAAGTTCGCGGGGTCGGCGCAGGCCAACGCACATTAAAAGAAGCCGTCAACGAAGCTATGCGCGATTGGGTTACCA
>DNHH01000005.1:21189-28217 GCA_003485955.1 Opitutia bacterium
CCACCATTTGCGCACGCTACGGCCTTGAGTGCGTGGTTTACATGGGCGAAGAAGACACTAAGCGTCAGTCGCTAAACGTCGCACGTAGGAAATTGCTGGGTGCCAAAGTTGTGCCAGTGACATCAGGATCGCGCACTTTAAAAGATGCGATCAATGAAGCTATGCGCGATTGGGTTACCAATGTTAGTGATACCCATTACATCCTTGGTACTGCTTATGGTTCGCACCCTTATCCTATGATGGTACGTGATTTCCATCGCGTCATCTCAGTGGAGTCTAAAGCGCAGATGCTCGAGGCAGAAGGCCGACTTCCAGATGAAGTCGTTGCCTGTGTTGGTGGCGGATCGAATGCCATTGGATCATTTTTTGAATACTTAGATGAGCCAAAGGTGAGACTCGTTGGCGTTGAGGCCGGTGGACGTGGAATTCAGCGTGGTGAACATGCCGCGCGTTTCGCGGGCGGCCGCGTTGGTGTACTTCAAGGCTGCCTGACGTACCTCTTGCAAGACAGTGAAGGGCAAATCGAAGGCACGCATTCCGTTTCAGCTGGGTTGGATTATGCCGCGGTCGGACCTGAACATGCTTATTATCACGACAAGAATCGTATCGAATTTGCCTACGCCACGGACAAAGACACCCTCGATGCCTTCCAATTGCTTTCGCGTACTGAAGGTATTATTCCCGCGCTCGAATCAAGCCACGCACTTGCCTGGGGCTTCCGACGTGCGGCTGAACTCCCTGCGGATAAAGTCGTGCTCATTAATTTATCGGGACGTGGTGATAAAGATGTTTGGCAGGCGGCCCGTGCCATGGGCGTCGACATAAAGCTCTAATGGGCAACGCGCGTTCGATGACGGGCTTTGGTCGTGCTGCGATCACCTCCGGACAAGTGAACCTTGTGATTGAAGTCAGCACCGTAAATCAGCGCGGTTTAGCGGTGATAGTGCATGTTCCGAATGAATGGTCGGAGCTCGAGTTACGTATTTCAACATTAGCACGGGAAACCTTCCAGCGTGGTAAAGTTACCGTACGGGTTGCCTGTAGCCGTGTTAACACCCAGGGCCTTGATCTAACCGAGCCTTTACGTCAATTGCGTGAACTCGCTGCGAAACATGGTGTAAGTGGGCAGCCAGATTGGCATGTTTTACAACGAATGGTCGAAAAACAAATGGGCGACTCCGGGGTGGTACCTCTCGACGACACTGTCTCTGCGGCTGCCGTAAGTTGCGCTCAAAATGCTTTTAAGGCCTGTGATGCGATGCGCGCGACAGAAGGCGAAGCACTGGTAAGTGATTTAACTTCACGTATCGACGCCATTGAAGCTCTTGTTGGTAAAATCGCGAAGATTGAAGAAGCAGCACCTTCACGACTCCGCGACCGATTACTCAAGCGCCTCCATGAGTTCGGTGTTGGTATAGATTTAAATGACGAACGCGTGCTAAAAGAATTAGCACTGCATGCGGATCGCTGTGACGTCTCCGAAGAAATTACCCGCCTACGAAGTCACCTTGCCCAAAGTCGCTCCCAGTTAAAACTTGCTGGTGCCGGTCGCGGCCTTGATTTTCTGACCCAAGAATTTTTACGTGAAGTCAATACCATCGGTAGCAAAGCCGCTGAGGTCGAAACCACGAAGGCCGTGGTCGAGGCTAAAACCGAAATTGAACGGTTCCGTGAGCAGGTTCAAAACCTTGAGTAACGCAGTCCTTGGGGTTTTCGGCCTCAATTGTGCATATTTTTGGCTAATTTGAAGCGGTATTAAGTAAATTAGAGCACGGGTATTCATTCCTAAATGCTTCATCTTTACCCCTTTAGGAGACTTGCAAAGGTTGTCCGAGGATGTTCGATGTGAGTCTCACTTTAGCCATTTGCCGTCATGTCAAACAAGCCAGCCAACCTTACCAAGCGCGAAATTGTCCTCAAAATCTTTGAGGAAACCAATCATTCGCAAAAAGTTATTCGTGAATCCGTCCAGCGCACGTTGGAAATTATCCAAGAAGCATTGCTGGCTGGTCGCGATGTCGAACTCCGTAACTTCGGTGTCTTTGAAGTACAAATTCGCGAAAGCCGTATCGGTCGTAATCCCAACAAGCCTGAAACCGATGTGGTTATACCGCGTCGTGCTGTCGTAAAATTTAAGTCAGGTAAGGAATTCAAAAAGGCACTGAAGTCGGCCGATCTCTCCAAATTCCAGGCGACCGCCGAAGAAGGTACGACTCCGCCGTCTGCCTAAGCGGACTTCTTCCATGTCTCGGTTTGAGTCTTTGCCTGGTTTTCGTGCCTTCTATCCTGAAGAACGCGCTAAACTCAGTCATATCCTCGATGTTTGGCGACAGGCTTGCCGTCGCTACAGTTTCCGCGAGTGGGAGGGGCCTGTCCTTGAGCCCTTAGAACTCTTTACGGCGAAATCAGGCGACGAGATTGTCCGCCAGCTCTTTAACTTCACCGACAAAGGTGAGCGTTTAGTTACCTTGCGTCCGGAGATGACTCCATCGCTCGCTCGGATGGTCGGTGCCCGTGCAAATGGTTTACCAAAACCCATACGCTGGTTCTCGATTGGAGAGTGCTTCCGTTACGAGAAACAACAAAAGGGACGCCTCCGTTCTTTCTATCAGTTGAATGCGGACTTACTCGGTGAGGCAGGTCCAGCGGCAGATGCAGAAATCATTGCACTTTGCGCAGACTGTTTATTGGGCTTCGGTTTAGCCCGTGAAAGTTTTGCGATACGTTTATCTGACCGTACACTTTGGTTTAGGGTTCTGGCAGCTTTAGGTGTGTCCGAAGATCTCGCTCCCGCTGTCTTAACAGCTGTGGACAAGCTTGAGCGCGCGACGGATGCAGAACTAACCGCCATGATTAAAGAGGCGTTGGCCGGAGCGAATGCCGACCCTGCGCTTATTCTAAGTGAAGCGCGTCGACTTGCTGCGGTACGTTCGTTTGCAGACCTTGAAATCATCCTGAGTAAAGATGAAGGCGTGCAAGCACGACTAGTCGAATGGCGCGAACTGCTTTCGCTACTTAAGAATCTTGGTATAGCGGACCTCGTACGCGTCGACCTTGGTATTGTTCGTGGACTCGCTTACTATACAGGATTTGTGTTTGAAGCTTTTGATTCCCAGGGTGACCAACGTGCCCTGGCCGGTGGTGGACGTTACGATGGTTTGATCGAAAAACTAGGCGGTCCGGCTTTGCCAGCCGTCGGTTTTGGCATGGGCGATGTCACTGTCGCCAACTTACTCGAAGATCGTGGCCTAGTACCAGCGTATGCCGATGGTCCTGATTTCTACGTGGCCATTTTAGGTGCCGATGCACGTCCGTCTGCCTTATCAGACGTTACCATTTTACGTACGGGTGGGATGCGGGTAGAATATAATCTACGTGACGGTAAATTCCCCAAACTCATGCAGGCAGCTGAAACTGCCGGTGCGAAGTTTGCACTTATCTATGGAGGCGATGAAATCGCGAATGGGGTTGTTAAGGTGCGCGATTTAACGACGCGTACCGAAGCGACCATACCGCGTACGGATATCATCCCTGCGCTCCGTGCTGTCCTGTCAGAAGGATTTAGTGCGATTCAGCCCTGAGGCTCTCGGGATGTCTGAACAGCAACGCCAATACCGTGATATGACGACGACAGCGTCTTGGACGCTTGTCTCGCGTGTGCTTGGGCTCTTTCGGGATCAACTCATGACCGCCACCTTTGGCGCGGGCATTGTTTCATCAGCGTTCCTACTCGCATTTCAGATTCCCAATCTCTTTCGACGTCTGTTAGGCGAAGGTGCATTGACGGCTGCTTTAGTCCCCGCACTTGCGGCTAAGTTAGCCAAAGAAGGTCGTCCGGCTGCTTTCTCATTCCTCAACCACGTCCTCCGTCGAGTGCTTCCATGGATGACTGGCATCGCCTTGCTGGGTCTTGGTACTGCGGTTGGGCTTTCGCTTACTTTAGACGGTCAAGGTGCGCTCGCCGCTGAACTCACCGCTTGGTGCATTCCCTACATGCCACTGATTTGTGCAGCCGCACTCTTCACCGGTGCACTGCAGCTCTGCGGTCGATTCGGTTTAGCCGAAATTGCTGCCGGCGTACTCAATCTTTGCCTGATTACTTCGCTTCTTTGGCTAGGGCCTTGGCTATCTCCGTCCGATCTTGCAGGCCAGGCTCGTATCTTGTGCGTCGCGACCGTCGTCGGCGGTATTTTTCAGCTACTTATTCCGCTCATTGGTCTACACAAAGAGGGCTGGCAGCCTAAACCGGCAACGGCCGATAACCAGGCTTGGGAAACTTTACGTAATGCTTTTGTCCCGGCATTAGTCGGTGCCGGTGTCTTGCAGCTCAACTTACTTTTCTCGCGCCTGCTTGCATTTGGCGTGGATGATAAATCACTCACACATTACTATGTTGCTAATCGTGTGACGGAGCTGCCAGTTGGACTTTTTTCGGTGTCCGTTGCTGCGGTTATCTTCCCTGCATTAGCCACGGCATTTGCCCAAGGAGACCGCGAAGCGCTTTGTCGCAATTATGCGCGCGGATCGCGGTTGGTTATGGCCATTAATATTGGTGCTGCCGTTGCCTTCGCAGTATTAGCCAAGCCCATCCTTGAACTGTTGTTTGAATACGGACGCTTTAACAGAGATGATGTTAAGAGCTCTTCGGTACTCCTGGTGCTGTTTTCGGCTTCCATGCCTTTTTATGCACTTAGTGCATTAACATCACGCGCCTTAAACGTCATCGGCAGAACCGATGCGACATTGTTTGCAGCGATGCACGCACTCGGGGTCAATGCGGTGCTTTCGATTCTTTTAACCTACACCCCAGGTCTGAATCTGAATGGTGCTAATGGCTTGGCGATTGCCAACCTAGTTGCGGCTATTTGGCAGCTGAGCGTCCTTAAGTACTACTTACGTAAAGCCGAACCCGCATTCTTTGCGGAATCTCTCATCAAGCCTCTAGTCCAAGTACTCTTCGGCAGTTTTATTCTCGGTGCCGTTGCTTATAATACCAACGCTTGGCTGCATAATCATTTTTGGGGACAGCTGCCGAGCAAAGTGCTGATTTTTGCAACGATGTCTGTCTCGCTAGCAATTGCCTGCGGACTTTACGCCTGGATATTGGATCAATTTGGTTACCCTGAGCGTGATCTCATTCGCGGTTACATCGATAAACTTGCCCACGTCCTCTGGATAAAGCGACGTAAGTAATCTTGTTATGCCTGATGAAGCGGTCGGCCTTCGTCGAAGTCTAAATAGTCGAAGAACGTCTGGATGGGTCCGTCTGCGGCTAATCCAGCTTCGCTGAGACGCTTTTCAAGTGCTGGGCGTGCATCATCGCGCCACCCACGTTTCATCATATAGCCATTCCAAATTTCGATTCGTACAGTCGATAGTTTTACGCCTTGCGATTCTGCCCATTGGAGTACGGCTTCGTCGGTAGATTCTGCATGTGCTAAAACCCAGGCACTTAAATCTTCGTAGCGAACGCCGAGGTAGTGACAGCAGCGGCCATCAAACCCTTTGCCTAAATTAGGTACATAATCAGTGGGCAGGGCGCCTTTGGCATGGAGGCGAATTTTATCCAACATACGTGGCAGGTATACCATGTTACATACGCTGCTGTATGGACTACGAAGACCGGGAACGATTGTGGGCATCCGTCCAACCTGTAGGAGTTTGTCCGAAGACGAAAGATGAATGTGCTTAGAGACCCGTTTGCTCAAGTAGCACTAACAAGGTAGCAACGGTCTCGCGGTCTGGCTGGCCGTCAACTTTGCTTGGACGATAATGACGCTGGAATGCCGACAATGCATGCCGGGTAGTATCATCAAGCTTACCGGTCATCGGAACTTGGTAACCCCAGCGTGAGAGTGCGCGTTGTATGTCCAGCGTGGTTAGGGCAGGCAGGGAAGGGGAGCGCAACTTTTCAGCGACATCGGATGGGTTAGGGTAGCACCCTACTCCTGCCTCGCGCTCGAGGCGTCGCCAGGGGAAAAGAATTCCAGGATCGAGTTTGCGGTTTGGGGCAATGTCCGAATGTGCGACCACATTCTGCGGAAGAATTTTGTGACGGCGGACAATATCAGACGCTAAGCTAGCGATGGCTGCAAATTGTGCTTCGCTGTAGGGATGAATATTTCCGTTAAGGTTAACGACCTCGATGCCGATAGATGTTTCATTTAAGTCATTGAGGCCCCTCCAGTGGCTGACACCTGCATGAAACGCGACCGTGTCCTCAGGAACGATAGGGATGATACGCGGTTCGGGTTCGTCGGTTATAAGGTAATGGACGCTGACCCGGGTCGTAGGGTCTTTGCCGCTCAAGATCTTGAGCGAGGCCTCATTGCTCGCGGCCGTGTAATGCATGACCAATTGAGTTACCTCCCCCTTTCGTGGACGGGTCACCCAACCCAAGGTATCAGGGTCCGATGCGCAACCAGTCAGGAGGGCAAGGGCTGGCAGGAATAGGCTGAGCTTTCGCAAAGAGTCCACGGGGTAAGTTTCCCATGCTGATAGGGACATTCGAGATTTCCAACCAAAGTCATTGAGTAAGGGGTATAATCATTGAATTAACCTATATGTGCCTTTTGTAGCCTTTATATACTGAGTTTGTATGAATTAGACATAATGTATATTGTGCGTAAATAAGACCACAGCCCAAAAACTCTAAACGATTGAATACGCTCATAAAAGTCACCATGGTATGTATCTACCGTGAAGGTTGCCCGTCACATCGTTGAAGCCCGCCGCGAGTCTATCGCGTCACTGGTTCGTCAACGTGGCTATCTGCCTATTCAGGTCATCTCACAACGGTTTCGGATTTCCCCTGCCACGGCCCGTCGTGATCTCGACGAACTGGTTTCACAGAGACTCCTGACCCGTACCCATGGCGGCGCACTTTCTGACTTCAATCGTGACTTTGCCTCTTTGGCTGAACGTCGTACGACAGAAACCGAAGCTAAGCGCCTGATCGGACTATCTGCCGCAGCTATGGTTAAGTCCGGTATGACCCTTTATATTGATGCTGGCACAACCCCTTTGGC
>DNHH01000050.1:0-186 GCA_003485955.1 Opitutia bacterium
CCACGTCCTTCCGCTTTGGTGCGGTGGACGATACTTGAAAATGCATCCACTGGGTCGGTGTTCACCAAAATGTCCAAGCGACACAAATCCGAAACCACATAAGGCCCGAACTCATAATCCAGTGAACCGTAACCTCGGGTAATC
Source organism: Opitutia bacterium (assembly GCA_003485955.1). GTDB lineage: Bacteria > Verrucomicrobiota > Verrucomicrobiia > Opitutales > UBA953 > UBA8828. Next base: position 145 of record DNHH01000050.1, read on the forward strand.
GACTTCAAGCGGTCGTTGAAATCGACGAGGATTTCGTTGAGC
>DNHH01000050.1:370-10232 GCA_003485955.1 Opitutia bacterium
GAAATCGACGAGGATTTCGTTGAGCGGCAAGGTGCAGACGAGAACGACACGTTCTTTATCAATGGTCTCTGTGCGATCGAGACTGCCGCGCTTCTCTTGGATGAGAGCCATCATATCGCCGATGCTTGTTCCGGGGATGTGAATGCGTGCGAGAATCGTAGGCTCCTCGATGCTGACGATGGCCGAAGGGTCGGGCATCATCACGGGGTTATCGATGGTGTGAGTAACCCCATCCGCCGTGTGCACTTTGTAAACCACCGATGGATAGGTGGAGATAATATCAAGGTCGTACTCGCGACGTAGGCGCTCTTGGACGATTTCCATGTGGAGCAACCCGAGGAAGCCACAACGGAAGCCAAAGCCCAGTGCGGCCGAAGATTCTGCGGTGTAGGTAAGTGAAGAATCGTTGATGGCCAATTTAGCTAACGAGACTTTGAGTTTTTCGTAGTCAGCCGTGTCGAGTGGGTAGATGCCGCTGAAGACCATGGGCACGACTTCCTTGAAGCCTGGGACGGGTTCCTTGGCTGGGTTGTCCGAGAGGGTGAGGGTATCGCCCATTTTAACGTCATGGACGTTACGGATGTTCATCACGATGTAGCCAACAGAGCCTGGACCGATTTCATCCTCCGCGTGCATCTTCGGATTAAATCGCCCAACTTCTTTGATCACGGATTGAATACCATTTGCTAAAAGTTCGATGGTTTGGCCGGCGCGGAATGTACCCGAGAAGACGCGCACATAAGTGATAACGCCTTTGTAACTATCGAAAACCGAATCGAAAATAAGTGCGCGGGCTTGTGGGTAATCTGTCCAGCGTGGTGGCGGTACGCGTCGGACAACGGCAGCCAGGATGTCATCGATACCGATACCGGACTTTCCTGAAGCGAGCACAGCTTCGTCGGCCGGGATTGCCAGAATGTCTTCCACTTGTCGTCGCGCTTCATCAGGTCGTGCGGAAGGTAGGTCGACCTTGTTGATGACGGGAATAATTTCTAAGCCTTGTTGCATCGCCAAGGTAGCATTGGCGACGGTTTGTGCTTCGACGCCTTGGGAGGCGTCGATGAGTAGGACGGCGCCTTCACAGGCTGCGAGTGAGCGCGATACTTCGTAGGAGAAGTCAACGTGCCCTGGGGTATCAATCAGGTTGAGCTGGTAGACCTTCCCGTCAGGTGCGGTATGGGTCATCGTCACTGGGTGACACTTAATGGTGATACCTTTTTCGCGCTCGAGATCCATCGCGTCGAGCATCTGCGCCTTCATTTGGCGCATCTCAATTGTTTTGGTATGCTCAAGCAAACGGTCGGAAAGCGTCGTCTTCCCGTGGTCGACGTGAGCAATGATACAAAAGTTGCGAATGTGGCTAAATGGCACGGGAAAAGTGCCCCTAACGGAAGGGCGCACGGCCGAAAGGTCAAAGGGAAAGGGCGGCCAGGGGGAAGCAGGCTTTGCCGCCCGTTTAGGCTTTAGGCTTTAGCGCTTTGGGCTTTAGCCTCATTCTCCATTTCCCTTGGCCCGACTACGCACTCAACCGATTCTGAATACCAATGCCCTTTGGGGCAAGGTGGTCGCTCGGACGCTCTTAGCCCTTGGCTTGCGCCATGCCGTGGTCTCCCCTGGGTCGCGTTCGACACCCCTTGCGTCAGCCTTGGCAGACTTAAGCGGGTTAGACCTTGCCGTTGCGCTAGATGAGCGCTCGGCAGGCTTCCACGCCCTCGGCATCGCCAAAGCAACCCGTCGACCTGTCGTCCTGCTTTGCACCTCAGGTACCGCGGCCGCCAATTACTTACCTGCCGTTATTGAAGCCCGTCTTTCGGGGATACCGCTGCTCGTTTTGACAGCCGATCGGCCGGCAGAACTTCGCGAATGCCATTCGGGTCAAACCATCCGGCAAGTCGGCATCTTCGGAACTTACCCTGTTTGGGAAACGGAAACGGCCGTACCGTCTTCCGATCTCTCGCAACTACGTTCAGCACGGCAGACATTTGTCGATGCATGGCAGCGTGCCCAGGGTCCACTCGCTGGACCGGTCCACCTTAACTTGCCATTCCGAGATCCCTTGGCTCCCTCTGTTGCCGAAGTTGGATTCCGGCTGCCGAAAGGTTTCGATCTCGAGAATTTTTGTGACGTTCCTGAACCCCTGACACTTGTTCCGAAAATTAAACCCCTCGATGTCGTCTCCCGCGTATTGGGTGCCGAGTTTGGTGTCATCGTCGTCGGGCCGCATGCGCCTGCCAATCGTGCACAGCTTGCCGCAGCGATTCGCGAGCTTGCCGGGCTGACAGGTTGGCCGGTGTTGGTAGATGGAGCTGGAACCTTGCGCGGTGATTTAGTCGACAGCGGTGTGCTCGTTGCATCCTACGATTTAATTCTCCGCGATACCAAAGCACAGAAGATGCTCCGCCCCGATGCGGTCATTCGTCTCTTTGATTTACCCACAAGTAAGACGTTACGTGCTTGGTTGGCTGATACGGACGTCCCAACAGTCCTCGTGGGCCGTCCTGGTGAGAACACCGACCCCGTACACAGTCAATGGACGCGCTTGGACGCCGAGCTGGTACCCGGTGGAGCAGGGGCGTCGCTCGCCTTGTCTCCGTTGCAAAAACTGTGGCGTCAGCATGAAACCAAGGCCCTACGTCGCCTGCAGAAAACATCAGGCGTGTCGTGGGCTTTTGAAGGGTGCGCTATTCCTTTACTCGCGGAAGCCCTTGAGGCCAACGATCGCCTCTTTGTGGGTAGCTCGATGCCCATTCGCGATCTGGAATGGTTCTGGCACCCGACAAAACCGAGTGCCGAAATTTTCTGTAATCGTGGCGCCAATGGAATTGATGGCACCGTCTCCACGGCTTTAGGCGTCGCCCGCGATGGCCGTCGCACTTTCTTGCTCTGCGGCGACTTAGCATTCTTGCATGACGGCAACGCGCTGCTACTCGCGAAAGACTTTGTCGGTAGTCTTACCATTGTGGTGATTAATAATGACGGTGGTGGCATCTTTAATCACCTCCCGGTAGCGTCGTCCAAAAACTTCGAAAAATTATGGGGTACGCCACAGGGTGTTTCCCTAGGCAAGCTTTGCAGTGCCTTTGGTGTATCGCACCAAGTAATCAAGAATTGGAATCAGTTCAGTCGTGAAGTGTCACGCGGTTCTATCGGTGTGCGCGTCCTTGAGGTAGTAACGAATCGGGCGAAAGATGCTGCCCATCGGCAAAAATCATTTCGATGAAAACCACGCGTCGTGATTTCATTCGTCTGGCAGGGGCGACAGGTCTTGCGTGGACGTTGCCAGCCTACGCGCAGCCAGTTAAAACGCCTTCTTTGCGTCTCGGGGTCGGAGCCGACCTTCACCATGACCTTGTTCCTGATGCGCCTGAGCGCTTAGCTGCACTCGTCAAAGCTGCACATGACTTCCAGGCGCATGCGGTTGTCCAGCTGGGCGACTTCTGTCAGCCCAAGCCCGCCAATCTGCCGCTACTCAAACAATGGCGAGAAGCTGGGTTACCCCAGATTGATGTTATCGGCAACCATGACATGGACGGTGGTTCGACGCCCGAGAAGACGGTGGCCTGGATGGGACTTAAGTCGCGGTATTCCACCCAAGTGCTAGCGGATTATCGCCTTATCATTCTTGATGGTAACGAGCGACGAAAAGATAACGCGGTCAAGGGTTACGCCCGTGCGATTGGTGATGAGCAGCTCGATTGGCTCAAACGCAGCCTCGCGATAGATACACTTCCAGTGGTCATCTTTTGTCATCAAGGGCTCGACGGCATCGATGGCGGTATCGTCAATGCTGCCCAAGTGCGTACCGTGCTTGAAGATGCTAACCGTGCCGCTGGAGGCGCCCGTGTTCGACTGGTACTCACTGGTCACCATCACCTCGACTACCTCGTCCAAGTCGGTGGTATTCCTTACCTACAGGTGAATAGCTTTAGTTATTATTGGACGGATGCTAAATCAGCTGGTGGACGTTTCCCGGCTGACGTTGAACAGCGCTACCCATACCTTAAACAAGTTCTAGTTTATGATCGTCCACTTTTCGCGCAGGTCGAATTGACGTCGTCGGGCGGTAAAGTTGTTGGGCGTAAGGCCGAGTTTGTCGGCGGCTATGGACCAGCCCAGGCGAAGATTCCGATCACGACTAACGGGCATGCTATCGTTCCTGCCGTCAGCGACCGGAAGTGGTAAAGGGGTAGTGGTACTAGCGGGGTTAGCGGTACTAGCGGTGTTAGTGGGCTAGCTGGTTAGCTGGATAGCGGGTTAGCCGGTTAGCTATTAATCCGTCCAGCTGTTCAGCTTTAGTCCTTAGTCTCTATCGCCCTTACCCTTTAGTCCTTAGTCTTTCAGCTTTAGTCTCTTCCCTCAGCGTGCCGCTCCCCACCGTGCCGTCAACGGGTAGAGGATAAAGAGGGGTGGGCCGACGAGATCTTTCTCCGGTACTTCGCCCCATCCGCGAGAATCATAACTATTCGATGAATTGTCGCCCATTGAGAAATAGGCGCGTTCGGAAACGGTGTGCGGACGATCGAGTGGCATTGCATCGCTTGAGGTGATGCGCGGCAGGTAACCGTAATAGTTTAAGTCAGTGGCGGGTCGGTTATTTAATTCGATAGGTGAGTCGACCGGTGTTGGTGATCCTTTACGCAGAAGCCTTCCGCCGAGCACTTGTAGTGTGTCGCCAGGTTCACCGACGAGACGCTTAATGAAGTACTGTTCACCATTGCGATTAAGTTCGGGGATGTTGCGGGTCGTAAAGACGAAGGTTTGACCACCGGAAGGTTTGACGAAGTTGTAGCGAACTTTATCTACAAAAAGCATATCACCGGTCAGGATATCAAAGTTCAATAAGTGCCCACCTGCCTTAACCGTTGTTTCGGTACGAACGCATGTTTGCCCCTGCACTGTGACAATCTTGCCGCGTGCTTCGGCATTCTGCATCGCTCGTGACCACCGAGCAGCTTCCGAGAGCGGTAAGTTGGCCTCCTCTTTGAAGAATGTCTTCAAGTACACAGAACGGATTCCAAAGTCGTCGGGTACTTGCACGTATTGCTGCGTGTTCGCCACGTAGAGTGTGTAGACGCGATCGATGCCGCGGAGAATCCGCGTACCCAAGATGCCATTATCGGGCACGGCATTGCCAGGGATGGGTTCGTACCCGCTGAGGGTGCGTTGTACGGGGATGTACACTTCTCCCGACGAATTCGTTGTCGGTGCAATCGTCGTACTCCACTGCGTAAATTTTCCCCAGATGCGCTCGGGGATCGACGGTGTGGGGTCATTCGGCGAGCGCACCTCTGCCGTCATTCCATGGTAGGTTGGCCACATGGAGTTTGTGGGAATCTTCATGGGCGTAATGAAGAAGGCGCGGATGCCGCCCGCTACGATGGCTGCGAGGATAAACATCTCTGTCCAGTCCGTACCAAAACTTACAGGGTAAACCTTTCCGCCCGTTCGGAGCATCGTTTCATGCAAACTCTGGGCGGCTGCGCTTACGGCTTCTTCATTGAACGGCTTGGCTTTGAGCTGCGACTTTAATGCGGCATGGTGCTTCCGTTGTTCGGCAAGATCACCCGCGGGCAAGATGTCTTGGCGGAGCGAGTCAACCTTGCTCGACATATCAAGCAAGTGATTCGCCTGTTTGCGTAACCCGCGTGTCTTATACCATTGCAGAAGCATGAAACGAAGCTGGTTAAAATAAATTAGGCCCAGTGAAGCTTGGAGCGTAAAACGTCGAAGTGACTAAGATTGCTTGGACGTAGAATTCCTAGGCGAACTTTGGCTGTACGCACGATGAGTGGTAAACGCTTAGCGGCATCGAGGGTAGGGCGGCCATCAACGGACAGGCCAAGCGGCACTGCATCTAAGCTTTCAATCCGCAGTTCAGCTTCGGCAGAGAAGATGAGTGGTTGATTGGACAATGTGTGGGCACAGAGCGGTGTCAGCGCGATGACAGTTGCGGCGGGATCAATCAGTGGACCGCCGGCGGCAAGGTTGTAGGCAGATGAACCCGTCGGTGTTGCCACGATAAGTCCGTCCGCACGGTAGGTGTTGACGGGTGAGCCGTCTGCTTGAACGCCGAGACGCGACATCCGAAAAACGTCGCGGGTTTTGATGACGAGGTCGTTGAGTGCTAAAGCAAAAGTGCCGTCGGCAAAACTGATTTCAAGCATGGCGCGTTCTTCACGACGGACTTGACCAGCGAGAACAGATCGAAGGCTCGCTGCCACGTCATCAGCTGGGTAAGCGGCAAGGAAACCTAACTTGCCGCGATTGATACCAAACATGGGCACTGCTTCACGGGCAGCGGTTTCGGCTACACCCAAGAAAGTACCGTCGCCACCGACGACGCAGCAGGCGTCTGCCCCACGTAATCCTTTGGGGTCAATCGGCCAGGCGACTTCGCGTAAGGTTACACCTACCTCACTGCAGACGCGCGAAATTTCCGCCACAATCGTCTCGGTGCCAGGTTTGGCACGATTCACAACAAGAGCTAAGGTTCGAATGGCCATTCCGTTACTTGGTCTCTGCAGGCTTTTCGCCGTCTTTCTCTTCGCCTTCACAACCGCAATCTTCCTCGTGTTGTTCGTCGCCTTCGCTTTCGCAGCCGCAAGCGGTGTCATCTTCGGTTACCTGTGATTTGTGATTAAAGCTGTAAGGAATAAACAGAATGATTTTACTGGATCCTTGCGGCCAAACTTGGACGGCACGATCGAGACCGATAATCTCCAGACGATTTTCACCCATCGGCAGGTGCTTCGCGGCTTCGGCGGCATCACGGCGAATCTGGTGCAATAGTTCATTGCGGTAGTCCTGAGGGTTGCTCAGGCGCCAGTTAGCTTCGCTCACGATGACATTCGTTAATTCATCCTTCGTGCCAGCGGGTTCAATCAAACCGACCGTCATGGAACGCAAGGAGTCGACCGCAGTCATGGCATCTTCGCCGACGCTACTGCGTAAGGCCCAAGCACCCGTAGCAATAAACATATCGGAATCTTTATCTTTCGTACCAAGGAAGCTGCTTGAGCGGTCTTTAAGTGGATGCGCGAAGTTGTACTCGAGGCGTTCGAGTTCGAAACCATCCTTGTCTTCAAAACGTGTACTCAACTTGGCTGACAAGTCGCGCAGCCCAGCTTCCACTTTGGCACGAGTCGCTCCTTTGACTTCAATACGCACCACAATTTGAACTTGGTCGGCGTCGACAACCACGTTGGCACGCGGAATTTGCGGGCGTTGGCTGTCGGCCATAGGTCGATTATACCGACCCTCTGGGTTCTCAGAAAAAGGTGAGGATTGGGCGAAAGCAACGGTCGCAAACAGACATGGAACTAGGAATCGCATCAGGGGCTTTGATGCTAAGACCCGAGGCCTTGTGGGCGAGCCGTAAAAGTTAGGCTTTAGGCCCTTCGCGAGGCTAAAACGGCGTCGAGTTTATCCGGGCTAGGTCCGCCGCCCATGGCCGACTCTAGCTTGCCGCCACCTTTACCGCCCAACTGTGTGCAAAGTTCAGAGACAAGTTTGCCAGCCGATTGCCCGCCCTTGATCGCATCTGCGCCACAGTTGGCAACAATCGATGCCTTGCCTTCAATCACAGCACCTAGAACGACGACGGCACTCGGCCCAACTTTTCCGGCAACCTTTGCACCAAGTTCGCGGAGCGATGTCGTGTCATCTGCAGTTACGCGCGCAGTCACATGTTTCAGGCCACCTTGGTCTTTCGCACTCGCGGCGAGTTCCGTTGCCACGGCATCGGATTCTTGGTCGCGGTAAGCTTTAAGTTTTCGTTCGAGGTCACGGCTTTGCTCGAGCAACTGTTCGACGCGCTTGAGGACGTCGCCAACAGGCGACTGTGTCGTATCGGCAAGTTTACGTAGTAAATCGCTGTCGGCACGGGCGGCCTCGTAAGCGGTAAGACCGGCAATGGCTTCGATACGTCGGACGCCTGCGGCAATGGCGTTTTCGCCGGTAATGCGGAGTAAGCCAATCTCGCCTGTCGAGCGAACGTGGGTGCCCGCACAGAGTTCCATCGAGTAACCGTCCAATGCAGTCGGCTTTCCGCCAATTTGAACCACACGGACAGTCTCACCGTATTTATCGCCGAAGAATTGCATGACGTCGCCACGACCTTTGACCTGGCTGTACTTAACTTCGCTCCAGGACACTGGGCTATTGTCGAGGATGCGTTCATTGACGAGTCGCTCGATGTCGAGGACCTGAGCACCTGTGAGTGCGCCACTGTTAAAGTCGAATGTCAGCTTATCCGGTGCAACGGCAGAGCCCTTCTGTGTGGCCTCTTTGCTCACCACTTCATGCAACGCCCAATGGATGAGGTGAGTCACCGTATGGTGACGTGAAATAGCGGCACGTCGGGCGCTGTCGACCGTGAGCGTGCTGACTTTTCCAGTTTCTGGGAGATCGGTTCCTTCGAGAAAATGAATCCAAGTTTGCCCAGACTTCTGGGTGTCAGTCACGCGCCAGGCACGTCCGCCTTGAGTAAAGGTACCAGTATCGCCGACTTGTCCGCCCATTTCAGCGTAGCACGGCGATTGCTCTGTGAGAACAGCCACGCGCCCCTTGAGTGTCAGAACTTGGGCAACTTTGGTTTCAGCGGTCGGTTGATTGTAGCCGATAAATTCAGTGGGGTGGTCGCTACCAATTTCTGAGAGTGCGATGACTTCCTTTTTCTGTGCGGCACGTGCACGTGCGCGCTGAGCTTCCATGCGTTGTTCAAAGTCCGCCGTATCGACACCCAGACCGCGTTCGCGCGCCATCAGCTGCGTCAGGTCGAGAGGGAATCCTTGCTCGTCATAGAGTCGGAAAGCAAAAGCCCCAGAGAGCTGTCCGCCTTTGGCGACTTTGGCTGCTTCTTCTTCGAACAAAGAAAGGCCTTTATCAAGGGTGCGGATGAAAGCTTCTTCTTCGATGCGAATGACTTCAGCGACGGTAGCACGGCGTGTGCGAATCTCCGGGAAAGTATCTCCCATGGTTTCCGCGAGTACATCGACGAGCGTGTAGAAGAAGGGCTTGGTCAGTCCGAGGGTGCGACCGTAACGAACCGCACGGCGGAGAATGCGCCGCAGAACGTAATTGCGATCGTTATTACCAGGTTGAATGCCGTCGGCGATGGCGAAGGAAAGTGTGCGTGCGTGGTCGGCAATGACGCGGAAGGCGACGTCGTCTCGCTCTTGTTGCGTGTCACCTTGGCTACCTTGCTTCGGTAAGGTCGATGCATAGCGCTTGCCGCTCAGTGACTCCAGCTTTCGGAATAGCGGTGCAAAGATGTCTGTCTCATAATTGGAGATGATACCGGAGAAGTCCTTGAAGCCCTTGGTGCACTGCAGAATGCCCGTAACGCGTTCAAAGCCCATGCCAGTGTCGACGTGCTTTGCGGGTAAAGGCGAGAAGGTACCGTCAGGGTTCGCGTTGAATTGAATGAAGACGAGATTCCAAATCTCCATACAGCGTGCGTCGCTACCGTTCACGAGTTTACCTTGGGTGTCCCCATTCGGTGTGAGGTCGACGTGTAACTCGGTGCAAGGTCCACATGGACCCGTTTCACCCATCATCCAGAAGTTGTCCTTTTTATTCCCGTTAACAATGTGGACAGCGGGATCGAGACCCACTGCGCGAAACTTTTCTGCCCAAGCATCCCAAGCTTCTTGGTCGAAGTCCGCAGGGTCGCCTTTGGATTTATCCGGTGAATAGACTGTGGCGTAGAGGCGGCTGGGAGGGAATTTCCAGACTTGGGTGATAAGCTCCCAGGCGTAGTCAATCGCTTCTTGTTTAAAGTAATCACCAAACGACCAATTCCCCAGCATCTCGAAGAAGGTATGGTGGTAGGTGTCTAGGCCGACGTCTTCGAGGTCGTTAT
>DNHH01000050.1:10403-11420 GCA_003485955.1 Opitutia bacterium
CGACGTCTTCGAGGTCGTTATGCTTTCCGCCAGCACGAATACATTTCTGCGTATCGGCAGCACGACCAGGGGTATAGGGGCACTTGGTTTGTCCGAGAAAGATAGGGACAAACTGATTCATCCCTGCATTGGTGAAGAGCAGGTTCGGGGAGTCGGGCATCAGGCTCGACGACGCCACGATGCTGTGTTGCTTCGAGCGGAAGAAATCGAGGTACGACTGGCGAATCTGGGCTGAGGTCATGGGTTCGAAAGTGAATGAAGGCTAAAGCCTAAGGACTAAAGCGTAGCCTAAGGAATAGGGGGGAGATGCGGGGGAGGGAAAGGGGAAAAGGCGACAGGGTTGGGGAAGGCACTTCGGAAGAGAGGGATTGCCCTTGGGGGTAGGCTGTGGGAAGTTTCTGGTCATCGTGTCACCTTTCTTTGGAATCGTCTATTTAGGGCTAACTTTGCTCATGCTCGTGACGGCAGTTGCCGCAGTCTTCTTCGTTGTTTTTCTTGTCATCTACGCCTGGCGGATGACACGTCGGCGTCCTGAGACCGGTTGGTTCTACTGTGCGGTGCAAACGTTTTGCCTGCTCGCTGTCCGCTGCTTTTACCGTGCTCAGGTTCAAGGGGTTCATCACCTCCCTGCAACCGGTGGCGTGCTGATTGTCTGTAACCACGTTTCCTACCTTGATCCTGTCCTGGTGGGGGTCTTTTCCTCGCGCCCTGTTCGCTTCCTTTCGTGGGAAGGTTTTGAGCGCGTACCCGTCATGCGAAGGATTATGCGTTTGATGGGCAGTATCCCTGTCGATGAATCTAAAGCCAAAGATGCGATTGCGAAAGCTTCCGAGGCGTTCAAGCGCGGCGAAGTAGTCTGTATTTTTCCCGAAGGCCATGTAACGCGCAACGGACACTTCATGGAGATACGTCGTGGGTTTGAATTAATCGCACGACGTGCGGGTTGCCCCATTGCCCCGCTCTGGATCGACGGCAAGTGGGGCTCCGTTTTTAGTTTTAGTGGCGGCCGGTTTTTTT
>DNHH01000050.1:11623-18613 GCA_003485955.1 Opitutia bacterium
CTCTGTGCGGATTGTTTTTGGTCCGGCTTACCCCGCAGAGAAGTCTGATCAAACCCGCCAGCGACTTCTCGAACTATCGGCCGACGCCTTTGCCGGTCGTCCGGCACTGCAAGAGCATCTGGCCTCGGTCGTGGCAAAAGGTCTGGCTCGCAAAGGTGGCAGCCCTGCCATCATTGACCGAACGGCCGAACGCAAGTCCCTCTCAGGTGCTGTCTCCTTAGCCATCGCCTATTTACTTGCGCAACGCATCCGTCGCGTGGTCGCCACCCGTCGCGTGGCCATTGTCCTGCCACCTGGTATCGGTGCGGCACTAGCAAATTTAGCCTGCGTCATTGCCGACAAGGTTGTCGTGAATCTTAACTTCACTCTAGGGCGTGCCCAAGTTGAGTCTTGTCTGAGTCGTGCGGAATGTGACGCCACGATTACCGCGAATGCTTTCCGCGAAAAACTGCACGCACGATTTCCAGATTTCCCTTGGGGCAATCAGCTTATCGATATCGCTGAGGCAATCCGTGAGATTCCTCGCTGGAAAATCATACTGATGGTGGCACTCATTCGCATTACGCCTGTTTCTATGTTACCAGGGGTGCTCGGCTTGCCCGATAAAGGTGGAGACGCGGAGGCTGCCTTGCTCTTTACGAGCGGAAGTTCGGGCATGCCGAAGGGCGTTCCACTCACGCATACGAATATCTTAGCGAATCTGATACAGATTGATGAAGCCGGCATCGTTCCACGTCATGCACGTCTACTTTCAAGCTTACCTGTCTTTCATTCCTTCGGTTTCACGGTCGGTGTTTGGTACGGCCTATCGCGCAATATCACGTTGGTTTGCCTGCCGTCGCCGATTGATACGGTCGCGAATATCGCAGCCGTTCGCGAAGAGCGTGTGACGATTACCTTGGGTACACCGACGTTCCTGCGGCCCTGGCTGAAGCGAGCGACGCGCGAGGACTTGGCGACTTTAGAATGGGCAGTGGCTGGGGCGGAGAAAGTCCCCGCTGATCTCACTGAAGCATTTGTCAACGAACTCGGTACGGCGCTGATCGAAGGCTACGGCGCGACCGAGGCTAGTCCCGTGCTCGCTGTGAATGTCCCAGATATTATCGATACGCTCGCACCGGGTGGGATGTGGAAAGGCAACACCGTTGGGTCAGTCGGGCGTCCTGTCGTCGGTCTCGCTGTTCGCATCCTTCATCCCGAAACTTTAGAGGTCATGCCACTCGATCAAATTGGCCTGCTGGAAGTTCGGGGCGCCAATCTCTTTAAAGGTTACCTTGGCGATGCTGCAAAGACCGCAGAAGCACTTCGGGATGGTTGGTATCGAACGGGTGATTTAGCGCGTGTTGATGAACACGGTTTTTTGCATTTAAGTGGTCGGCTTTCGCGATTCTCAAAAATCGGCGGCGAAATGGTTCCGCATGGCACAGTCGAAGACGCGGTGCTCCAGGCAATCGGCTTGGCTGGTGGCTCCGAACTTTGTGTCGCCGTGGGTGCGTGCGCAGACCCGACGAAAGGTGAGCAACTGGTCGTTCTACACACGGTCGAACTCGACACTGACAAGGTTCGTGAGGCGCTCGCTGCTGCCGGGTTACCGAATCTTTGGATTCCGCGTAACTTCCGCCGTGTTGAGCGTATCCCTGTGCTTGGCACAGGGAAGATGGACCTCAAGGCAATCGCCGAACTGGCACGTCGCTAAACAAGATTACCAACCGCTACGGTGCTTGCGGCGGAGGAAGGCGTTGGCGGCGTCGAAATTGGTCACGCGCGAGCTAGTGGCGTCCCACTCCAAACGCTGATTGACGCGCTGAGCAAGACAGCCGAGTTGCACAAACTCGGTCAGCGGGCCAGCGATATCGAAGTCGGAATAGGTCGACGCGCCCGTGGACACAGCCTCGAGCCATTCACGGTAATGGTTATTGGTGCGCGGTAGGGTGATGGGTACGGCTTTGACTGCAGGATGGCGCACGATGAGTTGAGCCTTCTCTTCCCCTTTCAGTTGGAGATGGGAACTCGTGCCATAGTCGTCGCCTTGGTAGAGCATGCCTTTGCTGCCACGGATGACGACGCCGTTGCCAGGCAACTTGTCTTTGTCCTTTTGCAGTTCGAGCACTTCGGAGACACGTTCTTTGTCGGGCTTCAAGCCGCCCTCGTACCAGTAGAGGGTGAGCGCGGGTAGCTTGCCGCGGGCGGGGAATTCGAACCGCACTTTCGATCGGCGCGAGTAAGTCTCAGCCCAGTTGCTGTCGAGCTCAGGCTGCATGGAGGTGGGTGATCCAAGTTGGAGAGCGCGGAAGGGCATGTTGAGCAAGTGGCACGCCATGTCGCCAAGTGCACCAGTGCCGAAATCTTTGAAGCCGCGCCAATTGAATGCGTGGTAGGCGTCTTTGACGTAAGGGCGCTCATCGGCGACACCCAGCCAGAGATTCCAATCGAGCTCAGCGGGTACGGGATCCACTTGCTTTGGACGGTCGATGCCTTGTGGCCAGATGGGTCGATTGGTCCAGGCATGCACCTCGGTGACGTCGCCAAGCAGTCCGGACTGGATGGCCTCAACGGTGCGACGAAGAACGTCGTTACCACTGCCCTGGTTGCCCATTTGTGTGGTCACGCCCATCTTGGCAGCCATGCGTTTCATCTCACGCGACTCATTTACACACCAGCTCAGGGGTTTTTGGCAATAGACGCTCAGGCCACGTTCCATCGCAGCGAGGGAAATCGGCGCATGCATGTGGTCAGGTGTGGAGACAGTCACTGCGTGCAGGTCGCGTTCGCGATCGAGGAGCTTGCGGTAATCTTGGTAAACGCGGACGTTGGGGAACTTGCCTTTGATCTGCCGGATAATTTTGTCGGAGGCTCGGGTATCGACGTCACAGACTGCGATGACTTCGGCGCCAGCGTTAAACATTTCCATGATGTCGCTCTCACCCTTGCCGCCGCAAGCGATGCCCGCGAACCGCACTGGCTCCTTCCCCGAAGGACGCTTGGCGCGTGAACGACTGGGATCGAGTTCAGGGGTCGCGCCAGTGAGACTGGCGGCACCTGCGAGTAGGGCGCTGCTGAGGAGGAAGTCGCGGCGGGATAGGGAAGACATAGTGGGTTGGGGTAGGTTAGGTTGGCGGCCACGGTTGGCGAGCCTAGGGGTTGAATCGCTGACAGCCGCGGGGAGTCGTAGGTTCCGTTATTCCCGGTCGCCTGTCGTTTTATACCCAGAGATGTCACATACTGGGCACGCCCTTGATGCATTATTGGCATGCATTTTGGCGGGTTTTGGCTGGCGGCTTTGGGCATGAAAATGACAGGATGTCGGTGTACTTTCATGACTAAGCTTTCCCGTAAGAACTCCAGCGCCAAGAAGCCCCCTGCCCGCAAATCGGTCAAAGCTTCCAAATCCAAGCCCGTACTGGATTTTGCCGTGGCCCCGAAAACTAATGATGCCGTTGCCTCGTTCCGTGCCGACATCCTTCGCCACCTTACCTTCACACTCGCGCGCGATACCACGACGGCGATTCGTATGGATTGGTGGTTGGCAACATGCTTCACGCTGCGTGACCGCGTGCTCGAGCGCTTCCTCCATTCTCAAGGTGCCCATGCGAGTACCAACTCCCGCCGCGTTTATTACTTGTCGCTTGAGTATTTGATGGGACGGCTTTTGCGCAATAATCTGTGTAATCTTGGACAACTCGAAATTGCGCGCGAAGCTCTCAATGGTTTAGGCAAAGAATTGGATGACGTTATCGAAGAAGAAAATGATATGGGTTTGGGTAATGGCGGTCTTGGTCGACTTGCAGCCTGCTTCTTAGATTCACTCGCAACGATGGATATCCCTGCCATTGGTTATGGGATCCATTACGAATTTGGACTTTTCCGGCAGACGTTTATCAATGGTCGCCAAGTTGAAGAGGCAGATAACTGGCTGGCTCGCGGTACACCTTGGAAGATCCGTCGCCCTGAATATCAAGTGCGGGTGCCTCTCTACGGTAGTATCGAAATGGGTATCGATGACCGCGGTAACTTTGCGCCTCAACTCGTCGGCACCCAAGACCTCATCGGCATCCCTTGGGACATCCCCATTGTCGGGCTGCATGGTTCCACGGTGAACTTCCTCCGCCTCTGGGAATCCAAAGCTACCACCGAGTTTGATTTCCGTGCGTTTGACCAAGGTGACTATGTCGAAGCCGTACGTTCACGCATCAGTGGAGAAACCGTCTCAAAAGTTCTCTACCCGAATGACAGCAAAGAAGCCGGCAAAGAGCTGCGCTTAGTCCAACAGATCTTCTTCGTTTCGTGTTCGTTGCAGGACATCTTACGTCGCCACCGTCGTCGGAATGACGGTTGGGCTAACCTGGCCGATAAGGTCGTCATCCAACTCAACGATACCCATCCCTCGATTGCTGTCGCTGAGTTGATGCGCCTGCTCGTTGACCGTGAACGTTTACCTTGGGATGATGCTTGGGCCCTGACGACACGCATCTTTAACTATACCAACCACACCTTACTTCCGGAAGCACTGGAAACATGGAGTGTTGAATTACTCGGTCGAGTGCTCCCTCGCCACCTGCAGATTATTTACGAAATCAATCAGCGCTTCCTAGAAGAAGTCGAAGCACGCTGGCCTGGCGATGATGTGCGTAAAGCCGAACTGTCCCTCATTGGCGAAGGACCCGTGCGTCACGTGCGCATGGCACATTTAGCTATTGTGGGTTCCACAAAGGTTAATGGCGTGGCAGAACTTCATACCCGTCTCCTGAAAGCACACTTACTCAAGGGGTTTGATGAACTCACACCTGGAAAGATTGTGAACATGACGAACGGTATCACGCCACGCCGCTGGCTGCGTGCTTGTAACCCTGGTCTCTCGTCGCTTTGTGATGAGGTCGTCGGTCCTGCATGGGAAGGCGACCTTTCGAAACTCCGCGCCCTTGAGGCTGTTGCCGACGACCGCTCTTTCCAAGACCGCTTCCTGGCCGTTAAGCGCGACAACAAAGTCCGCTTGGCAAAGGTCATTCAAGATACCTGCCAAATCGTCGTAAATCCTGACTCGCTCTTTGATGTCCAGATTAAGCGTCTCCACGAGTACAAGCGACAGCACCTCAATCTCCTGCATATCCTGACTCTCTACCGTCGGATGCTGAATGACCCGAAGTTAGATATCACCCCGCGTACCTTTATCTTTGGTGCTAAGGCAGCCCCTGGATACACCATGGCCAAGCACATTATCCATGCCATCAATCGGGTGGCCGCGGCTGTGAACCATGATGTCCGCGTGCGCGGTAAAATTAAAGTCGTCTTCTTGCCTGATTACCGCGTCTCACTCGCTGAGCAAATTATCCCAGCCGCTGATCTCTCGGAGCAAATTTCTACAGCCGGTAAAGAAGCTTCAGGTACTGGCAACATGAAGCTCGCTCTCAATGGGGCACTGACGATTGGCACGCTCGATGGGGCCAATGTCGAAATATTAGAAGAAGTCGGGAAGGATAATATTTTCATCTTCGGTCTCAACGTCGATGAAGTCGCAGTCTTGCGGAGCAATGGTTACGATCCTGCAGCCGTCGCTGCGGCCGACGAAGAGTTAAAGGCGGTGCTTGATTGTCTCGTCTCTGATTACTTTACGCCCGAGCAGCCAGGTGCACTTTCACCACTCGTTGATGGCCTTCTGCTGGGCGGCGACCCTTATCTCGTCTTGGCCGATTACCGCGCTTACATCACTGCACAAGATAAGGCGGCGGCTGTCTTCCGTGACCGTCGGGCTTGGGCCAAGATGGCCATCTTGAATACTGCGCGTATGGGTAAGTTCTCGTCGGATCGTACCATTGGCGAATACGCCAAGGAAATCTGGAAGATTAAACCTATCCGCGGTTAATCCCTTAGCGCTTCCGAAGTGAAGCCCACGGTTCTTGTTGGCTGACGTCAACGAGGGCAGGGCCCTGCGAAGCTCCCGGTGAGAGTATGGCCAAGATAACTGCATCAGTCTTGCCGACATTAAAGGAAGCATGGACCAAACCCTTAGGGATGTGTGCAGTTTCACCCGCCGTGAGCACCTGAGATTCTTTTTCGACCCATTGTTCGACCTCGCCCGAGAGTACGTAAATAATTTCTTCGAGTTCCGGGTGGGTGTGAAAGTCATGCCCACCGCCGACTGGGATGGTTGCTTGCACGAGCTGGAGATCTTTGGCTTCCGTTAGGCCTGGTCGACAGAGCCAGTAATTCGTACGCCCAAGGTGGTTTTCTTGGATGGCGTCTTTGCGTGTTACAAATCGACGTTTAGACATCTTGGTAAAATAGACTAGTCATCCATCTTGATGTCTTTGTTGCGTGTCCGTGGTCCACCGGCACGCAGCCAAGCATTCACAAATTGATCAAGGTCACCGTCCATCACTGCCTGAATGTTACCGGTTTGCACACCCGTGCGAAGGTCTTTGACCATCTGGTAGGGTTGGAAGACGTAAGAGCGGATTTGGTTGCCCCAACCGATGTCACCCTTTTCGCCGTAAAACCGTTCCATCTCGGCACGTTTGTCGTCGAGGGTCTTTTCGTAAATACGCGAACGAAGAATCTTCATGGCGACGTCACGATTTTTATGCTGTGAGCGTTCGCGTTGGCAGGCCACGACGATACCAGTGGGAATGTGGGTTAAGCGGACAGCGGACTCGGTTTTATTGACGTGTTGTCCGCCTTTGCCAGACGAGCGGTAGACGTCGACGCGTAAGTCGGCCTCGTTCACTTCGACGTCAATGTCGTCCTCGATTTCTGCTACAATATCGATGGAGGCAAAAGAGGTGTGACGGCGATCGTTGGCGTCAAACGGTGAAATGCGGACCAGTCGGTGTACCCCACGTTCGGCTTTAGCGTACCCGTAAGCATTGGGGCCTTCGATGCGAATGGTCGCCGAAGAGATACCCGCACCTTCACCTTCAGACACTTCTTCGATTTCGACTTTATAGCCACGGCGTTCTGCCCAGCGAATATACATGCGGAAGAGCATATCGGCCC
>DNHH01000050.1:18767-18920 GCA_003485955.1 Opitutia bacterium
ACATGCGGAAGAGCATATCGGCCCAATCATTCGACTCAGTGCCACCCGCGCCTGCTTTAACCGTGAGCAGGGCATTTGATCTGTCGAGAGGTCCAGAAAGGAAGGAGGCAATTTCTAGGTCGGCTACTTCGAGTAACAGTGCCTGGGCGAGGG
>DNHH01000050.1:18936-19114 GCA_003485955.1 Opitutia bacterium
AAAGTTCGATGACTTCGGCATCGGCGGTACCATCAGGCGATTCCGTGATAAGTTCAGCCAGGGTTTTGGCATCATCGACCTTACGCGAAAATACAACCTGGGGGTTAATGATGTTTTTATGAAGGTTGGATTCCTGAATGACTTTTTGGGCGGCCTGTTGGCTATCCCAGAAACCTTG
>DNHH01000050.1:19348-19572 GCA_003485955.1 Opitutia bacterium
TCGCTCATTTTGAGTTCAAGCTCAGCTACGCGCTTCTGCTTGCCGGCCACGTCGAGAAACTTCCAAAGATAGCCTGCACGACGTTCCACCTCTTCTAAGGCTGCGCGAGTTTCAGGGGGAATGTACATTGCGACAAAAGTGAAAGGATAGGGGTAGGGAAGGCAGGTGTGAGGAGCAAGCGGGAAGAGGGATGCTTGGTGGAGACTAAAGACTAAGGACTAAGG
>DNHH01000050.1:19755-26471 GCA_003485955.1 Opitutia bacterium
GACTAAAGACTAAGGACTAAGGACTAAAGGTTAGGTAGGGGGTTGAATTAAGAATTAAGAAGTTAAGAATTAGGAGACAGGAAGCTAACCAGCTAACCAGCTAGTACCGCTAACACCGCTAACCCCGCTAATACCGCTAGTACCGCTCGCACCGCTCGCACCGCTCCTCCGCGCTTTGCGCGGCCCTCCTTGTCCGCTTGCTCCCTTCGGACTAGCCGCCTACCTAGAAGTATGTCCTACCTCGAGGGTTTAGCCATTGCGGACGTCGCTGGGACGACGCCAATGCGTCGTACGCTTAAAAACGGTGCAGAGGTTGTTGTCGTTGAGCGTCCAGGTTGTGGACTCATGTCCGCCCAGGTCTGGATTCGCACGGGTAGTCTACACGAAGGTGACTGCTTAGGTGCCGGCCTTTCGCATTACCTTGAGCACATGGTCTTTAAGGGTTCTGCGAGGTTCAGTGGACGTCAATTGACCGAACGCGTTCAATCCATCGGCGGTTCGAGTAATGCTTATACCACCTTTGATCGTACCGTCTATTATATCGATGGTCCTGAAGACGGTCTCGAAAATGCCCTCGAGACATTGTCGGATATGTTACTCGATCCTCAATTAAAGGATGCCGATGCCAAAACGGAACGTGAGGTTATCTTGCGCGAGATTGATATGTGTGCCGATGACCACGACGGCATATTAGCAGAGGCTGCTTTGGCTGAAGCCTTTCGCAGTCACCCCATACGCCATCCAGTCATTGGGCACCACGAACTATTTTCCGCAGTCACCCCTGATCAATTACGTGCCTACCATGCTGCACGCTACACGACCGATAACATCGTCATCTCCATCGCAAGCTCTTGCCCCTCTGAAACTGTCTTTACCCTGGTTGAGCGCTGGTTTGGACGTTTCACGCGCCGTTCCACCGAGGTTCGTCTAGTAACAGCCGAACCTTCCCCTGCCGTTTCGCGTAGCCGGGTATTGCAGCGCGATGTCTCCACCGCCCGCGGCGTCGTGCTTTGGCGCACGCCCGGTATTCTGAGTCCCGAATCACTTTCGCTCGATTTAATTGCTGGTATTTTAGGAGCCGGGCAAAGCTCTTTGCTTTGGAAAGAATTACGGGAACGCCGTAAGCTCGTGCATGCGATTTCGGCGAGCTCCTGGGGGATCGAAGATGCGGGCATGATTTGGATAGGCTGGAGTGGCGATGCTGGTACGGACCACGCCCAGGTCGAAGCCGCTATCCAGGGAGTCATCGATGATTTTTTACGTGAGGGTGTGACCGAAGAAGCTTTAGCCAAAGTGCGACGCCAGGCTGTCGTCGGTATGGTTAACGCCATCAAATCAGTTCACGGGGTTGCTTCGCGGGCAGGCTACGCCTTGGCCATCGCACGTGACGAAAACCAAGCACTCGCCAATGCGCAGAAATTGGCCGCACTAAAGGCGGAAGATCTAACCCAAACTGCACGCACGGTTTTACGTCCCACCATGCGCACATCCGTGGCGATGCTGCCCAAAGCAAAGAAAGAAGAGGCGACTCCCGTTGTTAAAGCCGTGGAAGCACCTGTTGCTTTTGAAGTGCGCACTTTACCGAATGGTATCCGTATCGTTCTGCAGCAAGATCGCTCAATTCCAAAAGTCGGCGTCGGCATTTTTATGTCGGGTGGTGCTGCCTACGAAAACCCTGCACGCCGGGGTGAAACCAGTTTGCTGGCGACGATGCTGGCACGTGACACTGCCAAACGCACCCAGGCATCCGTTGCGGAAACAGTGGATCGCATGGGCATGACATTCCGTGAGCATGCTTCACAGCTCAGCCTAGGTCTTTGGGGCGAAGCCCTGTCGGCTGATTTTGATACCATGGCTGAGCTTGTTGCCGACGGCGTCTTCACCCCTAAAATTGATCCTGCAGTCGTTTTAACCGAACGCGCTGCGCTGGCCGATGCTTGCCGGGAATCTTTGGATGAAGTTCTCGAGCTCGCGCGCCTGAAGTTGCTTAAAACATTTTTTGGGGATCACCCTTTGTCAGTGCCTGCAAGTGGTTTGGTAGAGACGGTAGAAGCGATTCAGCCCGCCGATTTAGTCGCACTGCACAATCGATTGATTCGACCGACGAATCTCGTCGTCGGCATTTGCGGGGATTTCGACCGCAAGGCAATTGAGTCCTTTATCGAGAAACGTTTAGCCGTAATCCCGTCATCGCCCTTTGCGGCGCAAGTGTTACCGCAGCCGATTGCAAAGCCTACCACAACCCATACCGAGCAGGTTGATCGCGAACAAGCGGTGGTCCTGCTAGGTTACCCACATTGCGGCTTTGGATCCGAACGTATTGCCGCTGCCAACCTAGCTGAAGAATTGTTGAGCGGCATGGCCAGTGGTCTTTTTCACCGTATCCGCGAGGAGAAGGGCTTAGCTTACTTTGTCGGGGCTAGTCGCGTCGAGAGTCGCGACCACGGACTATTTTATCTGTATGCAGGTACGCATGCCGGTGCTGCCGAAACCGTTGCTTCAGAAATGCGCGCTGAACTTGAGCGATTGGCTGCTGGCAAATTTAACGACGGCGAAGTCGCTATGGCTAAATTACGCCTTCGCGTTGCCCGTCGACAAGGCCGTCAGGCTGCTTCCGCCCGCATGCAAGGTGCCATGTTACGCGAAGTTGCTGGATTGGGTGCGAACTATGACGAGATTTGGGAGGCTAGACTCGACGCCACGGGCGACAACCAAGTCGCCGGCTTTGTGCGCGATTATTTGCAGCCTAAATTCGAACAGTCGGTCACGCTTTTACCGAAGGCGTAACCTCTTCAAGGTCTCTGCTTGCACGAACAGCAGACCAGACGCCGAAAGGGACGAGCACTAGCGTGAGCAGGAAGTAGTTGGCGTAGCCGAATTTATCGGCCAACCACCCCGCCCAGATTCCGGGTAAATACACTGCGCCAATGCCAATGGTAGAGAGTGTCGCGTAACGAACGGCGGCGTCGGGACCTGCAGCTAAACGCATCATAGCCAATATGAGCGCACAGACGCCCGCACCATAGGCTACGTGTTCAATGAAAAATAAGGTACCAATCACAACTTGGTTCTGGGCTGTATGCGTCGCCAACCAGGCAATGCCGATGATTGGGATGTGCATGCAGATTCCCATGGGAACAAGTGAGCGGGTGAGTCCGCGCCGTGAGATGATGGCAGACCCGATAATGCCGCCGACGGCGAGTCCACCGATAGCCGTTATAATTCTGAGCGTCGCGTAGTCTTGATTGTTTAAACCGAGTCCACCTGTCTGGGTGGGAGCGACTGCAAAAAGTGTCAGGATTTTCCCTAGGTGAATTTCGCTCGTGCGGTAAAATAAAATAAGGAGAAGGACCGAAGGGAAACGTGGATCGCGGAACAACTTCTGTAGCGTCTCAACAAAGGGTTTGGGTGCGAGTGTGTCTTCGGCGGCCTCACGCCCGAGTGCATATGAGCACGCCATCAACGAGGCAGCACTGAGGAGCGTCGCGACGAGTAGTGCATCTGCCCAGGCATGTTGTGGGGTATTGCCGGATTTCGCTGACCAGCCCGCAATCCAGATGAGCCCGGGGCCTGCAAAAACAGCGCCCGTCTTTGAAGCCGCGGTGAGTAGTCCCGCCAGTCGGCTACGCTCGGTGTCATGAAGCGAAGCGACGTAATAACCGTCGAGGGCAATGTCATGTCCTGCCGACAGAAACGAAAGCGCGACTAAAATGCCTACCAAGGCGTAAGGCTGTTCGAAGGACTGTGGAGCAACCAAGGTGAGTAGACCCAGCGATGCTACGATGAGTGCTTGAGTGGTATTCACAATTCGGCGCGGGCTACCTAAACGCACGATGATCGGTGCCCAGATGATTTTGATACCGACGAGGATGCCGAGGAAGCCCGTCAGCTGCGTAATCCGTGTATCCGTAATGGATGCGTTCTTCAGCGCAACGGGTAGAGCTTCATCGCGCAGTGCAGCGGGGAGTGCCTGGAAGAAAAACCCCGCAGCAACCCAGAGCCAAGCTATCCTCGGCTTTAGGTTGGTCATCCGTTATTCCCGAGATGGTTCGTACCGAAGAAGTCTACGGATCGGAATAAACCGTCAAAGAATTTCGCGACGGTAATATTCATACCAATCAGTTCTTCATCTGAAAGTTCGAGGCGTTCGCCGGGTTTGAAACTCCGCGATGTATCCACGAGTTTGGGTGTAGTCTTACCATTTTCTACAACGTCCTTAACTGCTTTGAATTCGAGCACCAAGGTTCCATCGGGGCTGATGTCATCGTTAGTTACTTGGCCGTGGTTATTCACCAGCACACGTATTGCAGCGGCGAGGCTGAATAAAGAATCTTCGAGTTCACAGACGATATTGAAGTCGCGTTCGAGAATCGAGAACTTCTCTTGGATGCTGGCTTTGACGAATGCGGTTTGACGCTCCGAGATGCGTTGATCGGAAGCAGCATCGCCCTGCATATTTTTACCACGCTCTTTGATGAAGGTGCAAAGCAAGTGACAGTGATTCATGCACTCGACAGACAGGACAATTAGGTCGTTGACCGTTGATCGTTGTAAGAGTGCCCGCGAATAGGCGCGCATCTTGTCATGTGGCAAGTGAGCAGGGGCGAGTGGCATCACGCGGGCCAACGATGAATACAAATTATACGTCGTGGGGTCCTCGTTGCGGATCGATGCCAGCGTAAACACGAGCATGTCGTATTGTCGCTGTAGACCTAACAGCATATTTTGGCTGATAGCCTGAAGGCTGATGGTGCCCTCGGTGGGCTGATTGGCGGGGCTATTCTCGCTCATAGCTGCCTATTTAGGCGGGAGATGCCTTGAAGGGGAAGCCGAGAAATCAGTCACCTTTGCCTGCTTTTCGTGCGCGTTTGCGGGCGAGGAAGCCTTTACCCTCTTCGGGCTTAGGTTTGCTGCTGTGGCTGAGCCACTGAAAGAGTAGGGCAGCGGAATCTCCCGCAGCCAAAGGGTAGTCGGCAACGGGGCCAGGGAAGCGGAACAAGTGTTCGACTTTTGGCTGGAGGCTCGGCGACACCCCATCAGGGGATAGCAAGATGAGGTTGTGGCGACCCGGAGCACGTACCGCAGTGGCTTCGTGTAGACGACGGCCCATGCCACGCGCTAAACCAATAATCACGGTCGTCGACTCAATGAGTTTCAAGAGACCCGGAAGTGCCGGTGCACGGATCATGCGCACAGATTCTAAAGCGCCGCGCGATTCGTCCCAAAGAATAGGGTCGAAGGCTAACGTGTCGCTCGTTCCTGAAAGTAACAAACGTTTGGACCCAAAAGCAGCCATCGCACGTACGACCGCAGCGAGGTCCGAAGGATCGGTGAAATTATCTGCGACGACGACGGTGGCGCCTTCGTCGCGCCACTCTACGAAATCAGAAATCTTAGCTAAGCCAATGACTGGACGGGCAGTGACCGCACACGCGGTGACAGCGGCACCGGCAAGTTCTTCGACATCGCGACTTCCGCATACTTCGGCAGGGAGTTGTTGTGACTTCATCCAGGTAGCAACTTCGCGGAGGCCTTCGGACGCTTCGCGGGTAGCGCGGAGTTCCCGTAAAGCCCGTGGGTGGTGCTTGAAGCAGGCTAAGATGGCCGGAAGTCCACAAAGGATAACCCGGTTGGGATTGGATTGGTCGAGGCTCACAAGATGCGGCCTTCGTCGAAATCGATCATGTCGGCGAAGGAGATAAGGTCGGTGCGGTTTTCGACGCCCATTTTCTGTCGAGCGTCGGCGAGGGCTTCGCGTCCCATTTCACTCATACCTTTTTGTACAAGTTCACGATTCCAAACATGCACCCGCATGTCTTTCGGAAAAATTGCCAGCAGTTTCGCATCCAAGTCTTCTGCGCTGCTTGCTTCGCGTACACAGGTGATGACTTGTTCGGGGTCCACACCGAGGTGTAAACATATGAAACGATCAAACCCTTTGCAGAAATTGCGTTGGTACGATTTTGGCAGTTCTCCTTTTAGGTTTTTTTGGATCTTTGCCAAAAAACGTGCAAGGTGAAGTAAGCCTGTTGCGGGATGCGGCAGGTATGACGACGGCAAGTCGTAACAGATTTCGCCGGTAGCTTCACTGAAGCCATTCGGTTTGGTCGGTTGCTCGGCGCTCATTTGGTTGGGACGGGGACAGTCGTCGAAGGTTTGGCAACCACCCCTTGCTCGTTGCGTAACCGTTCTTCAATCTGTTGAGCGATAAAACGAGGGACCTTAACGTAACCGCCGAAGGCAGCCGTTAAAGCATGGTTGGTCTCGGAGACGACTTTGACGGATGGCAAGTGGAGCTTGATGCTACTCTTTACTTCCATCGTGCTGCCCTGGCTTTGCGTGTGGGAGAAGTTTGCCGTGAAAAGTAAGGTAACTTCACCCGATGTGCTAACTTCGAGACGTTGTACATTCACAACCAGGTTTTGAATGGGCAGATGCGCGACCAGACCGGCTAAATTTCTAGCGAGTGATTCCTGAAGCGGTGTAGCCCAGCGCTCGAGGTCATGAACCGTCATTTGACCGCGGTCGTAGGTAACCAAAGCTGGGCGACGTAAATCAGCGGGTAGGAATACTTTGGTATACACCGAGGATGCCTGCTCGGGTGCTTTTATGGACCATGTAGAACCAAGGTCACTTTCCCCGGGCGAAATGCAACCGGAGAGTAGGACTAAACTCATCAGCCATAAGCATCTCATTTCGTTTCAACCGATTCAGGT
>DNHH01000023.1:0-1776 GCA_003485955.1 Opitutia bacterium
TCTTACCGCACAGCCACGCAACGCACGGCAACGCGTGAGCGAGCGAAAGCCGGCACAGTCGATGTCGTCGTCGGCACCCATGCACTACTCAGCGAAGGAACCGCATTTGCAAAATTAGGCTTAGTCGTTGTCGACGAGGAGCACCGCTTTGGTGTTCGTCACAAAGAACAACTTAAGCGCTTAAGGATGGAAGTGGACGTCATTGCAATGAGTGCGACGCCAATCCCGCGCACACTGTATCTAGCGCTCGTCGGTGCACGCGACTTAAGCGTTATTGAAACAGCCCCTCGCGAACGCCTACCCATCCGAACGTTAGTACGTTCGTATGACGAAAATCTCGTGCGCGATGCAATCCGTGCCGAGCTCGCGCGCGGCGGCCAAGTATTTTACCTCCATAACCGAATCGAAACGATTGAGGCAACGGCTGCTCGCATTCGACAACTTGTACCCAAGGCACGGATTTCCGTTGGTCACGGACAAATGGGCAGTGGAGAACTTGAGGCGGTTATGGCGGACTTTGTTGCCGGCAACCATGACGTTCTTGTCTGCACGACGATTATTGAGACCGGCCTGGATATACCCAACTGCAACACCCTGATTCTCGAGGGTGCAGATCGACTTGGTCTGGCGCAGCTTTACCAAATCCGAGGGCGTGTGGGACGATTTAATCGACAAGCGTACGCCTACCTTTTCTTACACCGTCACGGACAAATGGCTGAACGTGCACGCCAACGACTCTCAGCTGTTCGACAGCACAATCAATTAGGGGCTGGGTTTCGCATTGCCATGCGCGACCTTGAACTACGCGGCGCTGGCAACCTTCTGGGGTCAGAACAAAGCGGCCACATCGCTGGCGTTGGCTTCGAACTCTACTGCCAACTTTTACGTCAAAGCATCAGTCGGCTCAAAGGCGGAGCTACCACGGGTATTCGTGCAGAAATTCATCTCGATTGCATTCAGCATGCCGACACCCCCCTGGGCATAACTGCTGAATCAACCGACACGCCTACTGGGCCGATTTTAACCGCAACGCTTCCCGTAACTTGGATTCCAGAAACGCGACTACGCATCGAAGCTTTTCGCCGCATTGCCCTAGCACCCGATAATCTAGCCGTCAAAGAGCTAAGGGCGGATTTACGTGATCGCTTCGGTCGCATACCAGCTGAGGCAGACGCTTTACTGAAATTGGCTGAATTAAGGTGCTTAGCA
The DNA here is from genome assembly GCA_003485955.1 of Opitutia bacterium. Lineage (GTDB taxonomy): Bacteria > Verrucomicrobiota > Verrucomicrobiia > Opitutales > UBA953 > UBA8828. The sequence continues at coordinate 1,210 of DNHH01000023.1, forward strand.
GAGTTACACCGAGTTGTTCGTGTAGAAACCGATGGCAATATCCTACGTTGTGTGCGCGTAAAACCCGACGGAGTAGAAGAACCGATAATGCAATTTGGACGGTTTCCCCGCTTGACCGCCAAAGAACCCCTGCGGAAACTGACGGAGGTCCGAGGGTTTCTCTCGCGACTACCGCCCTTGGGCACGACATGATTACCAGCCTTCTCGCCACACTCTTACTCGCAGCCCCTGCTAGCACCGCTGAGGATAAGGCTTGGTCGGATCAAAATACCGACCGTATCGCCGTGGTCGCCGGCGACGAAGTCGTTACTGTCTCTGACATTCGCAAACAGCTCGCTCCCTTCGCCCGCTCACTCGGCGGCACAGTGGATGAAAAAAATGCTGCGATTCGTAAAGCAGCCGACGAAGTGATGCGCTCGCTTTCAGACCGAGCCATTGTCTTACGCGAATTTCGTGAAAGTAATAAAATGACCATTCCGCCGGCGATGATCGAATCAGACATTGATGATACCGTGCGTCGTCAATTTGGCGGAGATCGTCTACGCTATTACGCCGCACTTCGCGAAG
>DNHH01000023.1:2039-2964 GCA_003485955.1 Opitutia bacterium
AGTGATGTTCGCAGGGGCATTGCAGAGGTAAGTCCTGCTCGCATTCAAGCCTACTACGATGCGCACAAGGCCGACTATAAGCGCCCCGAACAAGTACGCTTTCGTCAGATTGCCATTTTGCGCCGCGCTTCCGAGTCACCCGACGAAACATTAAAGAGAGCGCAGGCCGTGCAAAACGCTATTCGGAGCGGTACAGGCGACATTCGCGAGCGCTTCGCATCCGCTGCCAAAGTTTCCAGCGATGATGAAAATCGATCGTCAGGCGGAGATACGGGTTGGCGCGATGTCACCGCTTTAGCCGAAATCGCTGTTCAAGAAATCCGTAAACTGCCCGATGGCGGGATTTCGGATATCGTCACCCTAGACGCCGGCGGCGAGAAGGCGCATTTTCTTTTCCTACGCGAAGGTTTTCGTCCAGCTGGTACCATCCCGATTGAAGACATGCGTAGTGTTATTGAAACTACACTGCGTGAAGAAATGGGTAGCAAAGCAGTGAATGCTTGGCTGGAGCGACTTCGCGAGAAACATTCTCCCGAAATTCGCTAAGATGGCAGCGCCGTCTGTTGAGCGGCTAGTATATGGACAGGCACCCGATGGCCTTCCCGCCCATCGTTGGATCTTAACTGTTGGGAAGTATCAAGCATCATTCACCGAATGGGGCGCGACCTGGGTAAGTTGGAATATACCTGACCAGTCCGGGAAGTTCGATGATGTCATTCTTGGTTTCAGCGATGTTTCCCAGTTACACCGCGCGCGTGGCGGTTGCTTTGGTTCGATTTGTGGCCGATACGCAAATCGAATTGGCAACGCTCGATTCAGTCTCGACGGAAAAACGTATTTGCTAGAGGCAAACAACGGACCGAACTGTAACCACGGAGGCCGCACTGGCTTCGATAGTCGCCGCTGGAAGGCCGAAACAGGCACG
>DNHH01000023.1:3138-19265 GCA_003485955.1 Opitutia bacterium
CGAAACAGGCACGCTACACCAAGCCGCCTACATTCGATTCACCTATATTTCGAAAGACGGCGAAGAAGGCTTTCCGGGCGAACTCATTACGAGCGCCATCTACACCCGTGATCACACAGGGTCTGTACGCCTCGACCTGCGTGCCGAATGCGAAACAGCAACGGTGACTAACCTCACGAACCATGCTTACTTTAATTTGTCTGGCTTGGGTGCACCGTCGATTGGTGATCACTGCCTACAGATTTTTTCGCAACAGTACCTCGAATGCGACCATTCCACCTTGCCGACTGGAAAAATATGTTCGGTCGAAAGCACTCCCTTCAACTTCCAGTGCCCGAAAGCCATCGGCACATATCTCCGCGAAGACCCAGCGCTCGCACATACGCGTGGCTATGACCACACGCTCGTTATCCAAGGAGAGATTGGTCATTTGCGACCCGCCGCGACATTAAACCATCCCGCATCCGGTCGCATCGTCAATGTATCCACGACCGCGCCTGCTCTCGTGCTTTACACAGGCAACTGGTTGAAAGAAGTTGGTGACGGTGCTTTGGGTAAAGCAGGCAAACCTTACGACAATCATTCAGGTGTCGCCCTCGAAACCCAAAATTATCCGGACGCACCCAATCACCCGCATTTCCCCAGTGCCCGGGTCGATGCAACGCACCCGTTCGTGCAAACAACCGTCTGGGAACCTTCACTGCAAGCGTGAGTGCCTCTTTTAAGTGCTCTGCTTTTCATAAACGCACCGCGGGTATCGTTCTGCACGTAAGCTCATTACCCGGACATGGGCCCATCGGGAATTTTGGATCAAGCGCACGTGCCTGGATTCATTTTCTCTCTCAAGCAGGATTCACCTGGTGGCAGGTTTGTCCGCTCGGGCCAACAAGCTACGGCGACTCACCCTATCAGCCCCTTTCAGCTTTTGCACTCAACCCTTACTTTATCGACCTCGAAGACTTAGTTGACGGAGGTCTATTGACGTCGGGAGAAATTAGTAATTTCACGGAGGGCCAAAACATTCAATACGGCTACCTTTGGGAAAAATTACGGCCGTTGTTAGATTTAGCCGCGCAACGAGGTGCTGAAAATCCCCGTCGACTGAAGCATTGGGGCGACTTGGCAGTTTTTCGCCAGCGCGAGAAAGACTGGTTGCGCGACTGGGAAAAGTTTTCGGCTCTTCGCGAGAGTAACGCTTTTCGAGAACCACAGCGGTGGACAATACACACCGTGGACGAGTCAATCGCCACGCGCGCAGCCATACTTCAACTAATCGCCTGCACTCAGTGGCAACGCTTATGCGCTTATAGCAAAACGCAAGGTGTGCACATTTTAGGTGACGAACCTATTTATGTCTCCGCAGATGGCTGCGACCGATGGGCGCACCCTGAGTTGTTCTCTGATGACTTAGTCGCAGGAGTCCCACCTGACTACTTTTCAGCCGATGGACAGCTTTGGGGTAATCCACTCTACAATTGGCCACGTCATTCTGAAGATAACTTTGCGTGGTGGCACTCACGCATCTTGAAAGATCTCGAACGTTTTTCAGCTATTCGTATCGACCACTTCCGCGGACTCTTCGATTACTGGGCAGTCGCCAAGGAAGCCGCCCATGCACGCGAAGGGGCGTGGTTACCAGGGCCGAAGATGGCTTTCTTTAAAGCTATCGGCAACTTGCCACTTGTTGCCGAAGACTTAGGCGACTTAAGCGCAGGCGTTCATAGCTTACGCCGCGAAGCAAAACTGCCTGGTATGTCTGTTTTACAATTCGGATTTCCGTTAACGAAAGATAATCCGCATCACCCATCGACAATTACAGAAGACCGCGTGGCCTATACAGGTACACACGACAACGACACAATGATTGGCTGGTTTAATCATTTATCCCCCGAGGAACAATCGACGGTGCGGTCGACACTTGGCGAAGGCCCCATTGCCACAGAGGCGCTCAAGGCGGTCGTAAACTCTCCAGCGATTGCTGCATTTGCCCCAGCTCAAGACTTACTGAGGCTCGGCAGCGAGGCCCGGCTGAATACGCCTGGGAAAGCTACGGGCAACTGGACTTGGCGCATGACAGTTTCGCAACTTGCAGCGCTGTCCAGTCGCACAGATGACTGGAAGTCGCTACTGCACTCAGTCAATCGGGTTTAAATTAACGCGTCAGTCGACGGTACTTTGGACGACGCGGATTGTCAGCATCTTCCCCGAGTCGTTTACGTCGGTCTTCTAAATAAGAACCGAAATTACCTTCGTGCCAAACGACACGACTATCGCCTTCAAACGCAAGGATGTGCGTGGCCACACGATCCAAGAACCAGCGGTCGTGGGTAATAATAACGGCGCAGCCCGCAAAATCCTCGAGGGCATCTTCCAGGGCGCGAATCGTATTCACATCTAAATCATTTGTTGGCTCATCGAGTAGAAGTACGTTAGCCCCAGCTCGAATAAGGCGAGCTAAGTGAATGCGATTACGCTCACCGCCGGACATTAAGCCGACCTTACGCTGTTGGACATCGCCCGTGAAACCAAACCGAGCGGCGTAGGCACGGGCATTCACTGCAACCTTTCCTAAATGAACTACATCTTGTCCATCCGAGAGAGCCGACCAAACAGGCTGGTCTGCTGGCAAGGCATCACGCGTCTGGTCGACGTATGCGAGTTTCACGGTATCGCCTAAACGTAGTTCGCCTGCGTCGGGCTTCTCCTGTCCAACAATCATCCGGAAGAGGGTGGTCTTGCCTGCACCATTCGGTCCGACGACGCCCACAATACCGCCGGCTGGTAATGAGAAGCTTACATTCTCCATTAAGACGCGGTCGCCGTAAGCTTTCATTAATCCGCGAGCCTCAATCACCGCGCCACCAAGACGCGGGCCAGGCGGAATCCAGATTTCTGCCGTACGTTCACGCTCTTGTTGATCCGCTGATAAAAGTTTTTCGTATGCCGAGATGCGTGCTTTATTTTTTGCCATCCGTGCCTTGGGTGACTGCGCCGCCCACTGCCCTTCGCGAGCTAAAGCGCGTGTGCGCGCGTTAGCTTGCTTGTCTTCCATCTCCATTCTTTGACGTTTCTGATCGAGCCAAGACGAGTAGTTGCCCTTCCAAGGAATACCATGGCCACGATCTAACTCCAAAATCCAGCCAGCAACATTATCAAGGAAGTAGCGATCGTGCGTGATAGCGAGCACTGTACCTTTGTAGCGCTGCAAATGAAGCTCCAGCCATTGCACGGTATCGGCATCTAGGTGATTTGTGGGCTCATCGAGGAGAAGAATGTCTGGCTCCATCAAGAGTAGTCGGGCAAGAGCCACCCGGCGACGCTCGCCTCCTGATAAACTCTCAACCGCGGCATCGCCTGGCGGACAGCGCAGCGATTCCATTGCCATTTCAACCCGCGCGTCCAAATCCCATCCTCCACGGTTATCGATGATTTGCTGTAGCTCTGTTTGCCGACCGAGAATGCTTGCCTGCTCCTTGGCGTTATCCGTCTCGCTAACTTTCACAAACGTGTCGTCATATTCATCAAGCAACGCACGCAATGGGGCAGTCGCTTCAGAGACACAGGCTTGAACCGTCTTTCCATCACCCAAATCGGGTTCCTGGGCGAGGTAGCCCAACGTATAACCCGGAACACGGGCGATCTCGCCGTCGTACTCTTGGTCGATACCTGCAATAATACGTAACAAGGTTGATTTACCGGAACCATTTAGACCCAGCACCCCAATCTTTGCTCCGTGATAAAAAGACAGGGAGACATCTTTAAAAATAGGTTTCCGCTCATGTGACTTCGTCACACCCGACATCGTAAAAATAACCTTTTCACTACTCATGCCTATAGATTCGCCAGCACGGAGAATGGGGCAAGCGGAACCTCTCGCCTTCTATCATAGTTTATCTCAACTTTTCTCTATGCGCATCCTATTTGCCGCTCTCTGTGCTTTCGTTGTATCTGGACAGGCCGCAGAACCGCCTGCGCCTTTCGGCCCGCTTCCTTCTGCACGACAAATTGCCTGGATGGAAACTGACTTCTATGGCTTTCTGCACTTCGGCCTCAACACCTACACCGGTAAAGAGTGGGGCTATGGAGACGAAAGTCCCTCTTTACTTAATTTAAAAAATTTTGACGCAGAAGGAATGGCGCGTGAAGCGAAAGCAGCGGGCATGGGTGGACTGATTGTTGTCGCCAAACACCATGACGGTTTCTGTCTTTGGCCAACAGATACAACCCCACACAATATACGCTTAGCCCCTTACAAAGACGGCAAAGGTGATATTGTTGGAGAGGTTGCCGCAGCCTGCAAAAAATACGGCATCAAGTTCGGCATCTACGTCTCACCCTGGGATCGCAATAACCCTGGCTACGGTCGTGATGAGTATAAAAAGACTTTTTTAGATCAAATCTCTGAGGTTACGGAGCGCTATGGTGACACGTTCATGATGTGGTTCGACGGAGCCAATGGCGGCGATGGTTACTATGGCGGCGCGCGCGAAACCCGGAAAATTCCGAAAGACTATTATCCCTGGGATGCTATCCGTGCGCGCATTCGCGACAAACAACCCATGGCATCAGTATTTGGCGATGGCGGGCCCGATGTTCGCTGGGTTGGCAATGAACGAGGCATTGCCGGCGAAACATGTTGGGCTGTAACCCATGCAGGCAGCGGACTGGCTGGCGGAGCCGATTACTACGTTGATAATCAACTCAATGCCGGCTCACCCAATGGCAATGTTTGGCGCCCTGCGGAGTGCGATGTGTCTATTCGTCCAGGCTGGTTTTACCATACCGCTGAGGATAACCGCGTTAAAGACCTACGTGCGCTTTCTCATATCTACTTCTGCTCTGTTGGGCGCGGACAAGGTCTAAACTTGAATGTACCACCCGACAAAAACGGCAGCTGGCACCCCAAAGATGTCGCCGCTTTGCGAACGCTGCGCGCGCATCTCGATGCAATGTTTGCTGCGAATCTAACGAACGACGCCAAGGCCTCATCATCGGTAATGCGCGGTAATGATACGCGCTTTTCTGCCAACGCCTTACTCGACAACAATCGCAGCACTTATTGGTGCGGAAATGACAAAGATCTTACACCCACCGCCGAGATTAGTTTAAACAAAGACGCCACCTTTAATGTTTTGCACATTCGCGAGTTCACACAACTCGGACAGCGCGTTGAAAGTTTTGCGCTTGATGCGTGGATCAATGGCGGATGGAGCGAAGTTGCGGCCGCTACCACGATTGGCAATCAGCGCCTGCTTCGGATGCCTGCAGTCACGACACAAAAAGTTCGCCTGCGTATCACAGGCTCATTGGCGGTACCTTGCATAAGCGAGTTTCAACTCTACATGGAACCTGAAGGCGCACGTGGCCCTGAAGCAAGCGCTGCACTCAAGAAAAATGTGGGCTGGAAGATCACGGGGTCATCGAATAACGGACAAGGCTCCTCGGCTGAGGCCGCCATTGATGGCAACCCAGCGACGCTTTGGCAGACACATCCAGGTTCCGGCGAACTGAATCCCCCTCAGTGGTTCACCGTAGACACAGGTAAACTAAGAACGGTGAAGGGGTTTTTTTATATCCCACGTCAAGACAAGTGCCTCCATGGCATGACGGATCGTTATCGTTTCGAAATAAGTGTAGATGGAAAGAATTGGGCGCAAGTTGCGGAAGCTGAATTCGGAAATCTCCGTGCGAACCCCCAACAGCAAAGTATTACCTTCCCGGCACAGGTTGAATTACGACACTTCCGCTTCACCGGTCTGCGTGCACTTGAAAAGAGCCACATCACCGCGGCGGAAGTTGGCTTAATTGAGTAAACCTGCATCCCGCTTGACTTTGCCCGCTGAAAGCTAGATAAACGGGCACAGTCACCTTTCAAAAGAAGGTGGGTCCAACCCGGACCCGCCTTTTTTGTCCCCTAAATTTCTTCACCCTCACACCATCCACACCAGCCCGACCGCCCAAATGAGCCAAGACATCAAGCCGTTCCTCCAATACCTCGAAAAAGAAAAGCGCATCACCCGCGCCGAAGCCTGTGCCCTCATCGTCGAGGCCATCAAGTCCTCGGTCGAAAAGTCCGTCATGCAAGGCCACGAAATCGAGGTCAATGCTGACCCTGACTCAGGTAAGCTCGAAGCTTTCGTTCTCCTGCAAATCACCGACTCCGTCGCCGACGAAAAGCGTGAGATTAATCCCTCTGAAGCGATGAAGTATAGCACCGATGCTCGCATTGGGGATATCGTACGCAAACCTATCAGCGTTTCTGAACTTGGCCGTATTGCGGCGAAGTCGACCCAGCAGCTCATCAATCAAAAATTCCGTGCGATTGAAAAAGAGCACGTCTACCAAGAGTACAAAGACAAGGAAGGTGACATCGTCACCGGAACCGTCCGTCGCGTCGAACGTGGCAATATCATTGTCGAACTGAGCACAGCGGAAGCAATCCTCCCTTATCGCGAGCGTAGCCCTGGTGAAGAGTTCCGCACAGGAGATCGCATCCGCGCACTCCTTCTCAAGATTGACCTTACACAACGTGGCCCTGAATTTATTCTCTCGCGCGCGAATCCTTCTTTCGTACGTCGCCTGCTCGAGCTCGAAGTTGCTGAAATTGCTGATGGCACTGTCAGTATCGCTGCCATGGCACGCGATCCAGGCTATCGTACCAAAATTGCGGTCGATTCTCGCGACAGCAAAGTCGACCCTGTCGGCGCCTGTGTGGGTGCCCGTGGCACCCGCGTACGTAACATCGTTAAAGAATTGAATAACGAGAAAATCGATATCATCCGCTGGCAGGCAGACCCTCTCCGGCTCCTTGAAGAGGCGATTAAGCCTGCGAAGCCACGCAATGTACGCGTGGACGAGCGCAATCGCCAAATCCACTTCGAAGTCGCAGAAGATGACATGCGCATCGCCATTGGTAAAGGCGGCCGTAACGCACGTTTGACATCGAAGCTTATGGGCTGGCGCCTTGATATCGCTAAGTCGATTCACGTTCCTGACTCGGTTGATGATCAACTTGAACAACGCGCCCGCGCATTGGCAGAACGCCTCGAACTCGATTTATCCCTCGTTGGACGAATCGTGGGAATGGGTGTTACGGACCTCAGTGTACTCGAGGGCATGGAAGCCTCCGACTTCACAGGTGCCGGCTTCTCCCCTGAAGAAGCCGCCCAAGTTGTGGCTGCTGCCGCTAAGGCACGCCAGGCTTAATCGCACTTCCAGTTCTAACCACCGACCACACCGAAACTTCGCATGGCTGAGAAAAAGAAACCAAGTCCCGCCAAAAAAACTCCGGCAACGCAACGCTTTAGCGACGTCGCCAAGGAGCTTGATGTCGAAGTAAAAGTGCTACTCGGTTGGGTTAGTGAATTCGTTGAGCAAAATCCTCAGTGGAAAGATTTCATTTACTCGGAAGGCAAGAAACCGTCGGCCTCTTCAACCTGTGGTAAAACTTACAAAGCTGATTTGATGGCGTTCATCGCGCCGCGCCTTCCTGAAAAGGCAAAGCCTGAGCCAGAACCTGTTAAGCCCGTCGAAGCGCCCGCCAAGCCATCGGTAGTTACGCCAACACCTTCTGTCCGCCCACCTTTACCCGTTCAACCGAGGGCGATTCCGCCGACGCAAGCGCCACGACCGGCAGCTCACTCCGTGCCGACGCCTCAGCGCGGAGATCTGCCGCCGATGACGGTGAAGCCACCCGTAGCGCCAAGCCGCCCGAGTGCACCCCTCCCCCCTCCCGTTATTCGCTCGACCGGAGCTCCCGTTGTCTCGCGCCCACAGGGCAATGGCAATGAAGCAGCGACGCCTGGCAGCAAAGGCACGGTAACCGTTCGCCCGCCAATTGTTGTTCGGGATTTCGCAATCTCACTAAACATGAAGCCATTCCAGGTCGTCAGCGACCTCATGGCACTCGGCAAAGTTGTCGCCGTGAATACGGTCATCGACGAAGCTGACGCACAATTAGTTGCTGAGCGGCACGGATTTAAACTGGAAATTCGCCACCGCGGCGAAGGCGTTCAGCCAATAAAGAAAGTTGAAGTTAAGCCCAACGAAGACGATCCCGCTTTACAGGAAGCTCGTCCCCCAGTCGTTTGCGTACTTGGTCACGTCGACCATGGCAAAACGACTCTACTCGACTTTTTCCGTAAGGCAAATGTCGCTGCGGGCGAAGCAGGCGGAATCACTCAACGTATCGGCGCCTATTCGGTCACTTACGCAGGCGAAAATCCTGAATACAAAGGTCGTACCGTCACCTTCCTCGACACCCCAGGTCACGCGGCGTTTGCAAAAATGCGCGAACGCGGGGCCAGCGTAACAGACGTAGCCGTCCTCGTGGTCGCTGCGGATGACGGATTTATGCCGCAGACGGATGAAGCACTCAAGTTTGCCCAAAAGCATGCCCGTGCCATCGTTACCGCAATTAATAAGACCGATGCGAAAGGTGCTAACGTCGATCGCGTGAAGCAACAAATGCAACAACGCGGTATCACACCTGAAGATTGGGGTGGCGAAACCATCGCTGTTCCCGTCTCAGCACTCAAAGGCGACGGCATGGATAATCTCATTGAGTCTATTTTACTTCAGTCGGACGTACTTGAACTCAAAACCAATCCGAAGTGCCCAGCACAAGGAGTAATCATTGAGTCCCAAAAAGAAACAGGCCGCGGACCGACAGCGACAATCATCGTCCAAAAAGGCACCCTGAAACCTGGCGACGCCTTTGTCTGTGGCGAAACTTGGTGTAAAGTTCGCGCCCTTATGGACGAGCGCGGTCAACGTCTTCAATCCGTCGGACCTGGTTGCCCTGCACTCGTTCTTGGCTGGGAAGATGTTCCCGCTCCCGGCGCTAACTTCCGTTGCGTCAAGAATGACCGTGAAGCTCGTGACATTGCCGAGGAAGCAGCTTTGGCCGCACGCAAAGCATCTGAAGACGCTATTGCCCGTGCTCCGGCAGTCTCTGTCGGCAAGCCCGGCATGAGTGATTTAGAAAAATTGATGGCTGCCCTGGCGACCGATAAAGACAAGGTGCTCCGGGTTCTCCTGAAGGCAGATGTCAACGGAACCCTCGAAGCCCTTCGTGGATGCCTTGAAGCCATCCCGAATGACAAAGTTACTTTAGAAATTGTTGGTGGCTCAGTTGGTGCCATCACCCAGGGCGATGTCGCTCTCGCAGAAGCATCCAAGGCGACCATCATTGCCTTCGATGCCAAAGCAGACACCGGTGTGCAGCCAATGCTGAAGCGTGCAGGCATTCGGGTTATCTCCCACGATATCATTTATATGCTCATCGAGTTAGTGAAGGAAGCGATGACCGAGCTCCTTGATCCTATCTTGCGCGAAAACAAATTGGGTTCCGCAGAAGTCCGCGCTGTCTTTGACCTAAGCAAAGCAATGGTTGCAGGTTGCATGGTTAGCGAAGGGCTCCTGCGTCGCTCCGCTAAGGCTCGCTTAATCCGCAAGGGACAAGTCATTCACACCGGCACACTGGAAACGTTGAAGCGCTTCAAGGATGATGCGTCCGAAGTGAAAGCTGGATTTGAGTGTGGTGCCCGCATCTCTGGCTACGATACGTATGCCGTAGGCGATGTGCTTGAGTGCTTCGAGGTTCTCGAAGTTCGCCCGACCCTCTGAGGAATGTCCAATCGCCTGACCAGGGTCGCGGAACTATTACAGCGCGAAATCTCTGTGATGCTTCGGGCTCACTGGCCACAGGAAGCTGCACGCATTACCATCACCGAGGTCACCATCTCGCCTGATCTTGCCCAAGCACGCGTACGTTACGCAGTCATTGGCGGGAAAGAGAATGAACTAGTGGCTAACCGCCTGCTGGCACGTATTCGCGGCGAACTTCGTACGGGCGTAGGCAAGGTGGTCACGCTTAAGCGTACTCCCGATTTTAAATTTGTGCTCGATGAATCAGCCGAAAGAAGTCTGCGCATTCGTGCGATGCTCGATGACCTAGACCAGAAAGATAAGGACAAGGAACAGTCGACCGAAGGATAAGCCGACGCCGCGCCTATAACTTAAGCGGTAACAAAGCCGAAATCCTTATGACAGCTTGGGGGCTGACGGCTCAGGGAAGTCAGCTAACGTGTCGCGGGTCGTAGCTGCACGAAGGGCATCGCGCGCTTCGGTATCCAACTCAATCCCTGCTCGTAACTGCACGTGGGCAGGCTGTCCCTCAATCATCAATCGATCAACAGTTGCACGACGTGCTTCCGGCAACATGCCGACGTCGCAAGCGAGTCGCAGAAGTGAAAGGTTGGCCATCGACTCGCCGCTCGTCAGGAGGCGGGCATGGCGCAGTGTGCCAAAGGCACGGGCAATACGGTCTAAGAACTTTTCACCCTCAGACTCGATTAAACGTAAACGGGCATTTTCTTCCTGCTCGACCACATTACGGACCCAGCCAGAGAGATGGCGCAGAATTGTATCTTCGGATAAACCCAGGGTCTGCTGATTCGAAATTTGGAAAACGTTGCCGGCGGCATCAGAGCCCTCACCAAGCCAGCCACGGACAGCCAAACCATCCTGGCCGAGTGCTCGGGCAACTTTATCCATATGACCCGCCAAGCACAAACCAGGTAAATGCAACATGGCTGATGCGCGCAAACCTGTGCCGACGTTGGTGGGACATGCGGTCAAGAAACCGAGTCGATCTGAATAAGCCAAAGGAAGCGCCGAACTCAAAGCGTCATCTAATTGTTCCGCAATATGCCAAGCTGCACGGAGGTGCCAGCCGCCCTTCACAACCTGTACGCGTAAATGATCCTCTTCATTAATCATCACCGAAACAGTTTGGTCGCGGCTGACGAGCGCTGCGCCACCTTTGCCTCCAGAGAGTTCTTTGGATACAAGGTGTCGCTCAACGAGTGCCGCACGCTCCAGTTCGGGAAGAGCTTCCATACGCACTTCGTGTGCACGCCGGAACTTAGGCATCGGATTCAATGCACCCAAACAGAGCTCGGTCACCTTCGCGCGCTGCGCAGACTTTGCCCAACCTGGGAAAGGATGGTCATTTAAGTTACGTGCCAGACGAATACGCGTTGAAAGCACAATTGCTTGCTGCGCACCCAGCATGTGAGTGAGTTCATTTTCTGAAGAAAGGATGTCTCGGACTGACATAAATTTTAGGCGATTTGACCTTCAAGGTTACGGATTAAATCACGAAGGCGAGCCGCAGACTCATAATCTTCAGATTGCACGGCTTCGACCATCTCGCGTCGGGCTGCGTCCAAACGCATCTTGGCTTGTTCTGGTGAATAGGTGACTCCGGAAGGACTGCGACCAAGGTGATGGACACCGCACTGAATCTTGCCAAGCAAGGGCTCTAGGGCAGGTAGCAACGCGGTCCAGCACGCAGAACAGCCAAGTCTACCCTTTTTACGAAAATCAGCGTCGTTCATCCCACAACTAGGGCACGCTAAGGTTGGGGGGATTTCTGTCTGGGAAAGCACCCCCGCAAGCTGGAATACGGCGGGATCGCCTGCCCCGCCCTTTTCAGCACAGCCCTCACAAAGGTGCACTTTGGTAATCTGACCCTGGACGATTTGGGTAAGGTGAACAGTGGCGGTGGCGCCACAAACGGAGCAAGGGACGGTTTTGCCCATGTGGTACTAGGGAAACAAGGTAGACGAGATTGGCAAGGGCAAGCGGGTTTGACTTCCTAGGCCGAACCAAGATGTTCAGAACTCCCTGCGATGGCCACCTTGCCACGGATTGTGATTACTGGAGTCGGCCTAACTGCGCCGAACGGCAATACTTTAGCCGAATTCCGAGCTAACCTACTGGCCGGCAAGGCCCGCATCGCTGAAATCGATGTCCGGCACATGGGCAAGCACCCTGCGGGCGTCTGTGATTTTGATGCTACCCGGTGGCAAAAACGTAAAGAGATCCGCAATGGCACCCGCGTTGGCTCAATCTCAATTTACTGCTCTCGCGAAGCCGTTGTGAACAGCGGCCTAGATTGGGAGACAATTGATAAATCACGCGTGGGCGTCTACCTCGGCATCACTGAGCACGGTAACGTCGAAACTGAGAATGAAATTTGGAATATCTCACAGTTTAACAACGACACCAAGTACTGGACGCATCACCACAACCCGCGAACAGTCGCGAATAACGCGGCCGGAGAAGTTACCATGAATATGGGCATCACGGGCCCCCACTACACCATCGGTGCAGCCTGTGCCGCGGGGAATGCGGGCTTGATTCAAGCAGCCCAAATGCTGCAGCTGAATGAAGTTGATGTTGCGCTTGCTGGCGGCGTCTCTGAATCGATTCACACTTTTGGAATTTTCGCAGGATTTAAAAATCAAGGTGCGCTAGCCTCGCATACAGACCCAGCCAAAGCCTCTCGTCCGTTTGACAAGAATCGCAACGGTATCGTCATCTCCGAAGGCGGCGCCATTTACACCCTTGAACGTCTCGATGATGCTTTAGCACGCGGTGCCAATATTATCGCCGAGATTGCGGGCTGGTGCATCAACTCAGATGCCACTGATGCGGTTTTACCAAACCCTGACCGTCAAGCAGAGTGCGTTCGCAAGGCATTGGAACGCGCAAAAATGAAGCCGAGCGATGTGCACATTATTTCGACACACGCGACGGCAACTTCCATGGGAGATATCCAGGAGTGCATCGCCTTACGTACGGTTTTCGCAGATTGTCCGCGCACCAAGATTAACAATACGAAGAGCTATATTGGGCACTGTATGGGGGCGGCAGGCGCACTTGAGCTCGCAGGCAACTTGCCATCGTTCCAGGACGGGATTGTCCACCCAACCATCAACGTCGAGGACCTAGACCCTGAATGTGCCATCCCGGGCCTAGTCATTAATCAACCCGTTTCAATGGGCTCAGTGGATACCATCCTAAACAACTCCTTTGGTATGCTGGGGATCAATTCAGTCCTTATCGTTAAAAAATATGGGATTGCCTGACGGCTGGGGGTCTATTTGTAGAAGGCTGCTCTATGAACAAGGACGACGTTAAGTCCATCGTACTCGATATCATCCGGGACATTGCCCCGGACGAGGACCTTTCCGCGCTCAAACACGAAGTGCGTCTCCGCGACCAGCTGACCCTGGATTCGATGGACTTCCTTGATATCGTCATGGAGCTGCGCAAGCAGCACGGCATCGAAGTGCCTGAAATTGATTACCCACAGTTGGCTTCTTTAGAGTCCTGCGGGGAATACCTTCTGCCAAAGTTTAAGGCGAAGGGTAAGTAAACCCTTTCTAGGAGACGACGGCTGCGCCATCCCCTGTCGCAGCCGTAAATATAGTTGGCCGATGGCCAAACTTTCGTGCGTAAGCGTCGGCTAAGCCGTGGGCTTCTTTTTCACCAAATAGGCTGTCACAAAGCGCCATACAGGCACCACCGAATCCGCCACCGGTCAGGCGAGCACCCAAAACCCCGGGGCAACCAACGGCATGCTCAACTAAGAAGTCGAGCTCGTCGCAGCTATTACCAAATAAGTCACGTGACGAAGCGTGCGAAGCGGTCAAGTTCTGCCCAACGCGCACCACGTCCTTGGCGGCAAGCGCGGCGTGCGTATCATGAACACGTGCGGTCTCTTCGACAACGTGACGTGCGCGCTTAAGTAAATCACCATCTAAGCCACTCGAAACAAGTAAGTCACTATCGGCCGACGCCAAGTCGCGCAGCGAAGGCTTTTTCGAACGCAATACCGCAAAGGCATCCATACACTCGCGGTGCCTTGTGGCATAGAGCGAGTCAATGAGTGCGTGCTTTTTTTGGGTATTCAAAACCCAGAAACGCAACCCCTTTGGCATCGGCACATTTGAAAATGTATTTGTCGCGCAATCGATAGCGACGAGGTGGTCCTTTTTCCCGAATGCAGAACAGCCTTGATCAAGGATACCGCAAGGCATGCCGACAAATGTGTTTTCCGCCAAACGGCCGAGCTCGGCCATACGCTTGCGTTCGACACTGTAGTTATAAATCGAAGCGAGTGCGTAACCAGCCGCCAACTCAATGGCGGCAGACGAAGAAAGACCTGCGCCCATGGGGAGATCGTTGGTTACGGCTAAATCAAACCCATGCGAAACCGACATTCCTTCATCCCGCAGCACCTTAAGCATACCGAGTGGGTAATTAACCCAACCATCAGTGCCTTGTACTGGCTGGACTTGCTCGAGATTCAATTCGACCAAGTTCTTCTGAGACTGGCTAATTAATCGGATGACCTTATCCGTCCGCGGGGCAATTGCTACATGGACGCCCCGATCAATGGCGGCACCTAGCACAGGCCCGCCATTATAATCTAAGTGATTACCAATGAATTCAAGACGTCCGGGTGCACGTGCAATCACCGCAGCTGGCCGTCCGTATTGCTCCTGGAAGAAGGCTTTCATTGGGTACAAATCTGCAAACCGACCAAAGGGAGGGCGAGGTATTTTGCGGTGCCAATGGCTTGTCGCTGGAACCTAAGGGGCTATACTGGGGTATAACTGATATGCGCCTATTTATGCTACTGGCTGGCATTCTCTGCTTTGGCTCCGAAGCCATGGCGGAAACTGCTCGTCTACGTAAAAAAGATAACGGCAATATTGTTGAGGTTGAAATCGTCGAAGTTCAGGTGGACCGAGTCACCTTCCGGTTACCCGGCGGCGAACAGACCCACACCATCGCATGGGATGGCTTAGATACGGAATGGATTAAGCGGAATTCACCAGCGGTCTGGAATGAGCACGAACTCATGCTCAAACCAGAGCCTAAAACCGAAACAAAGAAAGAGGACTCTGGGGATCCTTTCGCAAAAGAAACTCCACCCGCCGACACCAAGGAGCTCATTAAAAATCTTTCCAGTGCGCTCTCAGACCGAATGAAAGGTGTTGATTCGTGGGCCATTACGGGTTTCTGCAAAACCTACGGCATAGAGGAAGCTGCGTTTTGGAGAGGCTATGATGAACTCCGCAAAGCCAGCGGGACATTTTCCGAGCCAAAGGCAAACGATAGCGACAAGTCTTCGTCAGACAAAAAAAGTAGCCGAAATAAAGACGGCAAAGACCGCCAGCCATGGGAGCGAGATCCTGCAGGCAAAGACCGCGAAGAACAGCTTCGCGCTGAGTCAGAAAAAGGCCGTACCACCCTTAACTGTATTGGTTACATTCGCACGATTGCCGACGGCGGCTATAAAGGCCGGCTCGCCTGGCAGTTCCTGCGCGAAAACGCGGAAGACCGTAAAGCTTTGAGCTCACGGTTACGCAAATACGAGGCCTTGGCAGGCGAACTTGCCGATCGCACTGACAAGATGGATACAAAGCGGGATGCTTTAGTTTTACGAAAATTACTTGGCGATGTGGCGGCTTCTTTTGAAAGACTTTCGAAAGAGAATAATACTCAAGAGGAGAAGTTGAAGAGCGACTGTCAGTCCTTGGTCACTCGCCTGGGTGCAGTCGGCAAGTAATGACCGCGCCTTCTAAAAGTTCGCTGGCGAAGCTAGGTCTGAGAGCCGCAGGGGTTGCACACGATATGGCCCACCCTCTGTCTACTGCACTACTTGCAGCACAGAATGTTGATGGCAAGGGAGCGGCTCAACTGAAAGCATCGTTACGTCGCATGGAAAAACTCCTGCAGATACTACGGACTGAACTGCGCAGTGAACCGGCGAAAGCGTTGACCACTTCTGTAGATTTAGCTGAGCTCAGCAGAGACATCTTCAGCGGCTTAAAACTATCTGACCAAAAACGCGTGCGTTTAAAACTTAAGGGCAAGGTAAAGACGGATGCAGTCGCCCTCTATCGCATCCTTGAGAATTTAGTACTGAACGCACTTCGCCATAGCGAGGGGGATGTCGAAGTAACCCAAACACACAAAGCCAACCAACTTACTTTACTCGTCAACGGTGGTGCTACCAAAAGTAAAAGGACCAAGGGCTGGGGTGTCGGACTGCTGAGTTCTCGCGATTTAGCCAAACGCTTAGGCTACGCCCTAACAATCGACATCAAGCCTAGTCGATCCCAGGCACGACTAGTTTCACCTAAACTAGTAAAGCAATAAGAGGACCGGCCGTCTCCCTCTTCAGGAAAACGACCGGTCGGTGTTTAATGGTGGAGCCAATCGGGATCGAACCGACGACCTCTTGCATGCCATGCAAGCGCTCT
>DNHH01000023.1:19469-26625 GCA_003485955.1 Opitutia bacterium
AGGGGATTCGAACCCCTGACCTCTTGGCTGCCAGCCAAGCGCTCTACCAGCTGAGCTATGGCCCCAGAAAAAGGGAAAGGGCAACAAACCTCCGGAAAAGGATGCGGTCAACGCTATTCTGCCCAAAGTAGCCCTGCACCCACGCTTGCCAATCGGCTCAGAGCCGAGTTGCCTCCATGCAATGGTAGAGCCCGAGGACATTGCGTCGGAATCCGGCGAAGAAGAACCTAGCAACCCGAACCCCGGGTCAGCGAGGGGTGGACTGCGTATTGAGAAAAATTTTATCGATGGATTGCCGGAGGCGGAATGGAACGGCCCGATTGAGCTCGTCGAACGCGAGAATGAAGCCGAGCTGGCCATCCGCACCATGATGAACGAACGCGTTTTGGGTTTCGACACCGAGACAAAACCTTCCCACCGGCGTGGCGAATACCACCTCCCTTCGGTTCTACAATTAGCCACAAGTGACCGGGTCTTTGTTTTCAGAATCGAAGCCTGCGGCGGAATTCCCTTTGCATTCCCTGTACTCTGCAATCCGCGTATCGCGAAAGTCGGCATAGCTGTGCGCGACGATGTACGTAACCTGATGCGACGAGCACCTTTTGATGCACACGGGTTTATTGAGATTTCTGACTACTCCCGCAAAGCCGGCGTCGAAAATACCGGCCTACGCGCACTGGCAGCTCACTATTTAGGTTTCCAGATGAAAAAATCGAAGCGGGTGCAAATCTCTGACTGGTCACGACGCCTCGACAAGCGCCAGGTTCAATACGCCGCCAATGATGCGTGGGTTGGACGTGAGCTCTTTCTTAAGCTCGAGAGTACCGGCATTGTACCGAAGTTTTAATCGTTCGATTCTCTCGGACGAAGACTCGCCCAAGCGAAACTAAGCCAGCCAACCATAAGCAATACGCCACCAATTGGCGTGATTGCACCTAGCCAACGCGGAGCACCGAGTGCCATCGCATAGAGTGTGCTCGAGAACAAGAGGGCGCCTAAAATCATGCACCACTGTGCAGCCCGCGCATAAAGCGGAAGTAATGCCGCCACAGCCGCATGGACCAATAGGTAGTGCGAAGCCGTTTCCCACCATTCACGTGCGGTCGGCTGAGCCTGAAACTGTTCTTTGAAGGCATGTGCTCCCATTGCACCCAATCCTACCGCAAGCGCGGCAAGGGTCGCAGCGATGACACGGAGTCGCATTAAGCCTTTGGCTCTTTGGGCTCAGACTTCTTTTTCTCTTTTTGAGTAAAGGTTAGGCCTTCAGGAGAAGCCCCGACGACGACAGGGTCGCCCTTCCGGAGCTCGTCACGCAGAATAACTTCAGCCAATGGATCTTCAAGGTGGCGCTCAATCGCACGACGCAGCGGCCTTGCGCCATACTTCTCATCCCAACCATGTTCGACAAGGAACTCACGTGCTGGGTCGGTCATTTGTAAAACGATTTCGAGATCTGCGAGGCGTTTAACCACCTTCTTCAACTCAAGGTCGACAATGACGTGCATGTGCTCCTTGGCGAGCTGATGGAAGATAACAATATCAGTTAAACGATTCAGGAACTCAGGCTTAAAGGCCCGTTTCGTTTCTTCCAAGATGCGCTCTTTCAATTTCTCGTAATCACGGGTGGTGTCGGTGCCAGCATCGAAGCCCATAAAAGAATTACGCTGCAGAACATCTGCACCCACATTGGATGTCATAATTAAGATAGTATTTCGGAAATCAATCGTCCGACCGAGTGAGTCCGTCAGACGACCATCTTCGAGTACCTGTAAGAGCAAATGAATGGCATCGGGGTGTGCCTTCTCAATTTCGTCAAAAAGCACGACGGAGTAAGGCTTGCGACGAACCTGCTCGGTTAACTGCCCACCTTCTTCGTAACCAACATAACCTGGCGGCGAACCAATCAACCGGGAGACCGCAAATTTCTCCATATACTCAGACATGTCGATTTGGATGACAGAATCAGCTTCGCCGAACATCTTCTCTGCAAGGGTACGCGCCAAGAGGGTTTTCCCAACGCCTGTTGGACCGAGGAAGAGGAATGAGCCGATAGGGCGACGAGGGTCTTTGAGGTCTGCCCGCGAACGCCTGAGTGCCCGCGCAATCACTTCGCAGGCCATTTCCTGCCCAATCACAGACGACTGTAAGTCCTTCTCGAGATCGAGCAGTTTCTGGGTCTCTTTTTTCTCCATCCGCGACAAAGGAATACCGGTCCAGTCTGCAACGATGGATAAGATGTCGTCTTCAGAAACAACAATTTTAGTTTCTTCGCGGCGCTTCTTCCACTCTTCGAGAGACTTTTCGCGTTTAGCGCGAAGCTTCTTCTCTTGGTCGCGCAGGTCGGCGGCCTCTTCGAATTTCTGGTGACGCGAGGCGTCTTCCTTCGCAAGCACGACTGAATCAATTTCCGTCTGCAGCTTCTCTAATTCAGGAGGAAGATTGAGTGCTCGAATCCGGGCACGTGCACCCGCTTCGTCCATGACGTCGATGGCCTTATCAGGCAAGTGGCGGGAAGTAATGTAGCGACTAGAAAGCTTCACTGCCTGCTCGACAGCTGCATCAGTGAACTCGCAGTTATGGTGCTTCTCATACTTGTGACGGATACCTTTAAGAATACGGATAGCGTCTTCTTGGGAAGGGTCGTCGACTTTTACCGACTGGAAGCGTCGCTCGAGAGCAGCGTCTTTTTCAATATGTTTACGGTATTCTGTGAGCGTGGTTGCGCCGACACATTGAATCTCTCCGCGCGATAGGGCTGGCTTAAGAATATTGGATGCGTCCATTGCACCTTCGGCAGCACCTGCACCGACAATCGTGTGCATTTCGTCGATGAAGAGGATAATGTTTTTAGCACGCTTAACCTCATCCATCACGCCTTTGATGCGCTCTTCGAATTGGCCACGGTACTTCGTACCGGCAACCATCAGGGCCATATCTAAGGTAACGACTTTATGATTAAGAAGAATCTCTGGGACAGACCCGGCAGTAATTTCTTGAGCAAGGCCTTCAATGATAGCGGTCTTGCCGACACCAGCTTCGCCGATGAGGACAGGGTTGTTTTTCGTACGGCGGCAGAGAATCTGAATAACACGGCGGATTTCATCTTTACGACCAATCACAGGATCAAGTTCACCCGCACGCGCTAGTTCAGTTAAATCACGACCAAAAGTCTTGAGGAGGGAAAGTCGCTCTCCGCGGCCAGGACGGCCACCTTCCGGGCGAGCAGAAGGACCTTCTTCGCCTGTTTCACTTTCGGAAGATCCTGGAGCAGGCGACTCACCTTCGGCTCCTTCTTCAGGTTGAATTTGCGCGAGAATCTCTTGGCGGCAGCGCTCGATGTCGACATTCAGCTCAGAGAGCACTTTGGCGGCGACACCTTCACCTTCGCGCAAGAGGCCGAGTAAAATATGTTCGGTACCGATATAAGCATGACCGAGTTTAGCGGCTTCGCTTTTTGCGTAAGTGAAAACCTTTTGTACGCGCGGTGTAAGCGGAAGGGCATCGGGTGATTTTGCTTCTTCAGGACCTTTGCCGACCTGCTTCTCAACCAATTCACGAACTTTCTTAAGTTCGACGCCCATGCGGCCGAGCACATTGACGGCGACACCTTCGCCGAGCTTAATTAAGCCCAGCAAGATGTGTTCGGTGCCGACGTAGTTGTGGTAAAAACGCTTGGCTTCAACCCGAGCAAGGTCGACAACGCGGCGTGCACGTGGTGAGAAATTTCCGTTCTTGTCCTTGTCCATAGGTAGTAGAGTAAGCGGGGAATGTGCCAAGATGGTAAGCCGGGTTTGAAAGGGGGCAAGTGGGATGGGAGAATCGCTCAAATTGCCTGATAATCAGAATGCCTTTCCCTTTGCCATTCGACCCATCGGGGGCTTTTCTTACGTCATAATGCCTCTAACCCTCCAAGAAGCCGCCACTACGCTGGATGCGACCCTCCGTAGCCTAAAAGGCAGACGCGTTGCGGTTTTGGGCCATATGCGGCCTGATGGTGACTGTATCGGCTCCCAAACCGCTCTCTGCCGTATCCTCTTGGCCCTAGGGGCTGATGCACGGTGTGCAAATAGGCACCCGGTACCAGCCAACCTGGTAGCCTACGCCGAGGGTTTAACCTTTGTCACTGAAACGGGTTTTAGCCGGCGCCCCGACGAAGTCGCTGTCGCAGTAGACTGTGCCGACCTGTCACGCATTGGCGCTTCACTCACTGACCTCTACCCTGCTGGGCTTGAAGTCAATATTGACCACCATGTGTCCAATGACGGCTTTGCGAAGGTCAATGTTGTGGTCGAAGACGCTGCAGCAACTTGCCATGTCTTAGCCTACACCGCTTTGCAAAAGAACCTTCCGGTCGACGCGGCCACGGCAGCTTCACTCTACTTAGGACTGGTTACAGATACGGGAAGTTTCCGCTTCCGATCAACCTCACCCGAAGTTTTAGAGGTCGCCGCAACCTTGATTCGAAAAGGCGCTTCGCCATCACTGACAACGGAACGCGTTTTTGAAAGCGAATCGCCAACCAAATTTGTTCTGATTCAACGATTCTTAGCGAGTATGCGATTGGTAGAAAATGGTCGCGTCGCTATCGGCGAAATTCCCATCGGCCTTTACGAAGAAACTGGGACGTCCAAAGAAGACAAAGAAGGGCTCGTGGACTTCCCGCGCTCGATTGCTGGCGTCGATATTGCCGTACTTCTAGAAGAAGCCAAAGATGGCATCAAAGGTAGTTTGCGTGGCAAAAACCCCGAACTCCGCCTTGATCTTCTCGCTGCTAAACTCAATGGCGGTGGACATAAACTCGCCGCAGGCTTCAACTGCCTCGGTGCGTCTTTCGCCAAAGACCGTGAGCGCATTGAAGCGATAATCATCGCTCATCTACGCGAACGGGCTCCACGATGAGTGACTTGAGAGAGCCCGAAGGCGTCTTGCTGATTGATAAGCAACGCGGACCGACATCCCATGATATCGTTGATATGATTCGGCGACTCTACGGGACGCGTAAGGTTGGCCATGCCGGAACGCTCGACCCAATGGCCACTGGCTTACTCATTTTACTAATCGGTAAGGCGACAAAAGTATCGGCATATTTAATGTCGCAAGACAAAGCCTACGAAGCGGACTTAACCCTCGGAACTGTCACAGACTCTCAAGACGCCGAAGGCGAAACGCGCGAAACCCATCCAGTTCCTGAGCTCACTGATGAAGTCATCCGTGATGCCATGGCCAAGATGCTCGGCGACCAATACCAAATGCCACCCATGCACTCGGCGCGCAAAGTAAACGGCGTACCACTTTACAAACTTGCCCATAAAGGCCAAGAGATCGCCCGCGAGCCGCGCTTCATCCGAGTCGAGAGCATGGATTTGCTACGATGGGCTTCACCCGTTATCTCATTCAAAACGCGGTGTACGAAAGGCACCTATGTACGCACACTGGGCCATGACCTTGGTAAAGCACTCGGCCCCGGAGGACATTTAAGTGCTCTCCGTCGAACCGCCTCTGGCACGAACGACGTCGCACAGGCCGTTACCATTGAAGCGCTGAATGCAATGACGATGCCTGAACGACTGGCGCGGTTAATTCCCATTACTACCGCGGTTCCTGTTCAAGCCCTCGGATAAAAACTATGCGTCTGCACGTTGCTATTGGTGTCTTTGATGGGGTTCATGCAGGACACCGTGCCGTACTTACTTCGGCTGTCACCGCAGCAAATCAAGACGATGGAAAAGTTGTTGCGCTCACTTTCGAGCCACACCCCAGCAGGATTATACGCCCACAAAATCCCGTACTGCTTATTCTAAATCGGAAGCAAAAAGATGCGCGTCTCCGCGAAGCAGGTGCTGATGAAATTGTACACCAAGCTTTTGACCCAGTGCACCGGGCAATCACCGCAGAAGCATACATCCCTTGGTTAAAAGAGAGATTCCCTGGACTCACATCACTGCATGTCGGGGATAACTTTTGTTATGGTCAAGGACGCAAAGGCGATGTCGCTCGACTCGCTGCCGATGGGAATTCACAAGGTTTATCTGTAGAAATTATCCCTCCGGTTAAAACGTGCGGTGAAATTACCAGTAGCTCGCGCATCCGCGAAGCGCTTGTAGCTGGAGAATTAGAACTGGCCAACAACATGCTCGTCCGGCCCTATGAAGCCGAAGGTGTGATTGAAAATGGTCGCAAAGTCGGCCGCTCCATTGGCTTCCCTACCTTGAACATCCCCTGGAAGCCCGAACTTGTCCCAGCCTACGGAGTTTATGCGGGAGAAGTTGTTACGCCCGAAGGGAACGCCGAACCGGCAGTGCTCAACTGGGGCGTGCGCCCCACCGTCGACACAAACGCCTCAGAGCCACTCCTCGAAGCCCATATCCTTCGGCTATCAAGCACCCCGCCTGTCCCCGAGAATACCATTCGTATACGATGGCTGAAGCGCATGCGTGCAGAGCAACGCTTCGAAGATTTAAACAAGTTGCGTCAACAGATCGAAGCCGACTGCCTAGAAGCGCGCAAATTTCTTGGACTAACTTAAGGCTCACTTCCCGCTGACAAAGCGCGGGATGATACCACCAAAAGATCCGTTAGAGAAAAAGATGACGCAAGCCGGCTTGTCTAAACCGGACAGCACGGTGCGTAATTTTATGAGGAGATCTTCGGGCGAAGTAAGTGAAAATGCCCGACGCCCACTTGAGACAAGTTCTGCGGAGACACCGAGACCGTCGAAGCTTTCTGCTCCAAGTTTTTCTGCGCGATGTGGAGCAGAGATTAAGGTGACATCGGCAAGGGCTAAGGCCTTTCGAAAACCATCCTGCAAAACTTTGCGAGCTGCGGTGTTACTGCGTGGCTCAAAGCAAGCAACGAGCACATGGTTGGGGTAACGCGCTCGGAGCGACTCCAGGGTACAGGCAAGGGCTGTAGGGTGATGCCCAAAATCCTCAATGGCGATGAGCTGGGAACTCTCAGAGAGAACTTGTTGTCGACGCATCACGCCCTGGAATGCATTCAAGCTCGTGAGCTGCAGGCAGGTCGGATCTTCCCGCTGAATCAATATCCCTGAGGCAACCGCGGCAATGGCAGCATTACGTGCATTAAAGAGTCCCGAAAGCGCCCACTGAACCCTACCCCACTCTCTTCCCCTCCAGATAAGTCGAAAAGAACTACC
>DNHH01000064.1:0-5026 GCA_003485955.1 Opitutia bacterium
GACGTGATGACGAAGTCGCTCACGCGCGCGATGACAATCTCTGGCGACCGTCGCAAAAAGCAGGATGCGTATAACAAAAAGCACGGCATAACGCCGAAGTCCGTGCAGCGACCCATCGAAGAAAGTCTTGTCGTTAAAGATGACGCAACGGGTGACATTACACTAGTTAAAGGCGACCAAGATTTGCAGGCCGTACTCTCTGATTTAGAAACCGAAATGCTCGCGGCATCGGATCGCTATGAGTTTGAACGTGCGGCTCACCTGCGCGACCAAATCGCCACATTGCGCGGAGAAAAGCCTGCGGGTGTGGGTCGCTCAAAGCGCCGCCGAGGCGGACGTTGATTAGGACTGTCCTAAGCGCCGGGCGATGTCGGCATCGCCGATTTCAAAGTAGGTTCGCCGACCTAAAGGATCGACGCCAGGCTGACTCGTACGGAAAAGCTGTTGCACAAGTTCAAGGAGCTCAGCTTCAGACAAACTATCGGTACGGTAACGTGAACGTCGTATGGCCAATTTTGCGAGAGCGTCGGTAGCTAAATGCGCCTTAGTAAAATCGCCCTCATGACGACTCATCTCCGCAAGCAGGTCGCGCAGGAAAGCCTCTGCCTCTCCAGGCTCAACCCAAAGCGGGATGGATAATACGCGCCAGAAATTCCGACCATAGGGCTCAAAACTAAACCCCGCTAACTGCAACAGGGCTTCGCGCTCACGCAGGGCTGCTGCCGGTAAAGGCTCGAGCTCTAAAGCTAATGGAAGCAATAGGGGCTGCGTCACTGGAGCTGACGCTGTCAGTTGACCTAGAATCTTTTCGTAAAGGACACGTTGATGGGCGGAACCTAAGTCGAGAAGCACCATGCCAGAAGGCGTTTCGAACACAGCACGATCACCACGTAGCCGCCCCAGCAATCTCCAGCCTAACTTGAGCGTAGTGGCCGGCGAAACACTTGTACGAGTCGAGCCTTCACCCGCTATCGGCAGTGCGGACACAGGAGTAGCCGCGGCGACTTGGGGCTTTGCCGAGGGCACGGGTAGTGCCGAGTGAATATCGACCGCAGGAACGACCGGCTGCACGGCACCCGTGGTCGATTGACCACGCAAAGTTTCTAAGACAGCTCGCATTACAAAAGCGCGCACTTGCGGCTCATTACGAAAACGAATTTCACGCTTTGCAGGGTGTACGTTTACATCGACAGCTGCAGGATCGATTTCGAGAAAAAGAAATGCCAGCGGGAATCGACCCTTGGGAATAAGCGTATGGTAGCTCTCCACCAAAGCATAGGCGAGGGCTCGGCTGTCTACTGGACGACCATTCACAACTGTCACCAAGTCTTGGCGGGTTGAACGGCTCACTCCAGGTCTACCTAAAAGACCGCTTACGCCCATGCCACTGCCTTCAACTGACGGAAGGGGTATGAGGTCGTCGGCAACAGCCTTACCCCAGATTTCGCGAACACGTTCAATAAGCGGCGCCTGACCAGGCGATCTAAAGACATCGCGCCCGTCTTCCCGTAACAAGAAACCAACTTCAGGGTGTGCCACCGCATAGAGCCGCACCATACGAATTAAATGAGCTGATTCAGTGTCGTCGGTCTTAAGAAACTTTAGACGCGCAGGAACGGGGTGAAATAGATTTTCCACTTCGACGCGAGTGCCCACTGCCATGCCATGCTCTCGGCGGTGAACAATGCGTCCACCATTCACGAGAATCTCGCAGCCTACTTCAGCGCCAGCGGCTCGAGATTGTAGAGTAAAACGTGAAACGCTGGCAATCGAAGGCAAAGCCTCGCCACGAAAACCGAAGGTAGAAATACGGTCTAAGTCTGCCGCAACTTGGATTTTACTCGTGGCATGTCGCTGCAGTGAAAGCTCCGCTTGATCAGGGGACATACCCACACCGTCATCTTCGACCACCATCCGCGCTTTTCCCCCGCGGGAAAAATCGATAGTGATACGCCGCGCACCTGCATCCAGGGCATTCTCGAGTAACTCCTTGGCCGCAGCAGCTGGTCGCTCCACGACTTCACCAGCAGCAATTTGATTCGCTACGGTATCGGCGAGGATACGAATTTCGGGGGTCGCCATTAGCCTACTTAGGTAAACCCACCCTCCCCGCTTGCCAAGCCACCAGTCCGTCAGAAAGTAAGGTGTGCCTAATCGCCTGGCCAACGAACGCAGCCTCTACCTGCGACAACACGCTCACCAGCCTGTAGACTGGTGGTCTTGGTGCCCAGAAGCCTTTGCAGAGGCCAAGCGCCGCGACGTACCTGTCTTAGTCTCTGTGGGCTACGCCTCTTGTCATTGGTGTCATGTGATGGCACAGGAATGTTTTGATAATCCTTATATCGCAGGGCTGATGAACCAGCACTTTGTGAATATCAAGGTCGACCGCGAAGAACGTCCAGATGTTGATAAATTTCACATGGACGCGGTGCAAATGATTCAACAGCACGGCGGCTGGCCACTGAATTGCTTCTGCCTGTCGGATGGACGTCCCTTTTTTGGCGGGACATATTTCCCACCTGATGATCGAGGCAAAGGACAAACATCTTGGCCACAGGTCCTCATGCGCGTCTCCGAATTTCACCGGACAAACCGGGCGGCACTTGAAGAGAATGCCAATG
This sequence comes from Opitutia bacterium, assembly GCA_003485955.1. Classification (GTDB taxonomy): domain Bacteria; phylum Verrucomicrobiota; class Verrucomicrobiia; order Opitutales; family UBA953; genus UBA8828. The sequence goes on from DNHH01000064.1 coordinate 2,622, forward strand.
CCATCGCCGGAAATCTTATCCATTTAACACGAGCGCCAGATGCTAACGGCGCGGCCCCGGACGCCGAAAGCCGACTTAACGCCGCACGGTCTATGTGTGAAGATGCTGACGACACCTATGGTGGCTTCGGCGGGGCGCCAAAATTCCCGCCAGCAATGCCGTTAGGGTTTTTACTCAGCCTACGAAATCGCAAAAACCTACCCGACGCTGATAAAAAACGGGTTGAACACGTTATTCGACGTGCCTTAGACGCCATGGATCAAGGCGGACTACAGGATCAAATCGGTGGCGGATTTTCGCGCTACTGTGTCGACCGCGACTGGACTGTACCTCACTTTGAAAAACTTATTTGTGATAACGCCTTACTTCTTGGCGTCTACGCACGTGCCGCAGTAACCCTGCAAGAACCCCGCTACGCAGAGGTATGTGCAAGGATCGTGGAGTGGCTCGAGCGGGATATGCGGGTTGGTCTGAATTATGCTGCGTCATTAGATGCAGATACCGAGCACCACGAAGGTACTACCTACGTGTGGACACCTTCTGAAATTAACGAAATCCTCGGCGTAGATGCAGACGACTTTTGTACCGCATTTGGTATTACCCATGAGGGCAACTTTGAAGGCGGTCGTAGCGTACCAACTTTTCGAACCCAGCGAATGCGCTCCGAGTTCGTAGAAGCACGTCAATTGGTATACGTCGCTCGATCCCAACGTAAACAACCAGGGCGTGACGACAAGGTTCTGACGGGCTGGAATGCTTTGCTTGCAGCAAACCTAGCACGTGCCAGTGACCTTCTTTACAGGCCCGACTGGCGCAAACTCGCCGAGTCCACCCTCGAAGGACTCAAGCCATGTATTCGGAAAGATGCAAATGGCCTGTGCTATGTTTATGCAGTACTCGGAAGTACAACGCCCAGTACATTGTCGGATTACACCTGGCTTGCCGAAGCCCACCTTTCGCTCGCAACGCATGGCGACCCTGCGCACGTCGCTGCGGCTTCTGAAATCACGCAAGCTGCGGTTGCCCGATTTGGTGACCCGCGAGAAATTGGCTACTTCTTAAATCAAGTAGGCTCCAACGGATTGCCTATTCGGCAAAAAGATTGGTGGGACAACGCTGTTCCATCTGGCAACAGCTCACTCCTATACAATCTTGCGTCCCTTCAATCCATAGACGCCTCATCCGAATGGGGGAATCTGCGCAGCGAACTTGCAAAAGCATATGGAGGCATGACGCAGAACGCTCCACATGGAATGGGGCGCGCGCTCGAAGCACTCGAATTAGCTGAGTCTGGAATTGCCGTACTTAAAGTTGGGCCCGACCAAGACTTCTCAGCCGTTGAAAAATCAATCCAGAGCTTAGATCAAATCGTCTACCTGCAGCATTGTTCAGAAAAGGGTCTTCATATCTGTCGCCAAGAAACCTGTCTTCCGGTGATTTGGGAGCTCGATGAAGTGCTTCGTCGTCTGAAGGACTGAAAGATTGGCAAACGTGCCACGCAGTTACAGGCTAAAGCGATGACCGAACTACTCCTCCTACTCGGCCTTGGGCTGGTCGCTGGCACAATCAGCGGTATATTTGGCATTGGTGCCGGCGTCGTCGTCACTCCCGCGCTCCTCTGGATCTGCGGCATGACCCAGGCAACGGCACAAGGCATAGCCTACACCGTCATGGTCCCAATGGCTGTTTTGGGTGCATGGCGGTATCACAGCCAGCCCACCTTATCGATGGACTGGAAGGTCATTGGCCTCATCGCAAGCACCTGCCTTATCGGCGTCTGGCTCGGAACACATTTAGCCTTTATCGCTGAAGAAAACATTCTGCGCCGAGCCTTTGGGGCTTATCTCTTAGCGATGGGTGCATACTTGCTTCTCGGCAGCCGGTAAACGCACTTCTTGCGCTTGCCCCGCACAAAAGGAACATAGACACTACTGCTGATGGCTGAGGACACCCGCTACGTCTATTCATACGGATATCGCAGTGCTCGGCGCATCCTCTTGGGGATGTTCACGGTCGAAGACTTGGGTGAACAAGGTATCAAGTACCACCCAAACTGGTCGCGTATTTGGAAAATTGGTGTCGGTGCAATTGTCCTCGCATACCTTTCGCTCTCTTCACTGCTGTATTTCCGAGAGAGGTATATGCGAGGAATCGAGCAGACGAAATGGTCGAATATGTTCTTCTACTTCGTCAGCACACAAGCGAAAGAAAGTCATCTTCAAATCAAAGGAGACCACTATATCAATTTAGCCAAAGACGCCTTGCAGCGCGAAGACTACGGCGAATTTGCCAAATACATCGGTACGGGCGCAAGTCTCGCTCGGTCAAATTTAGACGGCCAGAAGCTCTTTGCAGACTTGTTGTTTGCTTTCGGCCGAACAACGGACGCTTTCACAATTCTCGAA
>DNHH01000064.1:5223-8429 GCA_003485955.1 Opitutia bacterium
CTCACTCTCGAAGGCAAAAAAAGACCGTGAATACTTCCGTGCCTACTTGCGACGCAGCTTCAGCTTAGAACAAGACCGACGCATCATTGCGTGTGCTGAAAAATACATGGATGATGCTGAGGTTGACCCAGGCATTCAGGCTGATTTGCGCTTCTCATTTGCCCAAGCAAACTTTCTTCGGGGGAATTTTGATATCGCCACAGATTTTCTGCGCAAACGACACCTCGATATCACCCCAGAAGGCTACACGCTTTTATGCCAAATATCCTGGGAGCGCGGTGACCGAAAAAACGCTATCGAAAAACTCGCAGAGGCTGTACGGACCTTCCCTTCCTCCGATAATCTCCGAGCGATGCTCGCGCGCTGGTATAAAGAAAGCGGAGACTTAGCCGCCGCCAAAGACTCACTCAATATGTTGCTCGTGCGCGATCCAACGGCGACTTCTCCGCGCATACAAATGTTGTACCTGCTGCCAGGGGAAGCCCAAAAGGACCGTCGCGACGCAATCATCAATGATATCTTAAAAGATTTTTCGAAAAACGAATCTGCTCTGCTTGAACTTGGCCAATTTGCCAATGAGACTTCAGACTACAAGTTAACGGATCGCCTCTATAAGCACGCAGCGGAATCAGGCTTCCCGAGCCGCCCGCAATTCCTACTCACGCATGTCGAAACCTTAACGAATGCCGGTAAAACCAAGGAGGCGATAGCCATTGTCGACGAACTTTTTCTGAGGAATGCCAAGGATCAGTGGTTTGGTGAGATGCGCGTCACCTTTGACGCACTTCGCATGATTGCTTACTATACCGAAGGGCAGGCAGACATCGGTGCCATTAATTTAAAGAAGGTGTTAGACGCACGCGGGCTTCAACCGCAGCTTATTTGCGCTATCGGTAAGAAGCTTGTCCAAGTTCGACGATTCGAAGAGGCCAATAATGCGATGACCTTAGGCCATCAGCGCTTTGAGAATAACCAAGGCATCTTACTTCAATTCGTTAAAATGAAAGTTGAGAACGAAGAGATGACAGACGAACTAGAATCTTATCTCCGCAAACTCATGTCAATGCGCCGGCCCCCACAGGAGTTATTACAGAAAGCCTACACGCGCATCGCTTCCGATAAATTTCTCTACTCAGAAGGCCGCGAAACCCTACTTAAAGAGATTAAATCGAGCATAAAACAGAGCGCAGAGACTGAAGTTGGCTCGTAGCTTGAGACTATATTCACTGTCCAAGTTTAACATCTTGGCGCACAAGTAACCACCAGACTTCATTCGTACGAAGTTCAATCGGGGTAACCTTGTAACCTTCAATCCGTGGCGCATCCGCGCCGCTAGCTTCGAGTAATCGAACGTTAGCACGCTCAGCTCCTGGATAATCTCCGTACCCAACCGACAATCCCTTTAAGTAATAAGGCAATGGCCAGTAATTGGTTCCGTCCACCTGTATGGTAAAGGAACTGTCTGACGTTGCCGCCGCACGAATGGCACGTGCGACCGGCGGGACAGTGGCCGATGTCTCGAGGTATGCATAGCGGGCATCAGCGACCCAGCGGAATACACCGATGGATACCACCACCAAGAGAAGGCTGCGGACAACGCGCCATGTACCCTCGTCGAAATCACGGCAGAGGTCGTCGAAAATCAGTTCCGGTAGCAGCACAATTAATACGAGCATATCAACCGTCATTAATAGCCACGGCGTTTTGTAAGGAAGGAGAAGATGGAGGATTAGCACGATAGCCGATGCCAACAGAAGAGGATCGAGCCTATGCTGACCAAGTGGCTTCTCTGCACGACGACGCCAACGACCATAGCCCGCCGCAGCAAGCAACAAGGACGACAGAATCCACGGCCAAGCCGAAACAAGCGTCAAGGGTTCCTGGGTCACGCCAGCGGCGACTCCAAGGGCGCGCCCGAGCTGGACCCACCAAGTGGCCAGAGCGGGCAAGTCGGTAAAGAATGTACTTTGCCAGCAGGCCCAGAAACAGACCGTCGAGAGCCAGAATACGACCAAACCGCTACGGGAGCGTTCGCCGCGTCGCACCCAGAGATAGGATGCAGCGACCACGCCCAGGTACAGGGCAGCGGTAACCTTGCAGGCGAGTGCGAGGCCAGCGGCGGCGCCGGCAACGAATCGCAGCCGCCACAGATGCCGGGCCTCAACCTCATCTTCTCTCAACCAATACAAAGCCGCCCAAACCAGCGAGGTCGCAAGAATCGGTTCTTGGATAAACCGCGCGCAGGGCGCGATGGCCAGCAAGCCGAGCAATACCGAGGATCGATGGCTCCGCACGAACGATGAAAACAACAGGGTAAAACCGAAGACTAGCGGCACGGCACGCAGGGCACCCTCAGAGGCAGTCGTCAGATCGACACCAAATAGGGCGAGCCCGGCGCGCGCGAGCAATCCGAGCGCTGGGCCATGAAAACGATCCTGTGTCTCGCTGTGTGGTTTGGCTTCGACCATCAGCGACCACTGGCCAGCCTCGTCGGCATGCAGCGGTCGCGAAAATGTCTGTCCGTGGCCCAACCACGCGGCCACACCCAGACATAGCACGACGCCTATAACGACTAGCACAGTCGACCGCCAATCGCGCCGTACCGACATCATCCCTTAAAGCGCTGCTCGAGCGCCTGCTTAATCGAGAGGGGCACTAGGGCGGCCTGCATCGATCCCTCGCCCTCCCGCCATGCATAGACGGTAGTGAGTGCACCGCGTGCAACTGCCTTGTCGGCAACCGATGCCTCAAAGGCCCAAACGATACGCTTGTCGCCAATCTCCGTCGGACGGAGTGCAAGTGTCACTTGGTCGCCACGGTGCACGGGAGCGAGGTAATCACACTCAACACGCACCCGGGGAAATCCACGGAGAGTTGCACCCTCGCGTGCGAGGAAAGGTAGACCGAGCTCAGCGAAGAGTCCCTCTTCAGCTCCCTCTACCCAGCGAAAGACGGTGGAGAAATGCACGATGCCAGCGGCATCAGTATCGGCAAAGGCCGCAATGAATTTAGCATTATAAGGACGCATGGTAGAAGCTTAGCGCGAGGGCTTACCTCGCAACCACTCTACCATCGTCACACTGCCTCCGGAGGCAACCGCACATTGACGTAAAAGTGGCTGTGGTGGGACCTCGATAGAAAAAAGGTATAGTCGCGGGCCTTGGCCACGTTCAGCTGCGCCAAAACGACTAAGCCACGCTTTTTCC
>DNHH01000064.1:8609-9040 GCA_003485955.1 Opitutia bacterium
CTAAGCCACGCTTTTTCCCAACGTGTATCCGCCTCTTTGCGTTCATTGACCGAACGCCGTGAACCGTCCGCATAGATAAGTTCAGGGGCACCCTTTGCTGGTTTACGGTATTGTCGTACGCCGTCCTGAAAATCTGAAAAGACAACCAAGCCATCGTAATCTTCGGGCAACAACCAATCAATCCAGGCACCCAACGATCCAGATTCGCAGCGCTTATCTATCCGATCAAGGAGCCGTCTGCCGGCGAGTGTCATGCCTGCAGGTTCGCTTTGTCCGGGATGGGACGTCCCGAAATTTCCATCGAATCCTTTTCCATTCGCAACCTCGCCATCAACCACCACGACGCGTGCGCCATCAAAACGAAAAACGTCTGCATCAGGAAATTGTAGACGTATCTCTGCTTCAACCTTCGCTAAGTAAGGCCGCATCGA
>DNHH01000064.1:9234-11586 GCA_003485955.1 Opitutia bacterium
CGCATCGAACCCGAGCAATCGAGGTATACAGCTAACTTACGTGCAACAATCCGCGCACCCATCACTGCCTTGCCGATACGGCCTACGCCTGTCCCTGCGACACCCATGCCTAGCCCTTTCGCACCTAGTCCTGCCCCTCCGACTGACCTTTTCGTTTGTCCACCGGAAAGCAACGGCGACGATTCACCGTTCTCACCTAAAGCTAATACAGGTAAAGATAGAGCGGACTCAGAGCTACTCGAAGTAATACTCACCACTGGAACGCGATTCGGGCGCGGCTTACTTGCGACGATAGTTACGGCTCCGCTGGTTCCACCCGAAGGTATAGCGAAGCACTCAGGCTCGGAGGGTGTGGTTGCCGGCTGATAACGCACGATGACCCATGCGACGGCTACAACGAAGAGAAGAGCGTGCAACACGACGGTCGCAAGCCAAGGTCCGTGAAAGAAGCGCGTTCGAGTCGAATCAGTATGCATGTATCCATTGAATGCGATGACTGAAATGCCTCAACGAAAGGAGGCTAAGGTTGATGACTGCAGTAATTCCCCTTAACCAAACTTAGCGAGCAGGACGGTACGGCTGAGCCCCAGGAACAGTTTGCTGGACTGCTGGTCCACCCGATCCTGTATCCGCAGGCACTGCGGGCGCTGGGCCGCCAGTACGCAGCCAGGCAACCATTTTTGTCTCCCCGCCTGAAGCTTTGATACACTGCGACAGCAATGGTTGCGGCTCACACTCTGTGGAGAAGCAGTAGAGCTTAATGCCGCCATCGCGACCAGAGCCAAAGGCTGAAGTCCAGTCACCCTCCCAACGCTCATCAGCTTTTTTACGCGTGTTTACCTGCTGGCGACTTCCATCAGAGTAAATGAGTTCATTCTTTTTAAACTGACTAACCCCATCTTGAAAGTCCGAGAAGATGACGAGCGCATCGTAACGCTCTTTCATCATGACATCAACCCATGCACCCACAGAACCTTTCCGGAAGTTGTCATCATACTTGCGAAAAATCGACTTACCCTCGGGCGTCAGTGTCTTTGGATCAGTCGTAAAAGAAGAAGGATCCTGAGGCGGACCAACACCTTCTTTATTCTTCGAACGTCGACCACCGACGACATCGCCATCTTCCACAAACGTCCATGCTCCGTTATAGCGATAGATGTCAGCCTCGGGAAACTGTTTGCGGATTTCATCTTCGACGCGTTGCAAGTACCCACGCATCGAACCAGAGGAGTCTAAATAAACAGCGATTCTCGATGCGAAAATTTTGGCCCCCATCACTGGTCGGCCGACGAAGTTTCGTCCGTTGCCGACTCCAACGCCTTTACCTGAACCAATTCCTCCGCCTGAACCTCCACCAAAACCTTTGGAGGCGCCGCCAGCAGCCAGACCTGACATCATACTCGAAACAGAAGTCGTAGGCAGATCAGGCAAGGCAACAGCGGACGTAGAGCTCTTTGAGGTAATCCGCGCAGTCGTTTTGGCTAAATTTTTAGCATTCTTAGGGGTGACCTTGTGCTCGTAAATTTTAGCCGCATCCCCCGCAGCGCCACCCCCGGAACCGGTAACAAAACTGTCGGGGTCTGTCTTACCAATATCTGTCCAGCTGGATACAACCCAAAAACCAAAGATAACTAGGAGGAATAAATGGAGAATCAAGGAGACCGCTAAGCCCTGACCCCCTAAGCGAACCCAGAAACTTTTGTTATAACGACGTAATGCTGCCGCTTGACCCTCTAAAGCTGAATCAACAGGAACACCCGACGGAGCATCTGACCCGGGCGGGGGCGGAGGTGTGACTTCTGGGCCATCGGGAGGAGGCAGACTCATCGGCAGGCAATAACTCTAATTTTGGTGCGTAAATGTATCAATCGAATTTATGTGTAAATAAGGAGAACATACCTAAGATTCTGGTGTTAAACTACTGTAGAGGAATCACCCCATGAGCCAAACGATCCCCTTACCCTCTCCTGAACGTGCTTGGGTTGCCTTTGACACACGTCGCTGGGATGAAAACTGCGCCAAGCACTTGCTGCGAAGACTGGGCTTCAGCGCGACGCCTGCCTCAACCGCACTCGCCCTACGCGAGGGACCCGAACTGACCGTACGGCGTGCATTCGCCTCCATTCGTCCCATGCCCATGCCGCGCAAGCTGGAGAACTTGAGTGAGGAAAGTGAAGAAATCAGAGCGAAGCTAAAGTCCCTCTCCGCCGAAGAGCGCAAAGAGTTCGTCAAAGAGCTGAGACGGAAAAATGAAGCGGTGGTTCAGGATTACGCGGTTGCGTGGCTTGAATTTGCGCGTCGCCCAGAACTCTCAGCCCAAGAGAAGTTCGTCTTATTCCTTCAGGATATTTT
>DNHH01000064.1:11798-14254 GCA_003485955.1 Opitutia bacterium
TCAAACGCAGCGACATCCTCTTTGATTATCAAGCAACCCTGCGAAAGAATATCAGCGCAGATTACGCCACGATGTTGCGCTCGGTCATGAAGCACCCTGCGATGTTTCAGTTCTTAGACGCAGATAAAAATACCAAAGGTCAGCCCAACGAAAACTTCGCCCGAGAACTTTTTGAGCTCTTCAGCCTTGGAGAAGGTAACTATACAGAAAAGGACGTCAAAGAAGCTGCGCGCGCGTTAACAGGAGCAAGCATTCGTAACGGCGTCTATACCGTCTCCGAAAAACAACATGACAACCAGGAGAAGACTATTTTTGGACAAAAGGGAAATTGGGGGCCCGATGATCTCATCAACATCACCATCGCCCAACCTGCAACTGCAGCCTATGCACCCCAGGAACTCATCAAGTTCTACTTAGCCGCCGAAGGCTTACCGCGGGAATATGCTGTTTCATTTGGAAAAGTCTGGAGAGCGAACGGCATGCGCCTGTCGGAACTCCCACGGATTCTCTTCAACTCTGAAATCTTCTATCATCCAAAATTCCGCGGCAATTTCATCAAGTCCCCCATCGCTTACTACCTAGGGCTTTGCCAAGACCTTGGGATTGATGTCATCCCTTACCCTGGCCCAATTGTGAACGCACTGCGAGCGATGGGACAGAGCTTCTACAACCCTCCCAATGTCCGCGGATGGCTCTATGGTCGCAATTGGATCAGCAGCTCATCCCTCGCGGCACGTCGCGCAGTCGCCCGCAATCTTTTCGTGACGACGCCGGACGAAAAACTCAACGCAGACGACCTAAAGGCGCTCAAAGAAGCCCGCGCAGCTGGCCACGGCAACCCATCGGTCACACCCGACCGCCTCGAGTTCCTTGCTAAAAATCGTACGGACGCAGAAATCGTCGTACATTTTTGTAACTATTTCCTGCCCGTAACCGTCTCTCCTGAATACCGAAAGGTTCTTGAAGAGCATATCCAGTCAGACGGTAAGAGCCGCGTCCGCAGCATTCAGGAAGCAGTGACAGGCATCTTACAGTCGCCCCTTTATCAACTTTCCTAATCCCATGAGCCTACGATTCCAGCCGAAGACACGTCGCGAATTCCTCCAAGGAGCTGGCACAGGCTTAGGCTTAATTGCCTTTGCTGGATTTGCTCCGTCGTTCTTAGTGAATTCAGTTTTAGCCGAAGCCCCGAAGGCAGAAAAGGATCGTCAAATTCTCGTGCTTATTCAGCTCGCCGGCGGAAATGACGGCCTGAATACTGTAGTCCATCACCAAAACGATAATTACTACCGCCTCCGTCCGACCATTGGTCTTCGGATGGCTGCTGGCTTACATGCCTTAAATGATCAAATCGCACTAAACCCTGCCATGGGTAAGATGAGCCAGCTGATTAAAGAAGGAAAAATGGCGGTCGTGCAAAATGTTGGATACCCCAATCCCAATCGCTCTCACTTCCGTTCCACAGAAATCTGGGAGACAGCATCCGACAGCGACAAGAGCGCTTACAATGGATGGGTGGGTCGCTACTTCGACGCCTGTTGCGACGGAACAGGCAAAGATCCTTTAGCCATCCACGGTGGCGACGTCCTGCCGCAAACATTCCAAGCAGACATGCCGCATAACATCTTCGGCATGGGGGGTGGGCGCGGTGGACGTAATAATAAACGTGGAGGCAAATCAGCCTCGGGCGGTAAAGATGAGACTGAGCTGCTCATGGACCTGAACGAAGCGCCACTTACGGTGGGAGATGCCAAAGACCCTGCCGACAACACTCACTACCTTCAACACACCCTCATGGATGCGCTGCTAACGGAAAGCCGCGTCGGGGAAATTATTGCGAATTACAAACCATCGGTTCCCTACCCTGGGACAGGACTTGGCCAATCCTTACAGCGGATTGCTGCGCTTATCTCTGCTGGACTCGAAACACGCGTGTACTACGCGACCCAAGGCGGCTTTGATACGCACGCCAATCAAGTGAACCGCCACGCCCAACTCCTGGGCGAGATGAGCGAAGCCCTCTACGCATTCCAAATGGATCTTGAGCAAAAGCGTTTAGACCGCCAGGTGCTCACCATGACCTTCTCTGAATTCGGCCGTCGCCCTTCAGAAAATTCGACAGCGGGAACCGACCACGGAACATCCGCACCCCTCTTCGTGATGCACACGGGCATCAAGCAAGGCGTCAACGGAACACCCCCTGACCTCAATATCCGCCCGAACGATGACATTACGTTTAGCACTGATTTCCGCCAGGTGTACTCGACGGTTCTTCGAAACTTCCTAAAAGCCGACCCAACCAAAGTCCTCGGCAAGACAGCCTACAAAGATCTGAACTTCCTCTAAGTTCACATAGGAAAGAACGTCTCAGAAATCGCTTGCGGATAGGGCTATCGAGCGTTGTGATGACCTTCCGTTGTATTGCAGGGTGGAGCAGCCCGGTTAGCTCGTCAGGC
>DNHH01000082.1:0-1950 GCA_003485955.1 Opitutia bacterium
GGCGATCAAGGTGGTCGAAGAGGCGAGGGGTAAAGCCCCAAATGTTCATCGATACGGGTTCGTCGCCTGTGAGCTTAGCTACGCGGCCATCTTCAAAGGTATTGGCTGCACCAGAAGCAGCTCGGGCAATCTTTGTCATCTCTTCAATATCGGTCAGCAATCCGTCAGCGTTGGTGGCGCAGATTCCGCGAGCCACGGTGCCGTGGTCGGAGAGCGTATTGCGCAAGGTGAAGCCAACCATCGAGAAGTCCGAGCCCTTGGGGTCGGCTTTCGCTAAGAATTCGCTCAGCACCTTGTAAGAGCCTTGACCATAAAAGTCGTCGGCATTGATTACGGCGAAATTCTCTTTCACCACATCTTTAGCGCAGAGGATCGCATGGGTGGTGCCCCAAGGTTTGTCGCGACCTGGGGGAACCGTCCAACCTGCAGGCAATTTATCTAAAGTCTGAAAAGCGTAATCCACAGGCACGCGACCAGCGAACTTCGCAGCGACTTTGTCGCGGAAGTCTTTTTCAAAGTCCGGACGGATGATAAAGACGACTTTACCAAAGCCCGCGCGCAGGGCGTCGTAGACGGAATAATCGAGAATGGTTTCGCCCGCAGGACCCATCGGGTCGATTTGCTTGAGCCCACCGTAGCGTGAGCCCATGCCAGCAGCGAGTACGAGGAGGGTCGGACGTGACATTGTTCAGAGTGATTTACGAATGGCTGCAGCGATGTCGGCTTTCAAGCGATCGACGAAGCTCAAGGTATACGCCTCGATATCCAGCGAAGGGTCTTGCACGAGTGGCGTCAGGTCCATCGCCCATTGCAAATGGGTTTCGTTATCCGATGTATACGCATCAAAGAAGGTGGCATTGGATAAACGGCGACCCATCACCGCTAAGTCGTAACGCTTACCGCCGGCAATCTGTGTGGCAAAGGCGCCATTGAGCGCCGCTGCTAAATCGAGACGACTCGATACAGGCATCACTTGTTTGTCCGCATCGAGCAACCAATCCAAGCTGCGCCAGACTTCACAGCCCAAAACGCGCTTGGGACGATCCGCAGCAGGCATGGCACGCATCGCCTCGATGGTACGCAAAGTAACGCCGACGTGGGTGTGGTGCTTGTCAGCAGGGTTATGCAAATAGACGACTTCAGGCTTAGCGGTCGCCAGGATGGTCTGAAGGTCGACGCGCGTGGCTGTAGCCTTGGCGTCGCGAACGTCTTTGCTAGGGAAACCGAGTTGTGCGATAAAGCTGTATTCGCCCATTTGTGCCGCCCGGCGCTGTTCTTGCACGCGCTCTGCCGCCACTTGCTCATCGGTCCAATCTTTATAGATGCCCGCACGTGAGCTGCCTTTACCGTCGGTGACGATGACGCCACCAAACCACTTGCTCTTTTGTTGATAGCATTCCGCGATGCCATGGTAAGCCATGAACTCTAAGTCGTCTTGGTGCGCACCAATCCCTAAATGCGTGGTACGCGTGATCGCCTCAGGCAACGCCGTGCCATCGGGGATAAAAAGGTCAGCTTTCGGGTTTAGCTTCATCGTTGACGGTGGAAATTATCGGAAGAGTCGATCGTAAGCTGAACAAGCCATCAACGTGGCAAAGGGAATGGTAACCAACACGCCAATCAAGCAGCCGAGTAGGCCTGCGTAAGCGATGACGTGGATGACGATTAAGAAGAGTAAAGCCGACCACCAGTGACTGGTGACGGCTTTGCGGTTGATTTCCATGACGTTCCAGAAGTCGCCTTGACGGTCAGCTAAACCAAAGAAGACAAACCACCAAGCTACACCTAAGTAGATACCTGGGAGGATGCAGCAGATGTAGCCGATGGTTAGGAGAATCCCCATGACCAATGCGAGGCCAAGTGATTGACCGAAATCATTGAAGCCGCTGAACAGTTCGCTGAAATCAACCGTCTCATTGCGAAGCTTCTTTTGGCTGAAGCGAATGTAAC
>DNHH01000082.1:2105-2402 GCA_003485955.1 Opitutia bacterium
TTCTTTTGGTGGAAGCGAATGTAACCGATGACCATTGCGGGAGCTGCTAAACCTATACTGATAGTACTGATAACGGTAACTAGGATAATCCCGAGAAGTTGGCCAACCACGATGCCGAAGAAGTCGCGTTGGTAGGCTGCCATCGCTGCATCCCAAGCGGCACCGATTGAAAAGGGATCGGGTTTGGCTTGGGCTCGTTGGACGAGGGACTGTTGGTCGCTGGTAAGGCTCATGGTTTAAAGTGTTATCGGTTTAGCTTAGGGAGGGAGGCAGCGGCGATGGCCTGTCCGTGGCGCT
>DNHH01000082.1:2580-6189 GCA_003485955.1 Opitutia bacterium
GGCCTGTCCGTGGCGCTTATCTTTCTCTTCGGGTACGACGAGGTCGATGCGCAGGGACGGGAACTCATCCTTAAGGACCTGTCGGGCCTTGTCGATAATGACTGAACCGCCTTCGCCCGATGTCACCCGGCCCATAATCAATAGGCATTCATAGCGGTAGAAGTCCGCGAAGTGGGCTAGGGCATAGCCAAAGGCGATGCCAATGGCGTCATAGACCGCACGGGCCCGTGCATCACCGGCCTTCATGAGCTTCTGAAGTTCTTCCAATTGCTCAGGCAATTTCATCTCCGCTGGCAAATGAATCCCAGCCTTCGGCAATAAACGTCCGACACCTTGTTGGCTGAAATATTGGACGCCACAACCGAGGTCGCCCGACCATTCATCGGCGGGACCATTCACACGGTAATCAACCGGTACAAACGCGAGCTCACTTAGCCAGTTGGTTAAGTTGCCTTTGGCGTCGACGTAACCCGCAGCCACTGATGTCCCCATGGCAATACCGAGTACGGAATTTCGATTGAGTGACATCGATGCGGCCAGTGCAGTCACATCACCATCGTTTAAAACTTCAAAAGGAACACCCGGCCAGCGTTTCGCTAAATCCAAGAACATTGGTTTCACTTTCGCTTCGTAAACCGCGGGATCGGTGATGCCGCGGAAGAGCGAGGCTGCTCGCACCGTGTTGTTGATGTAAACGCCTGCTGATGATCCACCAATGGCGTCGACGCGTGGTAAATGTTTCGCCGCTAATTCAAGTGAATGCAGAATGCCGTCGTATTGATACTGTGGGTCTTTCTGGAAATAAGGGTCCCACTTTATTTCTTCCGAGAAGACGACTTTACCGTCGATGAGCGCGGCGCACTTGCGGTCCGAGCCACCTAGGTCGAAACCAATACGGCAACCGTCCAAGTTACGTCCCAGCGGTAAATGCGAAGCGCTTTCTTTCGGCAGCTCGCTTTCCGTGCAGGTTGTAAAAGTTGGCAGGCGATCAAAGAGTTTGCGCACGAAGTCAGCATCAAACGTACGCTCGCCGCCGGGACGGTACAGTTCGGTTAAGAGTTTCGCAAAATGCGCGGCATGCGTCCCAGAGAATTGGATTTTATCACCACCACGGGCCCACAGTAGGAACTTCACGGTACGTTCAACGTGCAAACGGTTGAGTGCATCGTGCGCTGCACCCGGTGCCAAAGTATGCGTGCGGTGGATGGAAGCAGTACCGTCGGCACGTGACAGAGCGATGGCTAGCGGCGCTGAACCCGGCGTGCGTTGGCAGAGTGCAAGGTAGGCACGCGTCCAGAGCGACGCAGGTACGAAACCTGGGTCAATCGATGAAATATGCTTAGGCTGAAGGGTAAGTTCCATGGCTTAATGAGTTTTAGAAAGTTTAGCAGCGGCTGCTGTATCGAGTATGAAATCGCAGGCGGTATGTTGTTGAAGCCAGCTCGCAGGGCAGCTGTCGGCAGGCGCGACTTCTACCGAGCGTTGCACAATCTCAGCTTTACCTTCACCCCAAGCGAGTAAGACCACGCGACGGCAATCGAGGATTGTACCCACGCCCATGGTGACGGCGTGATGCGGGACTTTGGCGACGTCGCCAAAGAACGATGCATTATCGCGACGGGTCACTTCATCTAAGTGCACCTGACGTGTGCGCGTGCTTGGACCTGCGGGAGGTTCGTTGAAACCAATGTGGCCCGTGCGTCCAATGCCGAGAACCTGTAAATCAATCCCACCTGCTTTCTTAATCGCGGCTTCATAGGCGGCACACTCAGCGACGACATCTTTGGCGAGCCCATTGGGAACATGTGTTTCGGACGGCGTCACATCCACATGGTTAAATAGCTGTTGCTGCATGAAGTAGCGGTACGACTGATCATGGTCAGGTCCCAGGCCGCTATACTCGTCTAAGTTAAACGTGGTCACCGTGCGGAACGACAAACCGTCTTCGCGGTGCAAGCGCACCAATTCGGCGTAAAGCGGAATGGGCGTCGAGCCTGTGGCTAAACCAAGCACCGTGCGCTGACCCTTGGCGGCGCGTTCGCGGATGAGCTTGGCAATCGAAGCAGCCACCGACTTGACCGCCGTGGCTTTATCGGGATGGACGTGGACGTGAATCATGGAGAAGAGGTTTTAGTTTAAAGCCGCGAGCATGCGGACAATCTCATCCCGTTTCGCTTTGCTTTCAGCTAATTGCTTGCGGGCACCTTCGAGGATGGCGGGCGGAGCTTTCGAGACAAAGGTCTCGTTGGTTAACTTTGATTCACCCGCAGCCACCGCCTTTTCAAATTTCTCAAGTTCCTTGGTCAGACGTACACGTTCGGCGCCAGCGTCGACATTACCCGAGACTTCAATTAAGAGTGTGCCGACTTCGGTGATTTCGCCCGGACGGCCTTGTGTGTTATCTGCAAAGCGTAGTTCCGCTAGACCGCCAAGCTTCTGTATCTTGTCTTTATTGGCTTCAGCTAAAGCACGACCTGCTGCGTTTTTCGGAATGAAAGTGACGATACTGTCCTTGCGACTTCCTTGGTTGGCGTTCGCCTTGAGGAGACGTAACCCTGCGACCAACGCACGAAGCGAGGCGATGGATTGAATGGCTTGTGGGTTCAGCTCGATGCCGTGCTTCTTGAAGGCACCGAGAAGGTCAGACGCTGATCCAGGATTGTGGCTCTGGATGAAGTCGCCTTCAGGTCCATAACCCAACAAGTGCCAAAGTTCTTCCGTAATGAACGGCGCCACTGGGTGGAAGAGGAGGAGGAATTGTCGTAGGACTAAATCCTGAACCGCCAGACACGAATCCTTGGCCTGCACATCGGTCAGACGTGATTTGGAGACTTCGACATACCAGTCGCAGAAATCTCCCCAGAAGAAACTGTAGAGCGCTTGGGTATACTCGGTGAACTCATGTGCTTCGAGCGCACGTGTAGCCGCATCGGTCGTCTCAGCCAGGCGTGCCAAGATTGCTTGGTCGTCGGCATCGAGTGTCGATGGGTTGATGCGTTTAAGGATTACGGCGACAGAACTGTTGTCACCTGCAGGACCGGACATCTGACGGAAACGTGAGGCATTCCAAAGCTTATTGCAGAAGTTACGTCCCAGTTGCACGCGATCTTCTGAGAAGAGAATGTCTTGTCCCTTCGGTGCCATTGAAAGCAACCCGAAGCGCAAACCGTCGGCACCAAACTTCGCAATCAAGTCGAGCGGCTCAGGAGAGTTGCCGAGCGACTTCGACATCTTACGTCCCTGTGCGTCGCGGATAATACCATTGAAGAACACGCGGTGGAAAGGGATACGCTGACGGATCTCATCGTCCGTGAGTGTCTTGCGCTCCGGTCCATGCAGTTCGAGGCCGGCAATGATCATACGCGCTACCCAGAGGAAGATAATATCGGGTCCGGTCGCGAGCGCTGCCGTCGGGTACCAATGACGGAGCTCTGGGGTCGTCTCGCCGGGCTTCTGCCAGCCGAGTGGCGCTAAGCACCAGAGCCATGACGATGCCCAAGTATCGAGCACGTCGACTTCTTGCTCCCAGTTGGCGGAATCGCTCGGACCATCCACCGAGACATGGCGATTTGCAGGGTCGTTGCGGTCAGCACCTTTACGGTACCAAAC
>DNHH01000021.1:0-1615 GCA_003485955.1 Opitutia bacterium
AAGCAACGTTCCTTGGCGCGGCTGAAAATCATGCAAGGCGCTGTTTCCTAAAAAGACTGAGCTAACAACAGATCCCTGAAAGGCGTTATCTTCTGGGCCAACACTATCGAGGTGTAGGCCCTCAGGACGAATACACACCATCACTGAAGCGCCGTCAGCAGGAGGAGCATCTGGTCGTGCTAAAGCCCCACTCACTTCTCCAAGCGCACAACTTACAACGGCCTCGCCGGCAGCAGAGCGGGTAACTGTCGCAGGCAAAAGATTGGCTGCACCCAAAAATGCGGCCACCCAGCTATCAACCGGACGACGGTAAACATCACGCGGCGCGCCGGCTTGAACAACTTTGCCTTCACGTAAGACAACAATCTGATCCGACAATGCATAAGCCTCTGGCAATTCATGCGTCACGATGACGGTGGTGATGCCTGCGGTTTTTAAAACGGCAGACAAAGCTTTGCGGGCTTCTTCGCGCGAAGAGACATCCAGGTGTGAAAAAGGTTCGTCCAACAAAAGGAGTGCCGGTCGTGTTGCCAGCGCACGTGCCACAGCAATGCGTTGCTGCATGCCGCCTGAGAGTTCACTTCCACGGCGCGCACCAAGACTTTCTGCACCTAAAGCTTTTAAAATCTCCGCAGCCCGGAGAAGCGCTTCCGTCGAAGACACCCCACCCTCTTCGGCCCCCTGGGCAACATTCTCGAGAGCAGTTAGGTGAGGAAAGATTACGGGCGACTGGGTCACGAGAGCGGCCCGGCGCAGTGCGGGGGTTTGATTCGAAACCTCTTTACCACCGAGACGTACCTCGCCGGTATCTTGCGCCGTCAGCCCAGCCAATACGCGAAGTAGGGTCGACTTACCCGCGCCCGAAGGCCCTACGACACACAGGGTCGAGCCTGCGGGCACATCGAGGTCGACCCCGGCAAGCGCAGCGACGCTGCCAAGGCGACGTCGAAGGGCGGTGGCACGAAGCGGAAGCACATCCAAGGAGGAACCTTAACTCGCAAAAGAGGCAAGGTGTGACTTTGCCTAAAACAAAAAGACCCAGCCGAAGCCGGGTCTTTACAAGATCAAAGAGTGCTTACTTAGACTTCGAGCAACCGCAACCAGTCCCGCAGGACTCGCGAGCGGACTCGGCAGCCGCCGCACGGCGCGCGTAGTAAGTCATCGCAGCCCCGAAGAGGAAGACGGCGGCACCCCACCAAAGATTAAGATTGAAGGGCAGCTTACCTGCAGCGGCCTCGCCACCAAAAATACCCCAAGCCATAAGAATGGTGCCGAGAATGAGGAAGAGTTGCCCAATAGGTTTGCGGATGTCCATGAGAGAGTTGGTTAGAGTTTACCAGAAATACAAGTTGAGGAAAATCGCCACGGCCAGCACAAGGCTGCCGAGTACGGCAGGGCGCAGAAGGAAAGGCTCGTGAGTCTCAATGGGCTTAGGTGTAAGGGAGTAGACGAGTCCACTCAGTTCGGCGTCGGTCTTATCGCGGCCTGTGACGAGCGAGACAATGAGGTTAACGAGGAAGGTCATACTAAAGGCGACCGTAGCCAGCCAGAAGGTCTGAGCGAGTTCCGTGCCGAGCGTAAACGCAGCAGGCTGACCGAGCAGTTGTGCGAGCCA
>DNHH01000021.1:1925-4143 GCA_003485955.1 Opitutia bacterium
CCAAGCAGGAAGGTCGCAAAGAGCGGGGCGTTGACGAAGCCGAAGATCAATTGGAGGATGCTAAGGATATTGTTGTACTGAGCGGCTACGAAGGCGAAGGCCATCGAGGCAAGAATACCGAAGACAGTTGCGTACTTACCCATGCGGAGCAGGTGGGCGTCGTCCTTGCCACGGCCAATTGTGCTCTGGTAGATGTCGTAGGTCCAAACGGTGTTGAAAGCAGTGACGTTGGCGGCCGTGCCCGACATGAAGGAAGCCATTAGAGCCGTTAGTGCTAGACCAAGCATGCCACTCGGGAAGTAATGCAAGAGCATGGAGGGCAAAACTTGGTTGTAGTTGGGGACTCCATCCTTGGTTGGCAATTCGTAGCCTTGTCCATCACCCGTAAGGGCAAAGGCAACGAGCCCAGGAAGAATAACAACTGCAGGGAAGAGCATCTTGGGGATGGCGCCGATGATGGGCGTGCGCCGGGCTGCACCCATATCCTTCGCAACCATCGCGCGCTGCACTTCTGCAAAATTTGTACACCAGTAGCCAAAGGAGAGTACAAAACCGAGACCGATGAGAATACCGTACCATTCAACACCCATAGCATTCTCCGTGCCCGAGGTGCCTGCCCAAGAGTGCAAGGCATCAGGTTTAGAAGCAGTGAGTTTTGCCACAAGGCCATCCCATCCACCGATGTCGCGCAAAGCTATCCACGCGAGCGGTGCGATGCCGAAGACAATCATAAAGAACTGCAATACTTCGGTATACATCGCCGAAGTCAGGCCGCCCTTAAGAACGTAGAGAAGTATGATAACAGAGGTGACAACGAGACAGAGGGTATAGTCCCAGCCGATAAGACGGTTGATGAGATCGGCCAGCACGTGCATCGAGATGCCCGATGAAGAGATGGTCATGATGGCGAACGAGTACGAGTTGAACGCACGGGTACGTTCGTCGAAGCGCAACTTAAGATACTCGGGTACCGAGCGAGCCTTGGAGCCGTAGTACATCGGCATCATGAAGACACCAAGGAAGACCATCGCAGGTATAGCACCAACCCAGTAGAAGTGCGCCGTCATGATGCCATACTGGGCACCAGAGGCGGCCATCCCGATGAGCTCTTGAGCGCCGAGGTTGGCAGAGATGAAAGCAAGACCTGTTACCCAACCTGGCAGAGAGCGACCGGACAGAAAGAACTCATCAGAGGTGCGGGTGTGTCGCTGAAGTGCAAACCCGATACCAATTACAAAGGCGAAGTAAACCGCAAGGATGAGGTAGTCGACGGCCTGCAATTGGATGCTAACGCCGGATGACATGAGGATAGGGGCGAACATAGGGGTGATGGGAGTGTCGCGTTGGGTAAGACGACACCCCTTGACTACCCGCCCAAAGAGAGATGGTCAAGAGCGAGCGCCACGCCGTCGTTAACCTACCGCTTTACGCTTGGTGATTTATTTAACTCTATCGACCAATCGCAGGCAATTTGCAGGGCCTCAGTTAGCTGGATATCATAATCGGGCCAGGCTTCATCTTCCAAAGGCCCGCGCAGACGTGACATGCTTTTCGAGGCTTTTTCCCAATTAGGATCTGTCTGTTTTTTCGCCTGAACAATGGCGGCATCAAGCTTAACCTCTTTACTTACCAGTTCGGACTTACCGTACTTCTCAAGTTCCTTTCGGACACTTTCACGGAAAGCAAGGTCTTCGATACGCTCATTGCGACGTGTATTTAAGGAAAGGGGAACTTCCGTACGATTCACCCGCGCACTCGTCCATGAGAGCATGTGGGAAAGCGTGGAAAACTCAGGGAGTTCGATTTGCCGGCGACGACTTGCGTCGTTTAGGCGCTTAATTAATCCAATACTTAAGGGCGCCTTGAGCCAGGCCCCTTCATCAACCTTGGTCAACATAGGCTCGACGGAATCCCAGGGAAGGGGTCTATCGAGGTCAGACTCGGCGACGGGCATAACTGAAAATAGCGACGGTACAGTGATGTCGGCTGGAACGCCTTTAAGTTGAATCGAAGAGCCATTCGGTGCGTACCACTTTTGAATAGTTACTTTCACGGCGGACTTGAGCTGAGGGGCAAGCCGAGAAAGTTCGATGATGTTTTGGACGGAGCCTTTTCCATGCGTGGTAGAATCGCCAACAATTATAGCGCGTCGATGGTCGCGCATAGCCCCCGCAAAGATTTCCGAAGCCGAAGCACTGAAGCGATCGATCAGCACCAC
>DNHH01000021.1:4316-4643 GCA_003485955.1 Opitutia bacterium
GCTGAAGCTGATAACTTCGACGTCAGCAAAATAAGCGGCCCATCCCAAGCAACCTTAGGATCCTCATCGTTATAGCACATGCTCTGGCCAGCACTGTCGCGAATTTGGACAACGGGACCTTGAGGAATAAAGAGGCCACTGATACCAATCGCCTCGTTTAACAGTCCGCCACCGTTACGCCGTAAATCAATAATCAGCGCGCGCATTTTTAGTACGCGCAACTTAGCAATAAGCTCTTCGATATCTTTGGTAGGACTCGAGCCCTGCCCTTTTTCATCCAAGCCATAGAAGGCTGGCAAATCGATGACGCCTACTGGAATCGTACCA
>DNHH01000021.1:4841-6855 GCA_003485955.1 Opitutia bacterium
ACGTCGAAGCATCGAGCCGAGGCAAGCTGGCCAACGAGTTTGATTTGATCGCGCTTCAACACGATATCTTTGCGTGGCCCGCCATTATGTGGTTCGAGAATTAAGCGAATCTCGGTGCCTTGTTTACCGCGGATGCGCGAGATGGCTTTATTCAAACGCATACCGACAATGTCCTCAGGCTCATCTTTGGCGCTTTGGCCGACGGCAATGATACGGTCATCGGTTTTCGCTCGACCATCCAAGGCCAGTGGACCGCCCGGCATAATTTCCTTAATTGTGCAGTAGCCTTCATCGTCTTGAAGGGTCGCTCCGATGCCACACAGGGAATTGCGCATCTGGATTTCAAACTCTTCCAACGATTGCTTAGTGAAGAATGTGGAATGCGGATCGTACTGGCGCGTGAGTGAATTGAGGAATACCTCCTCAACCTCATAAGCTTCGAGCTTCAAGTAGCCGGCAATTTTACTGTAACGCTTCGTGAGCCGTGCCCGAGCTTCGGCAAGGCGTTCTGCGGTAACCTCAGGAACCGTATCACGATTTTTAGAACGAGCGGCCGCCGTAGTGTCTGATGAAGCTGAAGTCCGGTCTTCGCCAAAAAGTTCTCCGAGCAAATCTAGGCGAATACGGCGTTGCCAGAGACTATCTACGGCAGCGGCGTCGGCAGGCCAAGGGAGCTTGCGGCGATCAACGGGGAAGGTGCCTGGGGCATTCAGGTCGAGCTTAGCATCTTTTAGTGCCGCAACGGCAAAAGCCGTGCGCTCTTTAGCGTGACGTGAAAAGGCAGCAAAGATCTCGAAGGCAGGCGTGAGGTTTCCTCGCTGAATATACATATCAAGCGAGTTCGCATAACGCTGACGGTAGCCATCAACTTCAGCTTGGGTGAAATAAATTTTGGCCGGATCCAGCGCCTCGCAATAGCTTACAATCAATGCGTCCATATCGATGGAGCTTAAAGGTTTTTTGCTAATGTGTAGTCGCTCCATGAGAGCAGCAGTAGCCCCCGTCTCCATCGCCATCGTTTGATCGGTGGTAAAGAGTGCGTCTTGCCCTTGCAGGACGGTGCAACACAGCGAAAGAATGAGGAGGTTCACGTATCGCATAAAGAGATTAGCGCAGTCGGTTGCTGAGCTGTTCAAGTCTTTGCCGCTCAGTGGGAGTCAGCGAGCCGAAACCTTCGGTAGATATTTTATCCAATAAATGGTCCATTTCGATGCGGGCGTCGGCTGAAGTAAGTGCTGGCTGAGCTGCCTTTAGGTAAGGAGCGTCTTCGACCCCGTCATTTGTCTGCACAAAAAACGAAGGGGTGCTCTTTCGACCAGCAAGCATGGCCAACACGGCACCCGCAACCAGTCCTCCGAGGTGTGCGGAGTGAGCAACGTCCGTATCCCAAGCACTTTGCCAAAAACTCCACGTATGTCGCGATGGTAATTCAGCAAAAATCCAGCCGCATAGCGTGACAATCCAGAGCGCTCGCAGTACCCAACGTATGCGCATGGGCACAGGAATAATAAAGAAGATCAGAATGGTGACCATTTCATCTTTGCGATCTGCTAAGCCATAAACCATCACCGCCATGACAGCTGCAGAGATGCCGATGATCTGACTGCCGCCCTGCCCGCCCAGTCCACTCAGCCACCAGACAAGCGCACCCGCCAGCACGCCCAAAATTAAGACGCGAAAAAGGACTAAGCCGCCTTGTTCACCTTCAACCTGCGTGCCAACCCACCACAGCGACCAGCCATTAAAGACAAGGTGCAGAACGTGCGCATGGACCAACGCATACGTCAGCCAAGTCCATGGAGCAAAATCACCCTCGGTCAGCGGCATCCATTCAAGAAACCGCGCGTGCGCCGATTCCTCAATCAGCCCTAAAACAAAGACGGCAACGAGAACGCCAAGGACGATGTGTAAAACAGGAATCTTAGACGAGGAAGATTCGCCTCGCATGTAAGTCCGGTCTGCGACGCCCATCTAAGATTAGATTTTCTTAATAATCGCGTCGGCCAAACCGTAA
>DNHH01000021.1:7027-7565 GCA_003485955.1 Opitutia bacterium
CGGCCAAGCCGTAAGCCACTGCTTCTTGAGCTGTCATGTAAAAATCACGGTCGGTGTCTTTTTCAACTTTGGTCAAAGGCTGATTCGAAGCGGCGGCAAGGATGGCATTAAGTTCCCGGCGCATGCGCTCCATCTCTTGCGCCTGAATGTGGATATCGACCGCAGGGGCGACGATACGTCCCATAATTAACGGTTGATGAATCATGACCTGCGCGTGAGGGAAAAGTAGCCGACTGTTCTTCTGCTTCGGTGCCTGAAGAAGGATTGAGCCCATCGAAGCGGCCATGCCCGTAACCACAACCTTCACAGGCGAAGTAATCAGGCGAATCGTGTCGTAGACAGCCATGCCGGCAGTGATCGAGCCGCCGGGCGTATTGATATAAAAAGTGATCTCTTCGCCAGGTGCAGTACCTTCGAGGTAGAGCAAGCGCTCGGTGATATCTCGGGCGGTGCTGTCATCGACAGCGCCCCAAAGAAAAATTTTACGCTGTTCGAGGAACTTGCGCTGGATAAGCGCGGAAGGCATCCCGCCGGCTTC
>DNHH01000091.1:0-11045 GCA_003485955.1 Opitutia bacterium
TTCGGGGCAAAGCCGCCTTCATCGCCCACGGAAGTGGAAAGGCCCTGTGTCTTAAGAACTTTTTTCAACGCGTGGAAGACTTCTGTGCCCATGCGCAATGCTTCGCGGAAAGTCGGCGCACCGCGCGGGACGATCATGAATTCTTGAATGTCGACCGGTGCATCGGAGTGAGCGCCACCATTCATGATATTCATGAGAGGGATTGGGAGCACTTTAGCGTTGGGTCCGCCAATATAGCGGTAAAGCGGCATGTTGCGCGCTTTGGCAGCCGCATGAGCTGCCGCCATCGAAACACCCAAAATTGCATTTGCGCCAAGCTTCGACTTGTTCTTAGTGCCATCGATTTCAAGCATCGCATGGTCAACGCCGAGCTGATCGCAGGCATCAAAACCAAGTAACTCTGGAGCGAGGATGTCGTTCACATTGCCGACTGCTTTGAGAACACCTTTGCCGCCGTAGCGCTTCTTTGGATCAATACCTTTCGCAAATTCTTTCGCGGGCACAGTGCCATCTCTTAACTCATGTGCCTCATGCGTGCCAGTGGATGCACCTGAGGGTACAGCTGCACGACCGAGAGCGCCGCCGGATAAGACAACATCGACTTCGAGAGTGGGGTTACCGCGAGAGTCTAAGATTTCGCGGGCTTTAATATCTACAATGGTAGTGGTCATGGATAGAAGTTGGACTCAATGGGTAGCGGTACAGACGGGGGTAGGTCAAGACAGCCTCAACCGACTTGCACGAAACAAAGCGGCCCGCCAGAAGGCGGGCCGAAAAGTGGTGGGAATAGCAGGACTCGAACCTGCGACATCCTGCATGTCATGCAGGCGCTCTAACCAACTGAGCTATATTCCCGTAAATACCGACTACTGAGAAAAGGAACTTAGGGGGCCTTGGCAAGCACGGCTTGGAGTCACGCCAGAATCCACAACCCTGGGCCCTCAACCGAGCAATTTAGGGTCTATCTCGTGATTACCATGCACAGCCTTCACGTCGTCCAATGCCTCGATAGCATCAATAAGTTCGAGCACCCCCTTGGCTACAGCAGCGTCAGTTATAGGCACATAAAGGTTAGGAACATAGGCGAGCTCGCTCGAGGCAGGCTTGAGTCCTTTATCCTCCAACGCTTTAGCAAGGGTGTAGTAATCAGACACCGCACAAAGAACTTCAAAGTGATCGCTATGGTTGATGACGTCTTCGGCGCCCGCGTTCAGCGCAAGCTCCATCAAAGCATCTTCGGTAATCGCATCTGCGGAGAGCAGGATTTGACCTTTGCGGTGAAAGCCGTGCGAAACTGCACCCGCTTGAGCCATATTGCCGCCATGCTCTGCAAAGGCATGGCGAACTTCCGCAGCGATGCGGTTCTTATTATCCGTGGTTACTTCAATAATCAGACCGACCCCGCCCGGCGCATAACCTTCATAAGCAAATTCTTCGTAAACGACGCCGGGAATTTCTCCCGTACCTTTTTGAACGGCGCGCTTCACATTATCGGTCGGCATGTTGGCGGCTTTAGCCTTATCCAGAACCGTCCGTAGCCGTGCATTTGAATCGGGATTTCCGCCGCCAGCTTTCGCTGCAAGCGTAAGCTCCTTGGAGAGAACAGAGAAAATTTTGCCGCGTTTGGCGTCAATGACTGCCTTGTGCCGCTTCGTTGTATGCCATTTGCTATGGCCGCTCATAATCGGAGTGCGTTTAAATTATGCTTTTGTGGCTACAGTTAATTTGTCACGACGTTGAATCATCCAAGTTTGCCCAATTTGCAATACGTTCTGGAACGTCCAATAAAGGGTAAGCGCCGCGGGCATGGTGTAACAAATAAGCGGGAACATCATAAGCATAATGGTCATAACCATTTTTTGCGTTTCGTCGGTGCCAGTCGTCGGCGTCATCCGCATCGACATCCACATAGTAATTCCCATGAGTAACGGCATTGGATTAACCGGGATAGATCCGAGATGGGCAATCGTGTCTGGGCCAGCTAAGTCGGTGATCCAGAGGAAAGCCTGCAGGCGCATCTCGGGTGCATTTTGAAAGGCAGAATAAAGGCCAAAGAAAATCGGCATCTGCACAAGGATTGGGAAACAGCCCGCCAGAGGGTTCACGCCGTGCTCTTTGTAGAGCTTTAGCATTTCTTTTTGAAGCCGCTCAGGATCTTTTTTATATTTTTCCTGCAAGGCCTTCATCGGACCAGCGACTTTAGCCATATTTTTGGAAGCGCGTAGCTGAGCCGTCGTCAGTGGCCAAGTTACTAACTTTAAAAGCAATGTGAGCAGGAGAATGGAGAAGCCCCAAGCCCATGCCCCAGTACCTGCGACGAGCCAGTGGACGCCGCCCAAGATTGCGAGCAAGAGCTTGGCCATCCAGCCGATACCAATAAAGCCAAGGAGCTTAACGAATTGCAAAGTATCCACCTGGCCGTCGGAAAGTGCCGAGAGGCGACCGTATTCTTTGGGACCGATATAAAGCACACCCCCGAGCGTACGGGAGCCATCGGCAGCAACCGGACCTTCCCATGAGGCGAGAGCTCGCACGCTGCGCGCTCCGTCAGAAAGAACGACTGGGAGCACTAACGCCTCTGAGCGTTGACCGCGGACACTAACATCTGGGCAAAGACTCGCTACGAAGTACTGATTAGCCGACGCCACCCAAGCATGCGATCGCCCAGCCGCAGGAACGAGAAGGCTCTCGGCAAATGCCTTGTGCGCGAAGAGTCCCAAGAAGCCACTGCTGTCAGTAAAGTCAGAAAGTCCTGAGTGAGCGATATCGACACCATCGGAAACTAAAACGCTCTGGAAAGTATGGGTGACGTCAGCAATTTCAGGCTGCCAAGTGCCTGTGGAAATCCAGAACTTAGGCACAGGCTTACCAGCAGGCGGCGTGATACGAACGGAGAACTCAACACCGTGAGGATCTTTATCACCACGGCCAAGGCTTTCCGACCGCAGACGATAACTGCGTTCAATACGCGTACCATCTGGAAGCGCACCTTCTAAACGCGTCCAGCCATCAGATGACGCAATCGAACGAAAGGCTATACGTATCGGGGTGGGCTTGGCGGTCGCAGAATCTGGCAGGTAAAGCTCGAGCGCTGCGTCAGGTGCTAAGTTGTTAAAAGTAACCGACTCTTTTGAGCCAACGGCTGTGCGGTGCTGCTTAAGAGCTGCAGTATCTAAGGATCCGCCACGCGTTGTGATTTGTACATTCAGGACGTCATTCTGAAGTGCTAATATCGTCGCCTTACTCGAGGGCTGCTCTTCTCCCACCGATGGAGTCACGGTCGCAACCGGAAGTGGCGCAACAGCCGGTGCCACTGGCGCAGCAACCGCAGACGCAGGCTGAGTGACATGTGCAGCTTTAGTCTGCTCGACGGAATGACTGTTCCAAAAGAGTAAGCCGAAGGCACCAACGAGACAGAGGATGCCTAGAGTGAGATTTTTGCGGTCCATACAGCCCATCTGACTAAGGGCTGACCTAGCAACGGGTCAAGGTCGGGCGAAAATCAATCACTGACACCCTCTAAGCCTAGCCAGAACGGCACAGACAAAGCCCCTGAAGCCTTAACTACCAGGCTTCGTGGCAGGTAACGCCGCCAGCTCAGGCGGAAGTTTGTCGGCCGGATAGGTCGGGAAACTTAAGGAAAGAAGAGGGACAAAAGGCACACTAAAACTCGTCTGGCCGCTGGACCGATCAACGAGTGCGGCGACCGCTACAGGCTTAGCACCTGCGGCGACTAACAAATCAATACACTCTTGGGCGCGCCCGCCACGCGTCACCACGTCTTCGGCAATCAAGACACGTTCACCGGGCGCGAAGGTAAAGTTTCGTCGCAAAACCAGTCGGTCATTCTCTTTTTCGGCAAACACAAAACGTGCGCCCAATTGGCGCGCTAACTCCTGTCCGACAACCAAACCGCCCATTGCGGGCGCAAGGACTGTCTGACAGCCATGCGCAGTTAACTTGGCACGCAATAACTCAATCAAGCGCGTGACCTTATCCATGTGCTGACAGACTTGTGCACATTGAAAAAAGTGTCCGCTATGCAAACCAGAGCGTAAAACGAAATGCCCTGTAAGCAGTGCCCGCGAGTCGCGGAAAATTTGGAGAACTTCTTCGTCAGTAGAGATGGTCATACTTTATAAAATAGGGTTAGTCTTTGGGGTTTTCGACAACATGTAACTTATGCAACAATCGATGAACGATGGGCGCTAGTAAAATGGATGCGGTTGTTAAAAAGGCGACACCACTAAAAACTGCGTAGCCGGACGCAAAAAGTTTAGCTTCGTCCGTGTGCAGGACGGAAACCGGGCCCATGCCTGTGAGAATCATACTAGCGTCCAACAGCGCATCAACCCACGGCAGGCCGCAAATAAAGTGATAGCCACAAACGCCTAAGACCAGCGACAAACTAAGAAAGAGTATCGCAACAATTGAATATACAGCCACGCGCCTAAAAAAATGGTGACGGGGAACAACCGGTTCGTGGCGGGTTTCAAGTCTCACACCCCCACCCTGCCACGCCGCAGGAACTTCGCAAGTGCATCGTGGAACTTGTAGAGATAGCCAATGTCCTTTAAAATACCCCAATGTTACGAAACGTTCTTGCACTTAGCCTACTCTCTTTAACGGCACTGGGAGCACAAAAACCCAATATCATCATCCTACTCGCCGATGACCTTGGGCCTGGTGAAGTCGGTGCTTTCGGGCAGACCAAACTCTCAACGCCACGCCTCGACCAAATGGCGCGCGAAGGCCTAAGCTTCGACCGCGCGTATTCCGGCTCATCTGTTTGCGCACCGTCACGCGGAGCACTCATCACCGGACTGCACACGGGGCGCTCACCAATTCGGGCCAATAAAGAATATCCCACCGGGCAAGAACCCATGCCGCGCGATATTCCCACAATTGCGAAATCACTAAAAGCTGCAGGCTACGCCACAGGTTGCTTCGGAAAATGGGGCCTCGGTTATCCGGGCTCAGGATCGGAAGCAACCGACCAGGGCTTCGATCGCTTTTTTGGCTACAACCACCAAGTACATGCCCATGAGTACTTCCCGAAGTTACTCGACGAAGGACGTGCCATCCGCTCGGTGCCTCTGCAGGAAGGAGAATATGCGGCCACACGCATAACAAACGAAGCACTCACGTGGACGCGTGCTCAAGTTAAAGCCGGAAAGCCTTTCTTCCTTTTCCTCCCAACCACCCTGCCCCACGGAAAGCTTCAGGCGACACCTGAGATGCTGGAGCCTTTTGCAGATAAATTCGCCGACAATCCTAATCCAAAAGCCGCTCGCCTCTACGCTGCGATGGTTAGCAAGCTGGACTCAGATGCCGGCAAGGTCATGGATTTGCTGAAAGAGCTCGGCATCGATAAAAATACTTTGTTCGTGTTTTGCTCAGACAATGGCACGGAGCCTACCTACGGCTATGGGATTGATTACTTTAAGGGTCGCGGTGGCTTACGCGGCGACAAGCGATCGCCTTACGAAGGCGGATTTCGTACTGCGGAGATTGCTTGGTGGCCTGGCAAAATAAGCCCAGGCAAGCGCACCGATATTCTGACTGCTTCGTGGGACTTCTTCCCCACTGCCTGCGAGCTCGCTGGCATCACGCCGCCCAAAGGACTCTCTGGGAAAAGTCTCGTCCCAGTCCTCACTGGCAATGGCACCTACAAACCGCATGACTTTCTCTTCTTTGAGTTTCACGAAGGCCAAACCTGGCAGGTCATTGTTTGGAATAACCGGATGAAGGCCATCCAGCGAAAAATTCTGACCAACAAGCCGCTGCCTATCGAAATTTACGATTTGGCAAAAGACCCATCCGAAGCTCGAGATGTTGCCAATGAGCACCCCGAGTTAGTAAAGAAGGCCGAGGAAATCTTCCGACAAGAACATACGCCCAACATAGCCTTCCCATTGCCAGGCGAAAAAGGCTGGGAAGAGAAAGTTAAGGCAGCTGCGGCGAAAAAGACGAATAAACAGGGCACTAAGTAATATGAATCCGGCAACCGCAACTCGCTGGATTAAAACTGCCATGGCGGTGTGCGTGATGCTTCCCGTGGCGCTCTATTTCTTCTTTGGTCAACCTCCCCCTCCGGCAACTCAAGGAATGACTTGGATTCCTGCAGGGGCTTATGCCATGGGCTATGATCTGCCGAATCACCCTGAAGAGGCGCCCGTTCACCCCGTGAAGGTAAAAGGGTTTTGGATGGATCGAACCGAAGTCACGAATCGGCAATTTTTAGAATTTGTTAAAGCGACCCATTACCGAACGGAGGCTGAGCGCTCCATCGATGCACGGGCCTTCCCTAAAGCAAAACCCGAAGACTTACTTGCCGGCGGAATGGTCTTTCGTGCCATCGAAGGCGTGGATGCAACTATGTGCGGGATTGGTAACTTGCCTTGGTGGACCTTCACGCCGGGCGCCAACTGGCAACACCCCGATGGACCTGGTTCTTCGATAGATAATCGCATGGATCATCCCGTCGTCCAAATAAGCTACCGCGACGCACTCGCCTACTGTCGGTGGGCCGGGAAAAGACTCCCCACAGAAGCAGAATGGGAATGGGCAGCACGGGGCGGCCTCAGCCAGAAAGCTTACACATGGGGCGACACAGAAAGGCCGAATGGAAAAATCATGTGCAACCATTGGCAGGGAGATTTCCCTGCTAAGGATAAGGTCGAAGATGGATTCTATGGAACTGCACCCGTCGGCTCGTTTCCACCCAACGGCTACGGACTGAGCGATATGGCCGGCAATGTTTGGGAGTTCACGGCTGACTGGTACGACCCGGGCTATTACAGTCAATCCACCGAAGAGATGCCACGCGGACCAGCCAGCGGAAGCGACCCTCAAGGGACGGGTTTTGGCCAGCGAGCAATGCGCGGCGGCTCATGGCTTTGCGGTACCGCCTATTGCTTTCGCTACCGTCCAAGCGCGCGCCACGGCATCGATGAATTAACTGCGACGAATCACGCAGGGTTCCGGTGCGTTAGCGATGAGCCCGCACCCGCCGAAGCTCAGTCGCGCTCAAGATAGTCTAAGTCTATCCCGAAAGTTTCGCGCAAACAAAGCAGCGACACTCCGGCGATCGCAAAGCAAGTAAACCCCAGCACAATGGCAGCAGTGGGTGCAGAGTACTGAGTATTAAGCCACGTGAAAGCTGCAGTGAGCAGAATCAATGAGCCGCGTACAAAATTGGGTATGCTGGTTGCCGCCGTCGCACGTAAATTAGTCCCAAACTGTTCGGACGAAATTGTAATAAAGAGAGCCCAGTAGCCCATTCCTAAGCCCATTACGAAAATAAGGGCGTAGAGTTGAGTATTTGTCCACCCATCGGAGCCAAAAAGATAGAGTGCAGCACACCCGAGGCTAACGATAAGAAATCCGGCCACAACTTTTCGCCGAGACCTAAGCGCTTGGCTGATAGCACCACTCCCTAAGTCGCCGAAAGTTAGTCCTAAATAGAAAATTGTTATCGCACGACTGGTAATAATTTCGCCTTGGATATGAAAAACTGGAGCGAAGTGCGAGGATGCCCGTTGAACAAGGATTCCAAGGGTGTACCAAGTAGGTAAACCAATACCAACGCAGCAGAGATAGCGCAGCAAACGATTGCGCTGATTGAAGAGTGCAAAGAAATTGCCGCGGGACACCGTCCCAAGCTCATGGTTATCGCGAGCTTTATGAAAAAGCGCTGACTCACGAACGCCAATACGAAGCACAAGCAAGGAGAGCCCAAGGACTCCACCGATAATATAGTTTGTTCGCCAGTGTACGACTTCGGCCATCGCACCAGCGGTCACCGCGCCCATGACTCCAACTGCTGCAACGAGGGTTGTGCCGTAACCACGGCGCTCTTTTGACAAAGTCTCGGCAACCAAGGCAATACACCCGCCCAGCTCTCCAGCTAAACCAATACCAGCAACAAAACGCCAAGCGGCATACGCTTCAAAAGTGTGCACAAAGGCGTTTCCCAAGTTAGCTAGGGAATAAAGTAATATAGATCCAAAGAGTGTGGCTAAGCGACCAAGCCGATCGCCGAGTACGCCAAACAGAATGCCACCGAGCAACATGCCTGCCATCTGCCAAGACATCAGATCATGGTACCAAGCTCCACCTTTAATGAGATGTCCGAGACCAAGCTCGCTCAAGCTTTGGTCGCGCACAGTCATAAACAATGTGAGATCGTAAATATCTACGAAGTACCCAAGCGCACCGACGATAACAATTGGGTGAAGAAGTTCTCGCAGGAGTGAACGTTCGTTTGCGACAGCTGGCTGCATGATTGTTAAGTTAATTCTCCACTTAGTACATGGAGGTTTGCCATAGAAATCCCTGAGAGAATTGCCCCAGTAATGCCTAAAAAGCCCTGATCCGTTCCGATGACAAAGAGATTGTTGAGGTGCGTGCGACCATCGCGACGCTTCTCAGTGGCTCCATAAATCGCGCCATTTAAGTGGCCTGTAAATTTACGTACTGTGCGTGGCGTAAACATATCCGTCGCGAGAAGCGCAGAGTCGTGGATAGCGTCTTGGACGGCTGGCAAGTGGCGCCGGGCGACTCGGTTTAATCGCTGCAACCAATCTTTCTTGGCTGCGAGGTAATCATCTTCGGGCAAGGCGCACCAGGCGTCATGATTGGCAAGTGCCGTAACCCGCAGCCACCCCTCATCCAGCACTTGGCCGGACGCATAGGCATAATTATTGGGGATACAAATAACCCCGGAACGCGGATCCACCAAGTCCGCGGCTGCGCGGTAATCAAAACGCTCACTATCACAGAAGAAAACAATCGTGTCGTTCCACCCGAATTCCCTGAACGTAGCCGATGCATACGTGGCGATGGTTTCGGCGTAAGCCAATCGACCCACAATTGTTTTTCCAGCGTCAACGGGCTGATCCGAACAGAGTCGGAGTGTTTCAGGTAAACCTGCTGAAGATAATATCTGTTTAGCGGTGATAATTTCGCCACTATCTAACTCTAGTTCCGTTGCCTGCCCAGACTGCGTCACAATACGTCGCACGCCGCAACGCATTCGACGCTCAACCCCAAGCTCACGACAACGTTCGGTTAAGATACGTGTGATTTGACGTACGCCTGCAAACGGTCGTGCGAATCCTTCGCGAAAAAGTGCCCGCCACATGATAGCGAATTGAGGTAAATCTATATCACCCTCATGCGCACTGCCGTAGTAACACGTCGGCACGAGTAACATTTCGACCAGAAGCGGGTCTTGGATGCGTTCAGCTAAAAAAGCCCGGGCTGAACCGCTGGCAATTGTGAGCGCATTTTCATCAAACGACTGCAGGTCCTTGTCTACTCGCCGGAAGCCATCTATCTGATTTGGAAATTCGCGAGCGACGTCGGACTCAAAACGCGCAAAATCATTGGTCATGTGCAAGGTGCGTCCTTGCATCACAATCCGCGACCCAAGCTGTGGTGATAAGTCTAACTCCTCGCGACGGATACGTAGTTGCCGGAGGAGCTTTGTTAACGGTGCACCTTTCGTTCCTTCGGGCACCCAGTTAGTCATGGCGTGAAGGCCGACATCATACTTCCGACCAGCTTTAGCATAAAAAGAATTGAGTCCGCCGACTGCATTATGGCGCTCTAACACTACAACCCGCTTACCAAACATCCCCAGCCGCACAGCTGCTGCCATTCCAGACATACCGGCTCCGATAATCGCACAGTCGTAAGAAGACGAAGTGTTCACTGGAAAAGTTAGCTGATGCGCAATGTTTCATCGACCGCCCGCACAATCTGGTCTGGCCGAATTCTTCCAAATGCACGACCGATGCGCGACCGCCAGTCAGGCAATGGCTCACCCTCATAGGGCGTTGTATCAATGCGTACCGCACGACTGACAGACCCCCAGGGGCGGGCTTTACCGTAGTCCGATGGACCAAAAACACCTACCACTGGACAACGCACCGCTGCAGCAAGTTGCAGGATAGGCGTATCTACGCCTATAAAAATTCGGGCATCAGCTATCAATCGTGCAAGCTGAGCAAGTCTCAGCCGCCCGGCAGTTGATACGGCAGCAGGACCAACCGCACCACATACGACCTCTGCATAAACGCGCTCACTCGCATCACCTCCACAAGACACAATCACACGATCAACAGTACCCGCATCCAAAAGTGTACGGGCCACAACAGACCAAAGATGGGCGCCTAACATTTTATTACCGTCTGCAGACACAGGGTGAATGACCGCAAAGCGAGCCTTCTCGAGAAGTAGTCCGTGCTCTTGCATGCGTGAACTCGCAAACCAGCAATCACCTGGTTGCGGTGTAAGCCCGAGGGCATGGGCAACAACCGCATGATCCCGAGCAACCTCATGAGAGTCCTGCGCGCTCGGTTCGCCCCATCCATGGAAAAATGGTTGGTAGAAACCCGGTGATCCTAATGCCCAACGCTTACGGGCGCCGGAAAGCGCGACCAAGCGACGCGCACTCGAGTCGGGCGAGAGCGCAAAAGCATGGTCGAACTCCTGACGACGGATATGGGCGAGCAGGGAAAGCGATGCACCTGCACTGGTTGAGATGTCACTCGCTAAAGCTACATCGACACCCGGACATCCCTCGATCATGGGCAAGGCAGCGGCATGTGTTACCACGGTGACACGTGCACCCGGATGCTTATCGCGAATCGCACGCAGTGCAGGCGTTAGTGCCAACGCACCACGCAATCCGCAAGGCTTCGCGAAAAGGATACGCACAGTTTAAACAGGATCGCCCGACTGCTGATCCCAGAGTCGTCGGAAAAGCTCATTGTTAGCGTAAACCTTATCACGCGGACCATCCGCAATAATTTGACCCTTATCGAACACAAGTACGCGGTCGACATCACGAATCGTACTGAACCGATGCGCAACAATAAGTGTCGTGCGCCCACGCATCAAGTCAGCGAGCGAGCTTTGGATGGCACGTTCCGTATCTGTATCCAGCGATGAAGTGGCTTCATCTAGGAGCAAGATAGGTGCGTCTTTCAGGAAGGCGCGGGCGATGGCAATTCGCTGGCGCTGACCACCCGAAAGTG
>DNHH01000091.1:11243-11558 GCA_003485955.1 Opitutia bacterium
CCCCGCTCACCAACACGTGTTTCAAAGCCCGCTGGCAGCGAACGGATAAAATCAAGGGCACCCGCCAACTTGGCAGCATGCTCAACAGCGGCATCGTCAGCACCCGGGCGACCCAAGCGAATATTATCACGGATGCTCCCGTCAAAAAGTACCGGCTCCTGAGAAACAAGTGCGATTGCTGAGCGCAGTTCAGCTAAACTAATTTTCCGCAAGTCATGCCCATCGAGCATGACAACGCCTTCGCTGGGATCAAAGAACCGAGGAATGAGATTAAGGAAAGTGCTTTTACCCGCGCCACTTGGTCCAACTAAAGCA
>DNHH01000125.1 GCA_003485955.1 Opitutia bacterium
CCTTGGCGACGTCGGCGTCATAGGCCGGACCGCCGATGGAGGGCAGCATCTCGACGACGGTGACCTGGGAGCCGAGGCGGGCCCAGACGGAGCCGAGTTCGAGACCGATGGCGCCTGCACCCACCACGACTAAGCGCTCAGGTGCTTTGGGGAGGGCGATACCGTGATCGGAAGAAATAACGCTTTCGCCATCAAACTTCATGAAAGGAAGTTCCACGGGCACAGAACCGGTGGCGATGAGCACGTTTTTGGTTTCGAGGATGCGTTCACCTTTATCGGAGCGCACGACGACTTTACCAGCGCCGCCGAGGCGACCGAGACCTTGAATAATTTCCACGCCACGTTTGCTGACGAGGGTCTTCACGCCGGCACGCAACTGCGTGACGACTTTGTCCTTGTTCGCCATCATTACAGGGACGTCGAAGGAAAGTTTTTCAGCGCCGACAATGCCGTGCTTTTTGCCGTGCTGAGCTTGATGCCACAATTCTGTCGAATGGAGTAAAGCCTTCGAAGGGATACAGCCGATGTTTAAGCAGGTACCACCGAGGTTCGCGTCTTTTTCGACGAGGGCGACCTTCAGGCCGAGTTGGGCAGCCTTGATGGCAGCGACATAGCCGCCGGGGCCGGAACCGATGATGACGAGATCGAGTTGGGACATGGAAGTGTTGGGTATAAAGGATTAGACGCCGAAGAGCAGGCGTTGTGGGTCTTGGATGCTATCGCGCACCTTGATCAAGAACGTAACCGCTTCTTTACCGTCGATCAGACGGTGATCATACGAGAGCGCGAGGTACATCATTGGACGAATCACCACTTGGCCGTGTTCAGCCACGGGACGTTCAATGATGTTGTGCAGGCCCAAGATAGCTGGCTGCGGGTAATTCAGAATCGGTGTCGAAAGCATCGATCCGTAAATGCCGCCATTGGAAATGGTGAAGACACCGCCCTGGAGCTCAGGGAGTTGGATTTTACCTTCGCGGGCACGCTTACCGAAATCGCCAATCGTGCGCTCGATGTCAGCAAACGACAGAGCCTCGCAATCGCGTACAATCGGAACCATCAGACCCTTTTCCGTACCGACGGCTACACCGACGTCATAGAAGTGATTTTCAACAATCTCATCGCCCTCAATGGTCGCATTCACTTGCGGGACTTCACGCAACGCTTGGACAACTGCCTTCACGAAGAAGGACATGAAGCCGAGCTTCACGCCGTGCTTCTTTAGAAACTCTTCGCCGTAACGCTTACGGAATTCCATGACCGGTGCCATGTTCACTTCGTTAAACGTCGTGAGCATCGCCGTCTCTGACTTCGCTAAGACCAAGCGCTCCGCAATCTTGCGACGCAGCGGCGACATCTTCTTACGCGTCACACGGCCTTCAGGGGCTTTCGCTAAAGCTTCGACGGCCTTGGCGGCCGGTGCGCTCGCAGCGCTAGGTGTTACGGATACTGAAGGTGCTGCGTGTGTGGGTGTTTCGCCCGACAATACGCCGAGCATGTCACCTTTAGTGACGCGACCCGCTTTGCCCGTGCCGCTAACGGTTGCAGGGTTGAGACCCGTTTCGGCAGCGATACGACGGACAGCTGGAGAAATTTCTGCGGCGGCACCAGATTTAGAAAGTGCGACAGGCGCAGGTGCACTCTTCGGTGCTGCTGCGGGAGCAGGTGTGACTGCGGCAGCTTTAGCAGGCGCAGGTGCGGCCGCGGCCGGTGCGCTACCCGCGGCACCAGCGTCAATTGTCGCGACCACTTGTCCGACGGTTACTTCGGTGCCCGCCGCGACCATAATGCGGATAGCACCATCCACGTCGGCATTGGCCTCCGAAGTGATCTTGTCCGTCTCAAAAGAGAACAGGGCTTGGCCCTTTTTGACCGCTTGGCCGTCTTGGACGAGCCAGTTGGCGAGCAAGCCACCGGTGATGGACTCGCCCATAGGAGGTATTTTGACGTCGACAGCCATGAAAGGTAGTGACGGCAACTGTGGGTGTCCTTGCCCCACCTTTCAACGGGGAAATCTTAGGTTTTTTGGCGTTTACGGCACCCAATAGCCACCGCTAAGGCCAACCCGCCCAGCCCGATTCCGTAGGTACTAGGCTCTGGGATGGCATTCCCGGTCAAATTCCAGCCAATGGCATCCAGGGCAATCAAGTCATTGGCAGTGATATTAATCTCTTCCCCGAAGCTGGCCGTGGGATCCATCACCCCAATCCCAAGGTTGTCCAAAAAGTGCGAAGCCTGTTGTCCGTTACCGTAATTTACGCCGGTCGACATCTGTAATTCGAGATCACCAATCAATATCGACTGCGCCGCGGTCCCCACTGACACGTCGGTGATGTACTGATTGTACAAGTTGCTCGCAGCGATACTCGCCGCCGAATAACGGAATAAATCGAGCGGCGTGCTCGCGAAATCTGCCGCCGTCCAACCATTCAAAGTCGTGGCTCCGGTCGACTGATTGTAGTCTAAGAAATCTCCCACGCTGTTGAAGCCGAGGGCATGACCGATTTCGTGAATGGCCACGCCCACGAAGTCCATCTGCTGCGCACCAATCCCGTTGCTACGGTCGTAATCAAAAGCAAAAGCCGTATTAAATTCAATGGCCGCATCGAGTGCGTAGTAACTGTTCGGGATTAAGCCGAGGGCACGTGCATTGCCGCCACTAATGAGGATGCTGTCGGTGGTATTCAGCCAAGGCGTCGAAGTAGGCGTAGGGCTATCCGCGGTGTAATTGATGAGACGCGTGTACGTCGATCCCGTTGGTAATTGCGCCAAAGCAATGGCGTCGGTGACTGATGTGCTGTTATCAATCAACGCTGTGCGGAGCTCACTATAGCTCCCGACGTAAAATTCCGACCCTGCTTGGCCGATGATGTTCGAGTTCGCAGCGCCGAAATTGCTCATGCCGATCTGCACGTAGACGTTGACGTTGTTGCTGAGCAGGCTTTCCCAAACTTGTGCGGCCTGCTCAAAACCCGCCAAGGCTTCGGCGTTCGGCGCATTGTTGGCGTCGACCGAAAATTGGATATCCAACGCACGTAATTGCGCGGCACCGACCAATAGAGCCGTAGCTAAAACGCAGCGTGCGAGGTGGGGTACCACGCCGAAATCCTAGCCAAGATTATAAAGCCTGCAACCGTTTTGGCGGGGGTCTTTGCGCCTTTTTAGACCTTAAACGCCTGCTCAAGAAGGTCGGCCTGTTCGATCTTATGAATCGCCAGCGAACCTACCGCAGGCGAAGCCGCCGCATCACGTCCCGCATAGACCGGACGCACCCCCAGGGTTTCTTCAATCACTGGGGCAATGAATGTCCACGCACCCATATTGCGCGGCTCCTCTTGGCACCAGACAACCTTCGCAGGTTTGCCGTGTTGCTCCCAGAGCGTGCGCAAGAGTTTGGTGTTAACCGGGTAAAGTTGTTCGGCGCGCACCAGGGCTGTCGTGGTGTCTTTGCGTGCAGCGCGGGCGTCGACGAGATCGTAGTATACTTTGCCGGTGCAAATGACCAAGCGCTCGGTCTTGGACGGAGCTGTCGCTTCGGCGAGAAATTCTTGGAAACCTTTCGACGTAAAATCAGCCAGCGAACTGATGCATCCCTTATGTCGCAGCAGACTCTTCGGGGTCATCACCACAAGCGGCTTACGTACTTCGCGTTTCACCTGACGGCGCAGTGCGTGGAATAACTGGGCAGGCGTCGAAGGGTAAACGACCTGCAGATTATTTTCTGCACAGAGTTGCAAGAACCGCTCAATACGTGCCGATGAATGCTCAGGGCCTTGGCCTTCGTAGCCGTGCGGCAACAGCATCGTCAAATTGCTATTCTGGTGCCACTTCGATTCCGCTGATGCGATAAACTGGTCGATGGCAATTTGTGCACCATTGGCGAAGTCACCAAACTGGGCTTCCCAAATTGTCAGCGCATCTGGACGTTCAAGGGAGTAACCGTAGTCGTAACCGAGCACCGCGTATTCCGAGAGCGACGAGTTAACGACTTCGAACGTACCTTTGCCGGCTTTGGAGAGCGGTGTGTATTCAGCGCCCGTCTCAGGGTCGTGGAGAACGGCGTGACGGTGCGAGAAGGTCGCGCGTTCGCTGTCCTGACCGGAAATGCGTATGGGATGTCCTTCGGCGAGCAACGTCGCAAAGGCCAAACCTTCACCGAGTGACCAATCAAATCCAGCACCCGCTTTGAAAGCTTCCGCTTTCGCATCAAGCAGACGTTTAATCTTTGGGTTCGGGGCAAAGCCCGCGGGTGTCGTCCACAGTGAAGGCGCAACCTTGGCTAAAGCATCGGCCGTGACAGTCGTCGCCGCTTCAAAGACGTAAGGGGATTGGAAAGGACGCACCCCTGGGACTTTATCACCACGCTTCGCTTGATCTTCAGCGAGAGCCGCTTGGGCTTTTTCTTGAGCGACGTTGAGTGATGCTTCCGATCCTGCATGCAGCGCATTGATTTCTTCGCCGCTGAGTGAACCTTCAGCTGTTAAGCGTGCGCCATAGATGTCTGAAAGGGTAGGGTGATTGCTAATCTGACGGTACAGGGTGGGCTGGGTGAACAGCGGCTCGTCCGTCTCGTTGTGACCATACTTTCGGAAGCAGACGATATCAACCACGGCATCGGCGCCAAAAGCGTTGCGGTATTCGAGAGCAATTTCCGTGGCCAAGACGACTGCCTCGGGTGCGTCGCCATTTACATGGAAGACAGGGGCTTCGATGGTCTTCGCAATTTCCGTACAGTAACGTCCACTGCGTGCTTCATCCGGCTCCGTCGTAAATCCAATCTGGTTGTTGACGACCAAGTGTATGCTGCCGCCGACGCGGTAGCCTTTAATTTCGGAAAGATTAAATGTCTCTGAGACGATCCCTTGGCCGGCCATCGCTGCATCGCCATGGATCACAACCGTCAACGCCGAGTTACGCTTAGCGGTATCACCGC
Organism: Opitutia bacterium; assembly: GCA_003485955.1. Classification (GTDB taxonomy): domain Bacteria; phylum Verrucomicrobiota; class Verrucomicrobiia; order Opitutales; family UBA953; genus UBA8828. The sequence goes on from DNHH01000125.1 coordinate 4,934, forward strand.
GACGGTCCAGGCGCGCCCGAGCGCGACCCATCACTACCGGGTTAACGGCTTCGAGGTGACTGGGGTTGTAAGCGAGGACGACGTTGACCTTTTTGCCATCGCTCGTCGTCCGCTCATTTTCATAACCTAAGTGATACTTCACATCGCCGTCGCCCGTCGTGGTGTCAGGGATATGACGCTCGGAAAATTCCTTAAAGAGTACTTCGGCTTTCTTGCCGCAGGTATTGATGAGTACATTCAGCCGTCCGCGGTGGGCCATGCCGATAAGCACGTCGGCCACGCCGGCGGATGGTGCTTTCTCGATGATCTGCTCGAGGGCGGGCATCATCGCTTCGCCACCTTCGACCGAGAAGCGTTTTGCACCCACAAACGTCCGGTGCACAAAGCGTTCGAATTGTTCGGCGCGAACCACGGAGCTGACGATACGGGACTTCGTCGCTTTATCATACGCGGGCTTCAGGCCGCACGATTCGATGCGTTGGAGAAGCCAACGACGGCGCTCGGCGTTCTGGATGTGCATCACTTCCACGCCGATCGCACTGCAGTAGGTTTCGCGCAAGCGTTCGATGACTTGCTTTACCTGAAGTTTTTGTCCGCCGAGGAAATCACCTGTGTGTAAGACGCGATCGCCCGGCAAGCTGTCGAGCCCCAGCGCTTTATCGGTTAACTCCGCGTGAGCCGGTGTTGGCTTGAGTGGATTGATGTTCGCCTGGAGATGTCCATAGGCGCGGTAAGCTTGGATTGCTTGGATGAGTACTGACTGACCGTCGACTTCACCGGCGGGTGCGACCGAACCTTTCGCCGGCTTCGGTTGCGTGTTTGCTAATTCAAAGCCTTCGAAAAATGCACGCCACTCCGCATCGACCGACGCCGGGTCTTTCAACCATAGCGCGTGGTAACGCTCGACAAGGTCGGCGTTCCATCGACTGCCAATGCTCAGATGTTTCATTGCTCCTAGTGGTTTAGGTAGTCCTAAATAACTCAGTTAAAAACCTTTAAAAAACAACCGCAAACGAGGTTTATACTAAACATCTTTGTAGCACGAAACGGTTATTCACATCTCGCTTTCCCTCTTGCGAGAGGGGGGTCGAAAAGTCAGTCTGTTGCATTGCCCATGCCGAACCCTAGGCCGGCCAACAGGTCTTACTCCACCGAGTCTCTCGAGTGGTGGAACGCGGGCATTCCCGAAGACTGGGAGAAGGCATTCCGTAAAAAAGACCTCGCCGAAGGACGCCGCCTTTATGCTGAAGGCGCTATCCGATCACTCGAGTTAAGAACCGACGCTGCGGAAGCGGTCGCCAAGACCGACACGCAAACCGTCCGCTCCGTTCTCGAAGTTAACAAGGGCGTCCTCCAATGGCGCACCTCACTCCCTGAAGAAGAAAACGGCGCCCCCTTCGCCGTCGCTTCCATCTACGAAGTCGAAGAACTCATCGCCGACGAGCTCGATCCCCTCGGTGAGT
>DNHH01000048.1:0-157 GCA_003485955.1 Opitutia bacterium
ACAACTTACAACTTGTTACCTTCATTATCAAAATATGCACAAAAATAGGCAAACGTCATGGAGTGCTAATTCGATCAGCATTCAGGTAAGCACAATGAAGTGTTGAAGGTGGGCCCGCTGGGATTTGAACCCAGAACCAAGGGATTATGAGTCCCCT
>DNHH01000048.1:300-1486 GCA_003485955.1 Opitutia bacterium
TGGGACCGCAGGGATTCGAACCCTGAACCAAGGGATTATGAGTCCCCTGCTCTAACCATTGAGCTACAGGCCCTAAATCAACTGTGGCCGGACAACCTTTAGCGGCTGCCGGCCCAACCTATCGGGTAGGCTGGGTAAGAGGCGCATGAGGGAGGACTATCCACGCACCCATCAAAGTCGAAAACCGCTTAAAGGAAAGACCCAATCTCAGCGACCAAGACGCTGGATGACACTACACTCCGTCGCACTCACCGGAGTAATCGAAAGACGATTCCCGGGACGTAGCATCACCATCGACTTCAATTTTTGTTCAGCTCTTAACATTGTTAAGGTGACAGGCCGTGCAAAGTCGGCGTGCCAAGCGACGTCTACCAACCACCACACAGGCTTATCCTTGGTCGCACGTGGTTCGAAGGCGTCATTCTTCCGATCAAACTGCGTGGGATCTGCATACGGCTTCGAGGCGACTCGACCCAATCCCTGTACACCCGGTTCTTCACACGAAGAATGGTAAAATAAAACAAGGTCCCCCACCCTCATCTCATCGCGCATAAAATTACGTGCTTGGTAATTACGAACACCGCTCCAGGGCTCGCTCTTACGTTTACGTAAATCGGCGAACGAGAATACATCGGGCTCTGACTTCATCAGCCAGGCACGTGGAGTGACCGCAGGCTTACTCATGGTGCAAATCCAAAAAAGTCGCGCGCGTTGGCAGTGGTCACACGCTCGACTTCGGCCAACGGAAGATGCAACACCTCGGCAGCCATCGCGGCAGTCTCCGGTAAGTATGCCGAATGATTATCTCTCCCACGGTGCGATTGCGGTGGCAAATATGGAGCGTCAGTTTCCAACATGAGATCTTCAGGACCATGCACTGCCAGAGAGGCACGTGTCACCGTGCTCTTCGGGTACGTCAATACACCCGTAAAGGACGCACGACCACCGCGCTTACGCAGCTCACGCAAACATTCCACCGACTCCGTGAAACAATGGAAGACGACCTTACGCCAATTGACGCCACTCTGGTCGATCATCTTCACACAATCATGAAAGGCAGCGCGTGAATGGATAACCACCGGACAATCGAACTGCCGAGCCATGGCGAGCTGACTACGGAATGCTTCGTGCTGGCGTTGCTGAATGACTTGAGCAGCCGCGACGTCGGAGGGTAACCGAAAATAGT
>DNHH01000048.1:1687-2724 GCA_003485955.1 Opitutia bacterium
AAGCTGCAGGTTCAACCATGTCTCCGAAATAGGTACCAAGCGCCGCCAGGGCGTCTTGCCAATCTTCGCCGACGTGATTCGGGTGAAGTCCGACCGTGTGCCGCACATAGCCACGATTCGCCGCAGCGAGATCGCGGTAGACCGTCCAGTCATTCAAATCTGTACCAATCGCAACCATGCCAACCACACCGGCAGCCTCCGCCTGCGCGCGGTAACTCGTAAAGCTACCTTCGACGACCGCCGAGAGTGGGTGACAATGTGAATCAATCAACGGCACAGCACCTCTATGCAGATGAATATGTTTAGACTAAAGACTAAATGATTGGGGGATCCAGCAGCTGTCCGGGGGCTGCGCACGTTAGGGCGTGCGAAGCAGGGGTTGGACAAACTGCTGAATCCCTTACCACTTTGCTTAATAACCTCCGCGCTCCATGAAAGTTTAAAATTTCTAAAGATATGCACAGCGCTGCCTCTACTGGACAAAACATCGCTTGGCTTTACGAACAATCAACTTCCCCTCAGCCCCTTCTCCGCCCTACTCTATCGCCCCATTTCTCGTGTTTAGGTATATCCTCAGACGTCTTGCCCTGATTCCGCTAACATTTGTTGGGATTACGTTCGTTGCCTTCCTCTTCACTCGCTTCGTACCCGGTGGCCCTATCGAGCGTGCCATGGCTGAACGACAACAAGCAGCACAAAAACGTATGGGTATGGCCGGTGCCATTCAATCCGGCACAGGTCCAGCTTCACCTGAAGAACTCGACAGCTTGAAACGTCGTTACGGATTCGACCGTCCACTCATCCAAGCTTACGCAATCTGGCTTGGCGCGTGGCCAGGACCTGCAACTTGGTCGATCGCCCGCCTCGACAAAAACGGTCAGGCCAAAGTCGAAGTGCTCGACCCTGAGTTTAAAGATCCTCAGACCATTCAGGTCTTCAAAAAAAGTGAGCAGATCTCTCTCACAACTTCATTGAAAGGCTGGAAAGTCGAGCTCGCCCCGCTCGATAACGATCCCAATCCTGACATACGTGTCGTC
>DNHH01000048.1:2894-5779 GCA_003485955.1 Opitutia bacterium
GCCCAATCCTGACATACGTGTCGTTGTCTACCGACCAAACTTCTCGGGGGTTCTCCAATTTAACCTCGGCGAGTCCGCGGTAGATGGTCGATCCGTCTGGGAACTCATCAAAAGTAAAATTCCGGTCTCAGCCTGGTTCGGCGGATGGTCGCTCTTACTCGCTTACATAGTGTCACTCCCCCTAGCCGTAGCCAAAGCGCTCCGTCACGGAAAGCTCTTCGACTCTGTCAGCTCGGGCACGCTCTTCGTACTCTACGCCATCCCCGGCTTCGTTCTCGCTGTCGCGCTGCAACAGTGGCTCTGCTTCCGTCTAGGCTGGTTCCCGCATTCCGGTTTCGCACCAGACTTCAAGCATACCTTTATACCGCTAACTTGCGTAACCATCGGTTCATTCACGATGCTCACGCTCTTTGCCAAAAACAGCCTCCTTGATAATCTTTCCGCCGACCACGTTCGCACCGCACGCGCCAAAGGACTAAGCAAAGCACGCATCGTCATCGTGCACGCTTTAAGGAACTCGCTCATTCCGCTGGCGGCTAACTTTGGACACATCATTGGCTTCTTCCTGACAGGTTCCTTTCTCATCGAATACACCTTCGATATCGATGGCATGGGCCTCTTGAGCTTCGACGCCCTCGTCCATCGCAACTTCCCCGTCTTCCTCGGCATCCTTACCGTCAGCAGTCTGCTAATGCTTGTTGGCAACGTTCTCTCTGACCTTTGCGTGGCCCTAGCCGATCCGCGCATCCGTTTCGACAAATCAAACTGACCGTGCAATTCAACGCCATCACCCAACGCCGTTTTGCACGCTTTCAATCCATGAAGCGTGGTTGGTACTCCTTTATTATCCTGAGTGTCATCAGTATCCTCGCACTCCTGGGCCCACTCCTCGTCGGCAAACGACCCTTGATAATGAGTTATGAGGGTCAGCTGCGTTTCCCAATCTTCTCAACTCGTATTCCCAGCTCTGAGTTAGGATTACAAGGCGACGTCGAACCGAATTGGCGCATCCTGCAATCAAAGTGGGAAACTGAAGGTTCACATAACTGGATTGTACTACCCCTCATTCCGTTCTCAGCGAACGAAGTCTGCGAAGTAAATCTGCCCGCTCAGCTAAATGCCGAAGGACGCTGGTCTTCACCCCAAGGCAGCATCACCGAGGGTCGCATCTTCCGTCTCAGTATAGATGGTACTCGTGAGATGAGTTGGACGGTTATGGACGGCAAGCTACACGGCGACGCACGCAAGCTGCGCGACAGCAACCAAGTTGCTCGTGGTAAATTTGAGAAAGGAAAGCTGGTCGATCAAATCGGTGAGGCCACTGACTGGACGCCCAACGGCACACTTTATACCTACGTACCTGCACCCGCACCACCCGGGCTCGATGGACATCTCTTGGGCACCGATGAATCCGGCCATGATATCTTCGCACGACTTTTCTACGGGTACCGTGTCATCCTTATCGCCGCCTGTATCTACATTCCCGTGATGTACGTCATCGGCCTGCTCCTCGGTGCCGCCATGGGATATTTCGGCGGCTGGTTCGACTTGGTCGCACAACGTGCCATCGAAGTATGGTCCAACATTCCCTTCCTCTACGCGGTCATTCTCTTGTCAACCTTGCTTGAGCCTTCGCTCGCGATGCTGATGATTATCTTAGTGGCGTTTTCCTGGATCGGCCTCGCCCACCAAATGCGAGCTGCTGCCTATTCGACTGCCTCCAAAGACTATGTGGCAGCATCACGCACGCTCGGTGCAAGTCACTTCCGCATCATCGTTCGGCATATTCTCCCCAATACTATCACCGTGGCTGTGACCATGCTGCCCTTCAGCATCGCAGGACTCATCGCATCACTGTCGGCACTCGATTACCTTGGGTTCGGACTCCCACCCACCGAGCCTTCATGGGGTGAATTACTGCGACAAGGAAAAGAGAACTGGATGTCATGGTGGATCGCGACGCCCACTGTTTTCTGCATGGTAAGCACACTGGTACTCGTTAATTTTGTCGGCGAAGCTGTCCGCGACGCATTCGACCCCCGCAAAACCGACACATGAAACACTTTGCTTTCATCTTCCTGTGCCTAAGCGTGCTCAACGGTGCAGAGATGCGTCCGGAAGATGTCTTCCAAGACCCGCGCGCAGCTACCTTCTATAAAGAACATCCAGAGTTCTTCCATTTTGCCAAACCCAGCGATCTGCCGAGTGACCTCAAATGGGAAAACGGTGATAATGAAATAGAGTTCGCAGATCCTGCAGCTAAACGTGGCGGAACCCTGCACATGATGGATCGCTCTACCCCGCCCGTACTGCGACGGGTCGGTCCAAATGCCAACAACAGCTTCCGCGGTTACGCCTACGACTCCAACGATTTCAATCTACTGGGAGCACATCCCAACACCTATAAAACCATCCCGGGTCTCGCGACGCACTGGGCGATGTCCAAAGACGGTATGACCGCCTACTTCAAGCTCGACCCGAATGCTCGCTTCACCGACGGGCAGCCCGTCACCGCTGATGATTACCTCTTCACCTTTTACTTCCACCGTTCGCCTTGGGCAGATGCGGATTGGTACGCCGACTTCTATACACGCGAATGGGGCGGGGTCACGAAGTACGACGACTACACCATCGCCATTCATGCACCGCGTAAACGTCCCGACCAAATCAACTGGCTCGGCGCCTTGCCGCCCACGCCCCGTCAGTTTTACAAAGACTTTGGCCCCGATTATGTGACGGCCTACGCGCAAAAATTCCAACCGACGACAGGCGCCTACGAAATACGTCCCGAAAATTTTCGTCGCGACCAAGATATCACCATGACGCGCGTAGAAAATTGGTGGGGCGACCATCGTAAGTTCTACCGCTACCGTTATAACGTCGGA
>DNHH01000048.1:5935-9162 GCA_003485955.1 Opitutia bacterium
CCGCTACCGTTATAACGTCGGAGCGATTAAGTTCCGCATCGTCCGCGAAATCGACAAAGCCTACCAAATCATGCTCCAGGGAGAATTGGATATGATGCCCATCGGCACACCACGCTACTGGTATGGCACCAACGATACCGCTGCTTTCCAAAAGGGATACTTAACTAAAGTTCAGTTTTTCAACGATATCCCGCGTCCGCCCTATGGCATCTATCTCAACATGCTTCGAGCACCACTCGACAACCGCGATATTCGCATTGGCATTCAACACTCCATCGATTTCCAACGTGTCATTGATACGTTCTATCGCGGAGACTACGAACGTTTGAATCAATTTAGCGAAGGGTTCGGCGAATTTACCGATAAGTCCATTAAAGCTCGTACCTATTCGCCGAAACTTGCACGTGAAGCATTCGCACGCGCCGGCTATACTGAACTTGGTGCCGACGGCGTGCTACAGAACTCCCAAGGTCAGCGCCTGTCGTTTATGCTCACGTTTGATGACTCCGATCGTCGCAAATTCCTCTCGACCCTCGTTGAGTCTGCGCTGCGCTGCGGCTTAGAACTACGCACAGAATCCCTCGAACACACCACCATGTACCGTAAGGTCATGGAGAAACGCCATGATATGTGTTTCTGGGCCTGGAGTGCTTCAGGTAAGTACCCTGAGCTCTGGCAGTCTCACCACAGTGACAATGCCATCGAGAAGACATCCTCGGGTGCGATCGTCCCAAAGCGTCAGACCAATAACATTACGGGCACACACAACCCAGCTATTGATGAACCCATCGATGCATTCCGTGCATCCACGGACGAAGATGAGATGAAAAAACTCTCTTTCCAGATACAACGCCACGTTTACAACGAAGCCAGCTTCGTGCCAGCCTTCCGATTACCCGGCTACCGCATTGCCCATTGGCCCTGGTTACACTTCCCTGCGGAGTTCGACGTCCGCTCGAGTGATGAACCGTTTACGTATGGTCTGTTCTGGTTGGATACAGCACAACGAGATGTCAATCTTGCTGACTTCAAAGCTGGCAAAGTCCGTGGCGAACCCACGACACGTATCTTTGACCGCTGGCGGACGAACTAAGGCTTAGCGGGCCGAACCTAGGCAGATACGTTCGATGGCGCTGTTAAAGCCTTCGTTACCGCCCAGGATATCAACGTCGAGACGTATATAGAGAAGAGGGATCGAAGGATGGAACTCCGTCTGCAAGCGCACGGCGTCTTTCTCGGTTGTCACAATATAATCAGCTTTCGCCCTTAAGGCTCGCTCTAGAATCTCGTCCAAGTCCTCTTCAGCAAACGCATGGTGGTCAAGGAATCGGCGATTAGCGACGAGGTTGACGCCAACATCGCGCAAAGTGGCCTCGAAGCGCTCGGGGGTAGCAATACCCGAGAAAGCCATCACCCGTTTACCTTTTAAATGATCAAGCGGGAATCGACCCGGTCCATCGACTTCGACAAATTCCCGTGGGCGATGCGCACAGGCAACAATCTCAGCTCTGGCATTATGACGACGAATCTCCGCTTCGAGCTCAGGTGGCACCGGTCCATCGCACTTGGTCACAAAGATAAAGGTTCCGCGTGAAAGATTGGAAACAGGTTCCCGCAAAATACCGCGCGGCAACATGCATCGATTACCAAACGGGTTATGGCGATCGACGAGGAGCAAATTGATCTGACCATGCAGCGGCAAATACTGCAGTCCATCGTCCAAGATAATCGTATCGACCCCAAAACGCCGTAGCGCAAAACGCCCACCCTCCACACGGTCACGATCAACAATCACAACGACGCCCGCATCGCAAAGATTTCGCGCCATCATATAAGGCTCATCCCCGGCTTCTTCGGGTCCACTGAGTACGGCATGCCCGTCCGAAACAACCAAGGGATCCGGACGGTGACCTTGGGTTAACCAACGCCAAAAGCGGCGGATTGGTGAATCGGTTTTGCCCTTATAACCCCGCGATAGAATGGCCACTTTACGTCCACGTTCCGACAAAACACGGGCAATTTTCATCACCACTGGCGTCTTTCCCGTACCGCCGACAGTAAGATTACCTACGACTACGACCTTACACCCAAGGGGTGTATCATGAAAAAGGCGCTCACGATAAAGCCAAAGTCGGAGGCGAACAAGCACACCAAAGACCCACGAAAGAACCAGTAAAAATGCCGCCAAGAAGGCAGCCAAAGGCCCCGTTCGGCGGTCATATGCAACATCGACAGCAAACCCCGCGATGCTCTGCGCAATCGCTGAAATAGGTCCTCGGTGTTTACCTGCCATTACGTCGTTTGTGACAAAGTTGTTTGACGCGGGCAAGCCCCGCGATGAGAAGCAACCCCCTCCATGCGGATCGACATCCTACGGACCAAGCTACTTCGTGCCGAAGTTACCGGCGCCCGCCTCGACTATGAAGGTAGCCTCGCAATTGATTCCGAGCTACTCGCACTCGTCGGGATGCTGCCCTACGAAAAGATCCTAATCGGTAATATTTCGAACGGACAACGCTTCGAGACGTACGCCATCCCCGCCCCCGCTGGCAGCCGCGAAATCTGTCTCAATGGTGGAACCTGCCATCTCGGTAAGCCTGGTGACCTGCTCACAATCATGAGCTTTGCCCATGTGACTGCCGAAGAAGCCGCCAACTGGCGCCCCCGGACCGTTACCCTCAGCGAGCGCAACCGCAAGATTGTCCGCATGGACAACCTTAGCGCCTCCCCCGAACTCCTCTCCACCTTCCTTCGATGAGCCTCCGTCTATATATACCAGGACCCATCACGGTCTCTGATTCCGTCTTTAAGGCAATGTCGCAGCCCATGATGGGCCACCGCTCCAAGGGATTCGTTGCACTCTATCAAGAGATGCAACCCAAACTCCAATCGCTCTTCCGCACCCAAGACCCGGTTTACCTCTCCACCAGTTCAGCCTGGGGCTTAATGGAAGGGGCTCTCCGTAACGTCTGCCAAAAGGGCGTGCTTAACTGCATGAACGGTGCGTTTTCAGATAAATGGTTCGATGTCGCTAAACGCTGCGGAAAACCCGCCGAAGCCCTGCGCTCCGAATGGGGACAAATCGTCGACCCTACTGCCGTCCGTGCCGCGCTCTCTACCGGTAAGTTTGACACCATCACCTTGATTCACTCAGAGACGTCGACAGGCACATTGTCCCCGATCGCAGAAATTATGGCGGTTGTCCGCGAATTCCCCGACGTCATCTC
>DNHH01000048.1:9333-9598 GCA_003485955.1 Opitutia bacterium
TCCGCGAATTCCCCGACGTCATCTCCATAGTCGATTCCGTAAGTTCCTTCTCTACGCTCGCCATCGAGAAAGATAAACTGGGTATCGATATCCTCCTTACCGGTTCGCAAAAAGCCCTCGCGCTCCCTCCTGGACTTTCCCTTCAAGCCGTCAGCGAACGTGCCCGTGCTCGCGCAGCCACGATGACTGACCGCGGGTACTACTTCGACTTACTCGAATTCCACGAGAACCACTTAAAAGGCATGACGCCTTCCACCCCTTGCAT
>DNHH01000048.1:9771-10043 GCA_003485955.1 Opitutia bacterium
CCTTCCACCCCTTGCATCTCTTTGCTCTACGGCCTTCGCCAAAAACTTACGGAGATTGAAGCCGAAGGCGCTGAGAACCGTTTCGCCCGCCATCTTCGCCTCAACGAAGCGGTGCGCACCTGGGGCTTCCAAAAAGGCTTTGAACTTTTACCCAAACGCGAATTCGGCACGCGCGGTCTGAATTGCTTCCAAAACACGCGCAACGTGGATCTGGAAAAACTCAACGCGACACTGAAAGCACGGCACTCGCTCATCATCGACGGTGGCTACGG
>DNHH01000048.1:10248-12023 GCA_003485955.1 Opitutia bacterium
TCCGCATCTCCAACATGGGAGATGAAACGGATGCAACAATCGCCACACTCATTGCGGCACTTAACGATGGCATGTCGGAGCAGGGAATCTAACCACGACTTGACAATCTGTTATCATCGTACGCGTGAGCAAAAAAACTCCTAAATCAAAAACGGCCCCAGCCAACGCTGTGGGCAACAAGACACTCGTCATCGCCGAAAAGCCATCCGTGGCTTCCGACCTAGCTAAAGTTCTCAAAGTTCCCAAAGCTGGCGAAATCTTCGAAAACGATAGTTGGGTTATCAGTTCGGCTGTCGGTCACCTCGTTCGCTTAAAAGATCCGCAAGACTTCGACGAACGTTACAAGCGCTGGACGCTTAAGGACCTCCCCATTCTGCCCGAAGCCCTCGACGGCAGTCAGCCACCGGAAGCCATCAAGGTCAGTATCCACGAGCGAAATAACGGCGATCGTTACAAGCTCCTCAAGAAACTCCTCCTCCGCACCGACGTCACTTCCGTTATCAATGCCTGCGACGCTGGCCGCGAAGGTGAACTCATCTTCCACAACATCTACGTTCTCTCCAAGTGCGAGCACCCTGTCCGTCGCCTCTGGATGACCAGCATGACCAATGCCGCCATTGCTGAAGGATTTAATAATCTGTTACCCGAAGAAACCAAAGCCGGCCTACTCTCCTCAGCGATTGCACGTTCCCAAGCCGATTGGTTGATTGGCATGAGCTTAAGCCGACTGAGCACGATTCTCATTGGCGGTGCCAAGCGTGATGTGTTCTCGGTTGGACGCGTCCAAACACCCACCCTCATGCTCTTGGTAAAGCGTGAACTCGAGATCCGCGCCTTCGTCCCAAAAACCTTCTGGAAAATCGACGCTGAGTTCAGCGTCACCAACGGCACCTACCGTGGCATCGCCCAGGTCCCTGGCGTCACCGATCGTAAAGAAGCCGAGAAATTCTTCGATGAAGCTCAAGCGAAGAAGGTTGCTGAAGAATCTCTCAAGCTCGGCACCGGCACAGTCTCCGACGAAAAGAAGCCAAAGAAAGAAAGCGCTCCACGCCTCTTCGACCTCACAACGCTACAACGCGAAGGAAATCGTCGATTCGGTTTCTCCGCCAAGACGACCCTCGGCGTCGCTCAAGCCCTCTACGAACGCCACAAGGCACTCACCTACCCACGTACTGACTCACAATACCTTCCCGAAGATTATGTTGGTAATGCGAAAGCTGCCTTACAGTCCCTCGAAGGTACTCACTCCGCTGGTGTCTTTGCGAAAGAGGCCTTACAAAAGGGTTGGGTCGATAAAGCTGGTAAACGTGCCTTCGATAACTCGAAAGTTAGTGACCACTTTGCCATCATTCCCACAGGCGTCATCCCTCAGGGCCTGACCGACGTTGAACAAAAAGTGTACGACTTGGTGGTACGTCGCTTCGTCAGCGTCTTCTTCCCCATGGCAGAATTTGAGGAAACGGTCCGCACGACAACCGTCGGACAACACAATTTCCGCACCACGGGTAAAGTTTTAATCGTCGCAGGTTGGCGCGCCGTTTGGGGCCAAGAAGCCGAAGCCGAAGAAGATAGGGACAAAGAAGGCGCCGCCACTCTACCCGCCTTGGTCAGCGCCGACGGCGACCCTGCTAAATCCAAAGTGCTCGGCATCGACATCAAACAGGACGCTACCAAGCCTCCTGCTCGCTACAATGAGTCATCGCTCCTCGGTGCGATGGAAAATGCTGGTAAGCTTGTGGATGATGAAGCACTCGCAGAAGCAATGAAGGAACGCG
>DNHH01000103.1:0-3160 GCA_003485955.1 Opitutia bacterium
TCATCTTCAGGCTCCTTCAGTAATTCAAGCAGCGCAGGTATAGACTGTCCTGCAATTGCCTTGGGTACGAGCAAGGGCCTAGACGGATAGGTGATACGGTAGATACGACCATGCCCATGGTCGCGATTGGGATCGCGCAAGTGATGCTGAAGGTGGCCGATGAGATGCTGACACCAGTCCAAGACATAAATGGAGCCATCGGGTGCGACGGAAACTGCGACCGGGCGAAAATGCGGGACCTTACTCACATCGCCTTGAACTAAACCGTCAGGCAAGGTCTGTCCCTGAACACCCGAACCCACCTCCGACATCTTCACACGGAAAATTCCTTGGTAGCCAATGACATTGCAACTGAGGAACTGACCTTGCCAATCGTCTGGGAAATGACGGCTGCTAATCAAACCGTTTGCCGCCGAGGGCCGAGACGGGCGGTCCCAAAATTGCCGCATCTCACGATGCTTGCCTTTATCGAGGTGACCTGAAAATGCGGGGCCAAAATAATTTTGATTACCCGTACCATCGGTAATCAAATCGTTACCCCAATAGTCAAACACACGACCATGGGGATTCGCGAAACCGTAAGCTGCATGTCGCCCGAATTTACCGGTATTGGGTTCATAACGGTAAATACAGCCGTCTTGATTGCGAATGAGTCCCCAGGGTGACTCAACTGAAGTGCGGTGAAACACTCCGTCGCTAAGATAAATAGCGCCACCCGGCTCACGGCATAATGAATTAGCGCTATGGTGAGAGTCAGCAGAGTCCATCCCTTGCAGCAACCTCTCAACGGTTTCACCGTGGCCATCACCATCGGTATCACGCACCCACCACAGGTTGGGCGCTTGCATCAGCAAGACGCCGCCCTTGTAAAACTGAAAACCGGTTGGGCAAGAAAGGCCGTCGCGGAAAATAGTCGTGCGCGCGACTTTTCCCGTCTTGGAATCAAGATCGAGGACGAGTAATTTATCGTTCCGTTTTTCAGTCGGTCGTGGCCCTGGATAGGTTGGCCAAACCGCGACCCAGAGACGCCCTTTCGGATCAAACCCCATTTGTACGGGATTGATCAACTCTGGTATAGTCGTCTCATCGGCCACCAACTCAATTTTGCAGCCCTCAGGGAGCTTTAAGTACGGAATCGTGGCCTCACCCGTAAGGTAATCTTTAGTCGCCATATTTGCATCGACTAGACCGACAGGAGGTAAAGGCAAAAGCGTCGGGGCATCTTTTTTGCCCTGTGCTGCTGCCCAAATCATACGATCAGCATTCGCAGTAAGTACATCGCGCTGTGACAACTCTTGGCCCATTGTTGTAGCATTGCTGAACTTAACATTAGGATCCTTGGCAGAACCATAGAGAATGCGGGAGCGCTCACCGTAAATATTGAATTGGTCGACGGTACGGAAGCGCAAGAACCACTGGCGGTTCTTTTCTAAAACCGCTGCACGCACGCGCGCAACGAAAGCATTATCAACGACAGGTGCAGCTTTACCAAAAAGTAATTGGAAATAGCCTGGGGCAATTGCGCGATCGCCCGCTGCATTCAAACGGATGCCATTGATCGTTATATCCGCCGGTCCTTGCGCCTTGAAGACGCGCAGCGAATGTGAGAAAAGATCTACACATGGAATGCTTTTCTCTGCAGCAACCTCACGGACCGCTTGAGCATAGAGTGCAAGATTGACGTTCAGATCAGGCCCACCCGCAGAGACCTGCTGCGCCAAAGGTGTGACCAAAACAATGCGTGGTTTTCCTTGTCCATAATCAGCTGCCGATCGCTCTGTCACCCAACGACCAAGGTCTTGCTTGAATTGTTTCAAGCCAGCTTGACCAGCAAAGGACTCATTGAACCCCCATTGAGCAATAATGACACTTGCATGGAAATCAGCGCCTGCATGGTAGACGATTTTTCCGTTTCCATGAGGAAGCGTAACCGTTCCAGGCTTCATATCCAGGAAGTAGCTAAGGCTAGGTACGCCCTCGCTCCGTGGCCGCGCTGCAACCTCATCCCCTGTATACGCAAGATTACGGACGACACATTCCTTGTCGGCATACGCGACTTGGATAAGTGTTTCGAGCCAAGCGGTGTGTTGTTCCGCCTCCATGGCCCCTGCGCCAACGAAAGCGATGTGATCGCTTTTACGCAACACCAACGCTGGACCCGAAACGTCTTCGGCAAATACCGAACTACAGACAATCAGGGCGAGGCTTAAAAAACGCATAAAAAAATTATTTATCTGAAGGAATAAAGTCCGCAGCCTTCACGCCTTTACGGAAGCGGTTAAAGGCATAATCAGTTGGCTTATAAATTCCAACGGGCTCAACGTCAGCACTCGCGGGCACCTCGAGACCTAGACCCCAATAGCTAGCGTTCACAATCAAACGGCGTAAACTGACGTCTACCAAATCCGATGCCGAGGCCATCGTGGTGCAAAACACGCGCTGCTTAACACCGTTGGGCCGGGGAAATTCACGAATCCATGCGACGGGCATCGCCGGTTGATTCACGGGTTGCTCAACTTTATCCGTACTACGTTTTTTTGATTTGGTGGAAAGTGCTGCCTGCGGACTCATGTCGACGAGTACATTCCCGCGGAGAAGAATCTTTGCGTCGGCTGGAGGGTAAACCTCGTACACATCTGTCTTCGCAAAAATTTCACCGACACCTCTAAGAACTGGGTGCGATGCATGATTTGATTCAACAGATGTGCGGGTAGCTTCAACGGCATGATGCCCCCAATGGCTAATCCAACCGGCGCCGAGTACCTGAGGCCCGAACTGATTGTAGTTCTGAAAGCGTCCCCCTTTGTACTGAAATGCGTGCGTGCTCGTACGTAAGGCAACGACCGGCACACCGCGCTGCATAGCGGCATCAAAACGTGCCATGTCTGCATCAGACCAGCGACGGAACCGAAGTCCTAAAATAAACAATTCAGCTCCCTCAATCTTTTCGGGAGCACCCAGCAATTCTGCATTATTAGGATTAATGGTACCGTCGGCATCATGAGAAAAGAGCACGGTGCAGCGCATGCCGTGTTTCGCGAGCACCTGCGCCAACATGGGCAGGGATTCTTCGGATCGGTATTCTTCGTCCCCGGCTAAAAGAACGACCTTGCGCCCATCTACAGGTCCGAAGGAGACCCAGCCTGGCCCGGCCTCAGCC
>DNHH01000103.1:3339-7174 GCA_003485955.1 Opitutia bacterium
TAGCTGCATGCAAGTAAGCGGACAAACATACTACTGCCAAAAGCGGACGGAAGAAACGCATCTCAATTAAACAGAGAAAAATACGGTAGGTTCCTAATTATCTCCAGTGCTGAGCAATCCAAGGCGTTGGCAGCACGCGGCGATACCACTTACCACTTCGACCGACCAAGGCGTCAGGGGGATTGGGTAACCCATGGAAAACAATGATGCGAGCTTCTGCTGGAATTTCTGGCGCTTGGAAAAATGAAAACGGGAACCACTTTACACAATGGCGCTTAAAGCTGCGGCACCAAGTTTCAGGCCAATAGCTAACTTTACTTTGAGCGGTAAGGTAAGCCGTAAGGTACTCCTGCTCATTGCGGTGAAGTTTGCGCACGGAATCGAGATTTGCACGGAAATGATCGAGCACGTCGGCATGTGCCCCAGCCGTCCACCGGTAAACCGATGAATTCCCAGTATAGTGCCCCTTTGACCAATCACGAATAATCACAAAATCTCCCGGTTGCTGGAAAAATTCATCCAGTTTTCCGACAATAACAATATCGATGTCTAAAAAAAGTACTGGGCCTTTGAGCTGAGGACCACCAGGCGCAATCAGATCAGGAGAAAAAGAGACCAGCTTCGTCCAACCACGCTCGGGGCTTCCAGGTGGCAATTGAAGACTCGGAATCGGGAATGTTTCGATACCCGCGTTTAACCCTGAGCTGTCATCCGTCAGACAAACAAACCGGAAGGCAGTCGACATATGACGCGTAACCATGGCATGCAGCCGATTAACATATTCGGGCCCATACTTTTTGCCCCACTTCATGCAAAGGAATGTCGCCATGCGTATACCCAGCGTGGGCGATTCGTGGCTTGCCGACAATGCTTTAGACAATTCAACGCCGCAGGGCGTAGAAACCCGGGGTCCATGTCCAACGTGGATCCTGAAGTACCGCGAGCGTCTCTTCAACCGTCAGGCCATGCATCTTCGCCTGATTAAGATTGGCGGCAGTATGATTAGCCCATGCTGCGCGTTCGGCAGCCGTTGCGCGCTCAGCTCGCGCATGGGGAACCTGCATACCAACTAAGTGCGTCCAAACACCTTCGAGGTGGAAGACGCTCTGCACTGGTGCGAGCAATTCGGTCTCCGCTATAAGTGTCGGACCATTTTCGCCGTAGAAGTCGACCCAGCGCTGAGCACCGTGCAGGGCAACATGTTTATGACAGTGCTTCCAGAAAGGTGTATTTAGACGACGGTTGAATCGGTAATGGACCGCCAAGAAGTCACGGATCTCATCCCATAAACGACCAAGCGTGCGATCGATGGAGCTGCGCAACTCAGGGCCGACCTCGCCGCCAGATTCTGCAAGTGCGCCGCAAAGGAAACGACATTCATGGGCAATCACCAGGAGCGACGTTGCTTCTAAAGGCTCAACGAAACCAGAGGAGTTCCCCACCGCATAGACATTACCGATCCATTGCTGCGCATAGCGACCAGGCACAAAAGGCACAACCCGCGTAGGTCCGACTTTAGGATTCTTCGCGCGAAATTCTGCTTCAGCGGCTGCATCGGTGATAAACTTAGAACAATAGACATACCCGCGGTTAATCCGCCCGGGATGCTCAATTTGCCAAGCCCAACCAGCGTCCATGGTTTCCGCTGTTGTATAAGGTAAGATGGGCTCATCGGTTCGAGTCCAACCACCCACGACGGCGCGGTCACAGATTAAACTATCGGCGTAACTCACAAAAGGTACACCCATCGCCTTACCGAGAAGTTCGGAACGGAAACCCGAAGCATCAACAAAGAAATCTGCAGCGAGTTCTTGCCCGTCAGCGAGGTGAATTGAAGTGATACTATCGCCCTTGCGAACGACAGATGCTAAATCTCCATCAATAACTTCAACGCCTAAACGCGCAGCATGCTTCTCTAGCCAGGCAACGAGTTCGGCATTCTCGATATGGTAACCAACGGTATGGCGCACATCGGGCCACCGGCCTTCCGCATGTTGTAAGAAAACCTTACCATGCTCCATTAGTGCCGAACTCAAATCGACGCCTGAAAGGGTTTGATCACAGAGGAAGCCGACAGGGAGTGCTGTCTCTTGGATGTGCTGACGCAGTGCCCCCGAAAAACCATAATGGTAGGCATCACCTGATCCCCAAATAAATTTGATACCTAACTTAAGTGATGGCTTTACCTCTCGATAAAACTCATCGGGAGGAATCCCAAGATAGCCATGAAAGAATGCAGGTAAATCCGTGGTGCTCCCCTCACCTACGCCAATAATACCAATTGTCGGACTGCGCACGAGGCGAACGCGCATGTCAGGGAGACGCGTGCGCAGACTGATAGCCATCATGAAGCCAGCAGTTCCTCCACCGAGTATGACGATGTCTTTGACCATGGGGTTAGGCCTACAAAATCCAAATGTGCCGACTAAACTGAGTCAACCTAACAGGGTTAATTTCGCACCCCACCAAGGCAAGCGGCCTATACTTTCTGCGTTAGAACGCCCTGCGGATACTGAGCGCACCCGAGACATCGGCCGATGGGCCCACGCCGGCAGCGTGGACCGAGAAGTTGAGCATAGTGTTAGAGGTTAACTTGTGATCCACGTCTAAACCGAAGCGGGCTTGATTAGCGGTGATGGCTGCACCGGCGACGTCGAAGGGCAACGCGTTATGGTCGATGTCTGTCCCCGAGAATCCTGACTCGGTTTTATCAAAGCGGTGAATCCACTCTGCAGTGGCGAGAAGTGTAGTCTTGTCGCTGAGTAGGAACTTCGAGCTTAGACCGAGACGGACTTCACGTGACTGATGCTCTTGTGCATCAAACTGTGCGTCAAATGAGCCACCGCTTTCGTTATAAGCTTCAGCGGCGACGCGCGTCCAAGTGAAGGAGGCAAACGGTGTCACAAATGGACCTCCAGCCAATTTGTGTGAAGGACCATCGAAGCGAAGGCGGACGCTAGCGGAGTTCAGATTCGTAGAGCCTTGGGAGTAATCCGTAAGACCACTCTGGATGCCGTAACCACGGAGCGTGTCAGACTTCCAACTACCGAACATGGTAGTAAGTGAGATGATACCCTGGTTGTCAGAAAGCTTAGCGTCGATTTCGCCGAGGATGTATTGGCCAGAGACGTGGCTCGCTCCGTCGAAGAGGAGGTCATTGTTTTGTACACCGTATCCTACCGCTAGGCCTGCGAGCACATTGCCGAAAGTATGACTGATACCAGCCTCACCGGTTGTGGTATGGCTATCTGAAGTACGTGAGCGTGCACCGAAGTCACCCGTTACCCAGGCCTGGCTGGTCTTACCCATAGCATCGAGGGTAATGAGCGGACGATGGTGTGCACCTTCCATGGGCATAGATGTTAGCGATGTGACAATAGGCAGAATGCCCGATGGACCGCTGATCGATTGCATCCATTCGGTAGCGTCTACCATGTACGGGTCTGTAAACGGATCCACCCATAGCACTGCGTGTCTGGAAGTGCCATTGTAAAACTGTCCTGCAATGATCGAGCCATCTGCTGAAACTGCCAAAGCGTTTGAACTAATATTTCCACTAATAAGAGCGCCGAGGTTAACCATCTCGCCCGCTGTGTTAGTTGCCTTATCGTATGTAATCGCAAACGCGTTTTGGTCGTTACCATCAAAACTGTTTCCCACAATTACGGAGCCATCTGCTGAAACAGCGTTAGCCCAAGATTCAAAGCCAGGATCAGTACCTAAAACGCCCAAGTCTAACATCGGGCCCTTGGTGTTATCTGACGTATTAAACTTAATAACAAAAGCTCGATAGGCACCACCACGGTCGCTTGTACCCACAATCACAGAGCCATCC
>DNHH01000103.1:7325-8086 GCA_003485955.1 Opitutia bacterium
CGCTTGTACCTACAATCACAGAGCCATCCGCAGAGACTCCGGTGGCACTTGAATAGAAACCATCACCACCAATGGCACCGAGGTCGATCATCATGCCCGCAGTGTTGTTTACTTTGTTATAGGTAATAACAAATGCGCGCTCAATTCCGCTATCACCGCTACCACCCACAATCACTGAGCCATCTGCTGAAACTGCATAAGCAGCTGAATTATCATCAAATGAACCGAGGTCGAGCATCGAACCATTGGCGGGCTTTGACTTATCAAATGTAATAGCAAATGCGTGTCTCCGCGAACCAGGGATAGGGGCGAGTTCACTCCAGCCAACAATCACAGATCCGTCTGCCGAAACTGCATAAGCTCGTGATTCACAAGCAGCAACACCAAGGGCGCCAAGGTCGATCATCGTACCTTTCGTGTTATCTGCTTTATTATATATAATGGCAAATGCGTGCTGGGTTACACCAGTATCACTATCACCCACAATCACGGATCCATCTGCGGAAACTCCCTTAGCATAGGAAACACTAGCTCCTGCAGTGATTGTACTGAGATCTAACAGTGCGCCCTTTGTGTTAGTTGCTTTATCAAACTTAGTAGCAAATGCAGTTTCGCTTGGGTCACTATAGCCCACAATGACCGAGCCGTCCGCCGACACTCCGTTCGCACGGGAAGAGGAAGAATTGCCGCCACCATCAAATACACCGAGGTCGATCACCGCAGCCGCATTTTGTGCAGGCGCCAGTAGCCCAAATGCCAAT
>DNHH01000103.1:8286-8517 GCA_003485955.1 Opitutia bacterium
AGCAGCGGTTAGGAATTTTCGGTTAAGCATAATGATTGCTCAAAATCACATTATGCCGCTGAAGACATTCAACAGAAAATCTGCCCATACTATTTTATTAGTAGATATTGGTTAGATTTAAACAAAGCGAACTTCTCACCCCGCCCATCATAGCTCTAGCACATCCTTATCTTTAGTCGTTAGACTTTAGTCTTTAGTCTCTTCCAAAAGTGGCGGAGAGGGAGGGATTCG
>DNHH01000103.1:8711-11831 GCA_003485955.1 Opitutia bacterium
CGGAGAGGGAGGGATTCGAACCCCCGGAACCTTGCGGCTCGCCTGATTTCAAGTCAGGTGCAATCGACCACTCTGCCACCTCTCCGTCCAGCCATGTTGAGAAACTATTGGGCGGACTCCAAGCAGAATGCCCTAGTTTAAAATAAGGCATAGGCGGTCTTTTTGTCGGAGGCCTCACTGTTAACCTAGCGCGATGAAACCTGCTTCACGCTTGGCCCTGCCCTTTCCTGTCGGGGAACGTGCCATCCAGCGGATATGGGCTGAAGGTCGTTGTCTCCTACCCGCCCAAACTGCCTCAGGCTTAGTTCTCGAAGTTATTCATCCCGGTAAATGGAATCGTCTCGGTGGGCCTGACTTCCTGGATGCCGAAATTACCTTAAATGGAATTCATCGACGCGGTGACATCGAATTTCATCTACACGCTAAAGACTGGAATCATCACAGTCACACTCAAGACCCAGCGTACCGTAACGTCATCCTGCACGCCGTTTTGTTCGAACCCATCACACCCATTCTTACGTTTGATGGAATTGAACCTGAGTCCCTACACCTACTCCCACTTCTCCCTGAGGATTTGGAAAGTATTGCTGAGTCCGATGCTTTAATGGAGCTGCGCGGAAATGCACCGCAGCTGGCTGAACTTATCCGAGCAGGAAATCCACACCTCCAGAGAGATCTACGACGCAGAGCCTCCGAGCGCTTCGAAGCTAAATCACAATGGCTGACACACCGACGCACGAAGCTCGGCTGGCATGATAGCCTACACTGTGCAGTGCTCGAGTGCCTCGGTCAGGGCGGCAATCGCGCGCCCATGGCAGAACTTGCCCTCCGCCATAGTGCGGAATCTTTCGCAATGTCAGACGCAGCGGAACTCTACCTCGAACAATCCGGGCGTTGGCGATTGCGCGGGCTTCGTCCCGCAGGCCACCCCCAACGTCGCATTGAGCTCTATAGGAATTTATGCCAACACAGACCTCAGTGGCGGGAGCATGTCGTGCGATGGCTAACAAGTGTCCCTCAAAAAGATGCAACACGTCGCGGGCTACTTGATGGTATCTTTGGAGCAATGCTCCCCGAAGGACTCGCAGACATGGTGGCAACCGATGCGATCCTTCCGTTGTCAGAAGACACCCAAGCAGCTCTTGAAACATGGCTGGAATGGCCAGCAGGCCTACGACCTGATGAATTAGAGGACGTGCGCCAACGCCTCGGCTTCGAAGGCCGTGCTCGTAATTGGCAGATCCAGGGCATCCTCCACACCCTTGGTAGAGGCGGTAAAAGTTAGCGCGATGTCATCGCACACACCTTCACGAGCGATGTCGCCAAACGATCCACCTCTTCTTCCGTGTTATAAAAGGCAAAGGAAGCACGCACCGTACCAGGAATGCCGAGGACTTTCATCAAAGGCATACAACAATGATGGCCGACGCGTACAGCGACTGCATCGGCATCGAGTAGCATGCCAACATCGTGGTGGTGTGCGCCGTTGATTAAGAAAGAAATGACCGACACCTTCTCACTAGCTTCACCCACGATGCGAAGCCCAGGAATAGCCCGGAGCTTTTCCGTCGCACGGGCCAGCAAGTGCTGTTCGTGGGTATGTGCATCGGGACGAAGTTTAGCGACGTAATCCAGGGCAACAGCGAGCGCAATAGCCCCCGAGATGTGCGGCGTACCCGCTTCGAAGCGCTCAGGCGCAGGACGGTACGTTGTGCCCGCAAAATCGACCTTCTGGATCATGTCGCCACCGGTTTGATACGGAGGCATTTGATCGAGTAACTCTGGTCGACCCCAAAGCACGCCGATACCGGTCGGACCACAGACTTTATGGCCAGAGAAACAAAGGAAGTCACAACCGAGTGCCGTCACATCGACGTCAAAGTGGCTCGCTGACTGACAGGCATCGATCAAAACCGTGGCGCCAACCGCTTTGGCTAGGCGCGTCATCTCCACCACGGGATTCACCGTCCCCAACGCATTCGACACATGGACAAAGGAAGCCATGCGCGTTCGCGGTGAAAGTAGTTTAGCAAACGCCACCCTATCGACTTCGCCCGATGCGGTAATGGGACACACAACCACGCGAGCGCCCGCACGCTCTGCCGCAACCTGCCAGGGCACAATGTTAGCGTGATGCTCCATAGCTGTGAGCAGAATCTCGTCGTTAGGCTTTAAGTGCGCACGTCCCCAGCTATCCGCAACTAAGTTAATTGCTTCAGTGGCACCACGTACAAAAATCACCCCGCGCGCATCTGGTGCATGTAAGAAACGGGCTACCGACTTGCGTGAAGATTCGTAAGCAGCGGTAGCCTCTTCGCTCAGGCGGTAAACACCACGGTGAATATTGGCGTGTTGCTCACTATAATAACGCGAGATCGTATCAATGACGCACCGTGGCTTCTGAGAACTCGCCGCACTGTCTAAGTATGCTAAAACATGACCCCGCTCTTTCCGCGCTAATAAGGGAAAGTCTTGGCGGATACGGGCGACATCAAAGGCTGCCATACGGAAAGTAACGTAGAAGAACTAAGCCGAGGAGCAACCGGGGAATCAACTTGGTTGAATTCGGATACCTTTACGCAAGTAAGTAGGCACGTCCACGTCCTCACCATTAAACAAAGTTGGTTCGGTTCCACCAAAGAGGCCGCGACGGAGATTTTGTTCTAAGGCAAAAACAAACATTTGCTGAGAAGCATCGACGGACGCCTTGGATGGTCGCTTACCTTTTACGGCTTTAACTTTACCCGGAGGTGCTGGCGGCGATGCACCCAGCACAGAAACACGGGCCTTACCCTCGAGGGTACCATCCATACGTGCACCCAAAAGCGTCACGCGGTCACCGCCAAGTTCAGCCCGCAAGAGAGCGACGGCAGCCTGACAGTCCCCAGTAGTCAGAGAGGGCCCGCCGATGACTTGCACCAATAAATGATCCATACGTACAGCTTCTGGCCCATGAGGTAAAAGCGGGGATGCCAATGCCGCCCGAGCAGCTGTAACTACGGCAGTGGCGCCTTCACCTTCAGCTGTCGAAAAAATTGTTAAACAGCCGAGCGAAGGAAACAGCGCCCGCAATGCTCCTGGGTCGAGGGGCATCAATGCACCAGGTGCAAAAAAACCAGA
>DNHH01000103.1:12011-21771 GCA_003485955.1 Opitutia bacterium
GCAAAAAAACCAGAGAGGGATTCTAAAGCAGAGCCCATCCATCGACGTGTTTCTGCAAACATCTCTGTCGCGGGGGCCTCTGGCTTTACCAATTGCAAAAGATCATCATTCCGCAAAACCACCACACCGTGAGCCTTTAAGTTAATCGCGACGAGAGCATCACGGGCTGAACTTTGCCGATGCTCGCCTTCATGCGTAAAAGGCAATGTCACTAATCCAAGGACTACGGCACCTGCTTCCGCGGCTAAAGAAGCGAGCACACCCGTCGCGCCACCACTGACACCGCCACCGAGTCCGGTGACAAATACGACAACGGCTGGCCCAACCAACCAGCGGCGTAACTCTGCCAAATCAGCTTCGGCAGCAGAAGCACCCATCTTTGCCTCCCCACCTGCACCCAAACCTCGCAAGACCGCTCGTCCAATTTGAACTTGATCGGCCACACCACAATTCGCCAACGAAGAGGCATCGGCATCCACTGCCAAAGTTCGAATGCCCGGCGGCATCGTGTTGCTTAATTGCCCAACAAGCGCGCAACCGGCGCCGCCTACACCCACGAGTAGAATAGGTTGTTCGGCAGACATTTTAGAGGCGGAAAAGCGCGCGGAATTGAGCCCAAATACCGCGCGGCTGACGACGGGGCGGAGCTTCATTCACCAAGGCAGCAGCCATAATACCAAGAACGCATGCATACTCAGGCTTCCGCAAGGCTTCTGCCTCAGTAACCGGCACACCGAGGCGCGCAGGCAAACTCAAAACTTGGGTGGTTGCTTCTGCGAGACCCGCCAACTGCGAAGCACCACCCGTTAGAATGACACCGGATGGCAATAAAGCAGGGGTCACTTCGACGTCACGTCCGAAAATCGCCCGCATCCGCGTCTGAATATCTTGCTGAACTTGTTCGAGAATTTCACGAATCCGCACAGACGTAACCAGGTTGATGGTGCCGCGGTTAAATTGCTGATCACCCCCGACAGCACCTTCTTTTAAGATGGTCAGATTAGCGTCTTCCGGACGGTGAATCGCACTCGCGTAACGCAACTTCACTTCTTCGGCAAACTCACGACGCACACGCAGGGCTGAACAGAGGTCATTGGTAACGTGCTCACCGCCAACCGAGATGCACCCCGCGCACAAAATATGCTCACGGTAATAAAGGATCCAATTCGTCGTACCGGCACCAAAATCAATCACCAAGCAGCCCGTGCGTTTCTCTGCCTCGCTCACAACTGAACAACCTGAAGCGTGACTTCCCAACAAGAAGTCACGAAGGTGTAAAGCCATTCCATTAATCATACCAACGCGCTGTCGGAGCGTGCTGTCCTCATGCGTCACTCGCCAGAAATTCACCTCTAGTCGCTCGCCCACCATGCCGACCGGATTTGCAACCTGTTTGCCATCCAACAACGTTGGCTGGCGCATATAAAGAAGGGTATAGCGGCCAGGTGGCGGCTCAATCCGTCGGGCTGAAACATTAGCGGCCTCAACATCAGCGGCAGTGACACGTCGATCGCGACCAGGCACAGGCATCATACCCTTTACCCGCTCACCATCAACCATCGGTCCATTCACAGAAGCATAGAGATCATGCAAGGGAACGCTTGAACTACGTTCAGCATCGGCAATCACATGGTGTACACACTCGGTTAAGCGCTCAAGATCTTGCACAACCCCTTTAACAACACCTTCGGTTCGGCGCTCTCCAAATCCAAGGAGACGAACACGCCGGTCAACAATCTGGCCAACCAAGACGACGGTCTTATGTGTGCCAATATCAAGAGCGGCAATACGCCCAGGGGCGGTAGAAGTCTTAGCTTTCATCGGGAAGAAGTGGGTACAAGGCGGGGTTCAATCGTAGCCGATCCAGGTTGTGAGCGGTTACGAATGTGAAGTTTCAAAACGTATGAAGGCGCGTTCATACCCGGGCGGCGAAGAACTCTATCAATATCCAGCCCAGCATAAAGTGACAACTCTCTAGCCCACTCGGCATTCGAAAACACAACCTCCGTTAAGGCCGCACGATCAAGAGGCTGAGAGGCCGGGCGAATACGCACCCGCAAAGAAGCCCCCGAGATATCCGCACGACCATCAAAACAATCCCGTAAAGAAATAGATTCCCAATCTCGGTGTATCTGTGGATAGCCTGTACGCGCCGCCGCAAGAAATACCGCCGCAAGCTCGAGCGCACCTGATTTAACGCCTTCACGGTGTACGTCTGGTGGTAAATCAATAACCGCTGGAAGATTACGAACGGCTTGTTGCGGATAACCAACACCGACGAAGGGAACTCCATCGGAACCTAAAAGACGTAACTGAGGTTTGCCATCTGCTTGCATAACTTCCAATCGGCCGACGGCCAAGCGCTCATGGAGATCAATATCGATTGTACCATTACCCAAGCGACGTACTTTAGCTGAAAGCACCTGTGGCTCGGCTTCAAGTGCTTGCCGAATGGTGGCGACGTCTTGAGCGCCTTCTGCACCAACGGGTGAGACCGCACGTCGAGCGACGCTGTCGGGCAAGAAGCCATCGGTGCGGAAGCGAATCGCAACCGTGTTCGCTGGTCCGCCTTCGCTATCTAAGGCAAACCAAACCAAGGCAATAAGAAGGATGAAAAATATCCCGACGAAGGTTCCGGAAATCCAAGAACGCGCAACCCGTCGACGTCCTGTCGCCGTTTGCGGTACGCGTTGCACATCTTGCGGCACAAAACGACGCCAGTCACGGTCATCCGGGCCACGGTAAGCCTCGCGATGGTCAAATCCAAATAACCGACGAAGAAAAGCGGTGAACATTAGGAGGCAGGGTTAACCCGTTTGATGGCACCACGGGACATCCGTGAGGCCAGTTCGACGTAAGAGATTCCACAACACGCTGCACAGTCGGGAAGCAGACTCGTTTCAGTCATACCGGGCAATGTGTTAATCTCCAAAATATGGAAGGCACCTGTTGGTGAGAGAATGATATCTACCCGTGCAAAATCACGACATTCACAAACCTGGAAAGCTTCTTCGGCTGCTTTTAAAATCTTGGCGGTTATTTCAGGCGAAAGAATCGCTGGGGCAATATGCTGCGATCCACCAGGTGCATACTTGCTGTGATAATCATACACGCCACTGGGAGATACAATTTCGACAACCGCCAAGGCTTTACCATCAAGCAAGCCCACCGTTAACTCGCGCCCCGAAAGATTCGGCTCCGCCATCCAGCGACCCGAACCCAAAGAGCTCAACACATGCTGAACTTGCGCCTGCCCTTCCGCACGGTGCAAACCAACGCTACTCCCTTGATCAACAGGTTTTACAAAAATGATTGGTCCAAGACGGCCTAACAAAACTTCGACCGTTGGCGGCGAAGCGCCATCAAATGAAATTTCATCGGCAACGGGTAAACCTGCTGCACGCAACTTTGCCTTTGTCGCCACCTTGTCCATGCACAGCCGGCTAGAAGCAGCACCCGAACCTGCAAAAGAAATGCCGCGAGCTTCCAACTCAGCCTGCAACTGACCGCCTTCACCCCATCCACCATGCAGCATTGGCAAAACAACGTGCTGTTTAGCATCTAACCATTCCGGTAAAGCGTCAGACTCTAAAGTCACTAGGCGTGAGCCCGGTAAGGCCTGTGCCACCGCTGCACCCGAACGGAGCGATACCTCGCGCTCGGATGAACGGCCGCCACACAGAATGATAAGTTCGCGCTGACTCATAACAAATCCCTCCATTCTTTCCCAAGTGCGATAATTTCAGGTTCAAGTTCAATCCCACGCTCAGCCTTAACCACCCCACGCACGCGACGCAGAAGTAAAAGGATATCTGCGGCGGTGGCTTCGCCTGTATTTACAATAAAGTTAGCATGGATGGGGGAAACTTTGGCACCACCTTGGATGTCGCCCTTAAGTCCACTCATCTCAATAAGACGACCAGCCTTGTCGGCAGGTGGATTGCGGAAGACGCAACCCGCACTCGCTTCACGTGGTTGCGTTGCACGTCGTTGCGCAGACATCTTCTCCATCTTCGCACGGATGCTACTTGGATCATCTCGACCCTCTGCAATCAGAACCGCAGAAAGTACTACCGCCCCGTGGAGTTGTGGGCAATCGCGATAGGTGGCATCGAATGCCGATCGCTTTGCCGTACGCACATGCCCGTCGAGCCCGAGCCATTCTATCGATTCAACTCGGTCAAAAATCCAGCTACCCATTGCCCCGGCATTCATCCGCAAAGAACCACCAACCGTACCGGGGATACCTTCAAGAAACTCGAATCCGGCCAGTCCTTCCCGTGCAGCGAATCCACAAAGCTCTTTCAGGCGCACGCCTCCTCCCACGTGTAGCCGTAAATCGTCGACTTTACGCACCGCCCCCCAGTGCTCTGTCGAAAGATGGATCACTAATCCGGCATAGCCATCATCAGTCACCAGAAGGTTTGAACCACGACCAAGCGTAAAGACGGGCAAATCACATTCGGCCGCCGCACGCAGCAATGCCACGCAGTCCTCAACGGTTGCTGGCTCTGCATACCATTCTGCGACTCCGCCTACGCCCCAGGTCACACGCCGTGCCAACGGTTCATGACGGCGAAGCACGGTCAGAGAGGACAGGAAAGGTGTTACACGATTCGCAAAGTCTGCGGGGGCATGCGGCGCAACCGGAGCCCGCCAGCAATCGCGCGCAAAGGAAGTTGCGTCTTTTTCGATGTCACCTGCGCCAACAAAAGCTACCACCGCGTCGCTGTCTTTGATGCACGTCTGCAGCATACGTGGCAGTTCAGTTCGATTTTGCACGAGCTGGAATTTATCAACCCCTGCGCCTAAAAGAATACTTTCCGAACTGCCGCCTTCTAAAGGAGCTTCTCCGGCTGCATAAACGGGTAAAACTATTACGGTGTCGGCAACAGATAGTGCCTCCCGGAATGCCGTTGCATATTGACGTGTCCGCGTATGGCGATGGGGCTGGAAAACAACAATGAGCTTTCCTAAATGCGTTTCTCGCAAGAGACCGAGTAACGCAGCGATTTCTGTTGGGTGATGCGCATAATCAGCCAATACGCGCAAGCCTGGCCGCTCGAAAAGTGTGTCTTGTCGCCGACGGATGCCTGTCCATGCACCTAAAGGTGCTGCGCCGACTTGCCCTGCAACGTGCTGCGCCACTGCGAGGGCGAAGCCTGCATTCATACGGTTAAATGATCCGGCAACCGGTAATGTTAATTTTCCTTTAGCCCAAAGTCCGCCAACTTCGACATCCGAACTTCCGTGCGTAGCGGCAACAACACGTAAATCAAAGTCACCGCCCTCGCCCACCGTGAGCACACGGGCCGTCACACCCTGTGTTAGACGATGTAGCCGGGCATTGCCATGCGGGATAAGAATAAGACTACGTGTACGTTGGAAAAGTTCGGCAAAGACACGCTCAAGGTCTGCTTCGGTTCGATAATAATCAGGATGATCCCAATCGAGATTAACTGCGACGGTCACTTCAGGAGAAAATCCGCCAATTGTCCCGTCGCTTTCATCGACTTCAGCAACGAGCCAGTCGGAGCTAGTTGTCGCACGAGCAGGCGCTAACGACGGATCACGGAAAAGCCCCCCAAGCACATAACCAAAGTCTGCACCGGCGGCGGTTAACGCGGTAATGACCATTCCACAGGTCGTGGTTTTCCCATGACTCCCACAAATCGCTACCAAACGGCGACCACTTGCCTGTTCAGCTAAAAGTTCACCGCGACGCATAATGCGACAGTTGGCCTTCACAGCTTGTTCACGCAATGGATGACCCGTCTTGATGGCACTGGTATGCGCAACGAGCTGAGGCGTCCAATTTCCTGTTTCTAAACTCGCCTGCAAAGGAATGCCGGCAGTCGCCAGCTGTGCAGCCATCGGACCACCCATGGCATCATCGCAACCGCGTACATCCCAGCCTTCGCTTTTGAGATAGATTGCTAAGGGTCCAACACCCATTCCGCCCGCACCCAACATCCAAGCTGAGCGTGACGAACTCATAATGAAGCCTCCCGGCGGACGCCCAAGACAATATCATCAACCAAATCATCCCATCGATTGAGCAGGTGCTCGCGCACCAAGGCTTCACGCATCTGCGTGAGCAAATACGGCTGTGCCATGAGGCGCTCAATTACTGGCAACAAACCAGAGAGCTCACTCTCAGGACAAAGTAGCGAAGCGCCGACGACTTCACGGGCGCGGGCATTCGCTGTTTGGTGATCATCTGCAGCACGCGGATAAGGAACAAGGATTGCGGGAGTGCGACAAGCAGCCAGCTCGGCAAGCGTGCCTGCACCAGCACGACTTACGACGATATCAGCCGCGGAATATGCAGCTGCCATTCGGTCGCAGAAAGGCACATAGCGAATCACTGCTTCACCATACTGCTCACTACGCTCGCTTCCGTTCGGCCCAGTTAGACAGAGCACATGACACCCTAACTTTGCTAAAGCAGGTGCGGATGCCTCGACCCAACGCGTAAGTGCGTTCGCACCCTGGCTACCTCCAACCACGAGTATAAGTTTACCCGATATTGGAAAATGAAGTTCGCCGCGTGCTTGATCAACCGACATCGGCTGAATCTCTGCACGGAGAGGAAATCCACCCGACCGTAAATACTTACTGCGTAAACCCGTGGCGGGTGGCGCATGCACGCTCGTAGCCAATGGCACTAACCAGCGAATGGCTTTTCCGGCGCGCATGTTTGCTTCGTGCAAGTGAACAGGAACGCGCGCCAGCCAACATGCGATCGCTGGGCCCACGGACATAAATCCACCGAAACAAGCTAGCGCATTGGGCCTAAAGCGCACAACAACCCACAGTGCATCCAGCAATGCCCACACCATTGAAGGTAGAAATAAAATACGGTCGAGTAGACTTGGGCCAAATCCACGTCCACGACCGGCTCGGAACTGCAGGTGCGGGTAGCGCGCAAGCATGCGCGAATCGACAGTCTTTCGACTCACCAAAAGTAATGTCTCCACGCCACGTGCATGGAGTTTTTCGGCCAATGCAATACCCGGGGCGAGATGACCACCCGTGCCACCACATGCCAAAAGGACTCTACTCATTGTTGAATAATGGGTTTAACCACTGTCCTTCCTTGATCGCGCAAAGCATTTAGCATCAACCCAACCAGCATCCCAGAAACCACGAGATTGGTGCCACCGTAACTAATAAAGGGCAATGCGATGCCTTTCGTGGGCAACAAGCCAGTGACGACTAACATGTTAACCAGCGCTTGTAATGTAAGAAAGAGCGAGCAGCCCAAAGCTACGGCGAAACGAAATAGGTCCGTGCACCGACGAAGCTCCCGCATCACAATTAGGAAGATAGCTAAGTAAGTTAGCGCGACAAGGGCCGTCGCCAGCAAACCCCACTCTTCTCCAATAATCGTAAATACGAAGTCTGTATGGGCTTCCGGAAGATACGCACGCTGTTGCATGCCATTGCCAGGACCCACACCCATAATCCCTCCACAGGCAAACGCCAACATCCCTTGGAAAAGCTGGTAGGCTTCATCACCTTGTCGACCTTCGGGATCCATGAACGACATGAAACGACGCATGCGATTTTCCCAATTCAACACCAAGAACGTAAATGCTGCACCTGCGATGACGAACGCTGTTGCCAAGTAGGACATACGCGCGCCGCACACAAAGAGCATCGCCGCACCGACCGCACAGCACAAAACAATCGTCCCAAGATCCGGTCCAAGAGCAATGCCAGCGCAGACCAGTAAGACAGCACCAATAGGCTCAAGAAATCCTTCTTTCAAATCCCCCCAACCGCGGGGCGTAAACAAATAGGGCTCGCGCGAACTAAAGTGCCAAAAATTGCCACGGTAAGGCAATGTTCGACGCTGCATCCGAGCGAGTAAGTCAGCCAAAACAATGACCATAGCTATTTTTGCTAGATCAGAGGGCTGTAATCGGAAAAATCCGAAATCAATCCAGCGCCAAGAACCGTTGACCATTCTTCCGATGCCGGGAGTACGTGCAAGTAACAGCAAAAACATTACTGCACCCAACACGTACCATCTAACCGCACGCAATGCGTCGAGGTCGACGCGCCAAGCAAGCCATCCCATGAATAATGAGATGGGAACGTAAATAAGTTGGCGCGTGACCGCCGCAGTCGGCTCGCGCAGCGACATCGAGTAGCCCGCACTATACAGTGCGATCAGTCCGAATATCGCTAACGCAGCGACCAAGAAAGGGACGAACAAGGTAGCACGGACGACCCCTTGGGTCCTGCTACCTTGTTCGGCCTTAAACACCATACGCGTCGCTAACGATTAGCGTGTCGGGGCTGGTGCAGCTGGAGCGCCGCCGAAGCCTCCAAAGCCTCCCGCAGGAGCCGCCAGAGGTGAAGTCGACGCAGCAGGTGCGACGGGCTTCTTCTCTTCGGGTGCAGGTGAAGGAGCCTTTGGCTCTTCGGGTGCAACCGCAGGAACGCCACCGAAGCCACCAAAACCTCCTGCCGGTGCGGCCAGAGGCGAAGGACCCGCAGGCGCAGAAGGAGCGGATGAACCTGTCGATTTTGCAGTCGTTGTTTTGCGAGCTGGCACAGGTGTTGAACCATCAGGAATGACAATCTTTTGACCGACACGGAGGACTGTATTCTGTTCGATGTTATTCACCGCACAAATTGCATCGATGCTCACACCTTCACGGCGGGCAATGACCCAAAGGGATTCATTGGCGACGACAGTATGGGTACCACCTTTACCAACTGCCTGAACAACAGCGCCCGCAGGCTTACCTGTTACCGACATTGGTTTAGGTACTTCGTTCATGCCCCCTAAAGTAGGGGCAGAGGACGACGAGGCAGCGCTTGCGCCGGCAACGCCGACGTAGGCACCGAGATTGCCGTCCTTCTCGTAGCCGGTAGTGGTTCGGCAGCCATTAACGCCGACAAGTACGGCGATAATTCCGAGGTGCAGAAGCACAACGGCACTGATGGTGAGCATGGGTCTCATGGTAGTATGTATTTGGTTATGTGTGTTTGGTATTCCTGGTGGAAATTTATCGGGATTTTTGAGCCAAGCCATGGGCTGCACGCTCAAAGACGAGACCGCGCTCGGCATAGCCGCGGAACATGTCGAAGCTGGAAAAGCCTGGACTTAGTAAAACAACGGTGCGCTGAGCCACATCGCGGGCAGCCGCAAGTGTCGCCTCCTCCAGCGTTCCATAGACTTTACTGGGACGTCCCAGTTCTTGGAATAAAGCATGCAGCTCAGGTCCGGTTTCACCGACTAAGAAAGCAGATTCAATCACGCCCGAGAGTCGCTCGGCAAAACGTCGCATGTCCCCGCCCTTCCATTTACCTCCGCCAATCCAGCGAACTGGAGATGTGAATTCATGGAGAGCGGCCAGCGTTGCGTGGAAATTAGTACCCTTAGAGTCGTTCCAAAACTCTACCAAGCCAGCTTCGGCTACCTTGCGTAGACGGTGCGGTGAAAGTCGGAAAATACGTGCAGCGCCTTCCAGTGTCTCCAACGGAAGTCCGCGCGCCTTCCAGTAAGCGGCCGCCAAAGCCCAGTTCTCGCGCTGCGGCCAACTGTCAAACGGCGAACCTACTGGAATCGAATCCGTCACGTCTTCACGGCGGGCGATAATTGTCTCCTCCGGAAGGCTAATCCCAAATGTCTTGGCTGCTTCAGCTACCGAAACTCCCACAATCAATGGTCCAGCCGGAAGTAGACGTTCGACGAGTTTATGCTTAGCGCGGAAATATGATTCCACGTCACCATGCCGATCCA
>DNHH01000103.1:21902-29339 GCA_003485955.1 Opitutia bacterium
CCGGAAGTAGACGTTCGACGAGTTTATGCTTAGCGCGGAAATATGTTTCCACGTCACCATGCCGATCCAGATGATCTTCATCAAAGTTCGACCAAATAACTGCTTCAGGCGAAAAGTGCCGAAGATCTTCAGCCTGGAACGAACTGACTTCAACAATCGGCAACAATCCGGCCACCGATGAATTTAAAGCAACAGCAGTTAAGGGCAGCCCAACATTCCCACAGGCGATAGCATTTTGTCCGGCTCGTTTATGGGCAAAAGCCAAGAAATCAACTAAGGTAGTCTTCCCATTGGTGCCCGTCACCGCAACCGCCGGTCCATCCCAGAGTAATGCACCAAAATCCAACTCAGAAAGACAGAGGCACCCCGCACGTCGCGCCGCGAGAAGCCAGGGATGGGTTTGTGCAAAACCAGGACTGATGACGACTAGGTCATGGCTGGCAGCTTCCGTAGCCCCGAAGGTAGCATGCGGACCACGCTCATCATAACTTATCGCTGACTTTCCAGCCGCTTGAAGCGCTTCATCAATCGCACGCCCGCTCACACCTGTACCCAAAATCGCGGCAGGACGATTCAGTCGGCGGAGTAGAATTTCGGGCAACTCAATCATCGGACTTTGAGTGAAAGCAACCCGAGCAGGCCGCAGAGAAGTGAGAGGATCCAGAAGCGGACAACGACCTTGGTCGCCGGCCAGCCAAGTTTCTGAAAGTGGTGATGAATGGGCGTCATCAGGAATAAACGCTTCCCGCCCGTCTTCTTAAAATAGGCGACCTGAAGAATGACAGAAGTTGCTTCGACCACGAAGACACCCCCAGCGATCGCTAAAAGAAACGGTTGATGGATCACACACGCGGTCACGCCAAGGAATCCGCCAACACCAAGGGCGCCGACATCCCCCATATAAATAGTAGCCGGTGAGGCATTGTGCCAAAGGAAGACTAAGGCACCACCCGCCAAGGCACAGCAAAGTACACCGAGTTCGCCGGCACCAATCACATGTCGAAGTTGCAGGTATTCGGCGTGACGAATGTCACCCACCAAGTAAGCAACGACACCCAGAACCAAGGTTGTCGTGAGCACACAACCAATCGCAAGTCCATCAAGCCCGTCCGTTAAGTTGACGGCATTCGAGGAGCCTACCGCAACAAGTGAGAAGAAAATGCCCGCCACACAGAGCACGCTTGCCAGTGAAAGACCGAATACCCCTGGGGACCAAATCGGTTGCTTCAGCACAGGCACCCAAATTTCTGCCATCATCAATTGTCGACTCGTATCCAGTAGCAGCACGCCGAATGCCAATGCCGCTACCACAAATTGAAGTCCTAATTTCCGACGAGCGGAAATACCATCAGCACTGCCATGACGAATCTTTAGCCAATCATCATACCAACCAATCGCGCCCATACCGATGAGGGCAATCAATGCCGCTATCACGAGTAGATTCCATTTAACCCAAAGCAGCACTGCAGGCAGCATCGCTGCGGCAATCAACAACCCTCCCATCGTCGGGACTAGTCCTCCTTGCTTCGCGAGCTCACCCATCAGACGCGCATCGCGCTCGGGTTGACGAAGCTTCGCTAATGCACGCAGGATAGGTCCAGAAAGAGCCAGCCCAATCACGAGTGCCGTGATGAAGGCAAAGATCATGCGCACCGACAGGTAATCGAAGAGCCGGAAAGGCCCCCAGAGTTTTTCAAGTTCGGTTAAACGGTAAAGCATCTCAGTGGAATCCTAAGGTTTTCCGGAGTGCTTCCGGCAGTGCACGTTCAAGGGCGTGCGCACGACTTCCCTTTAATAAAATAGGTCCACGGTGAGCCTGAATGGCCGCAGCTAACTCAGCGTGATTCGCGGCAACGCGTCCGCCACAGACCGCAGCGAGCGCAGGGGCATCACCGCCATAAACAATAACATGGTCGCCTGGGCTAAGCGGCAAAGCGCGACCCGCATCTTGATGAAGCCGAATGGATTCGACACCCAACTCGGCCATACCGCCTAAGACAAAGAGACGCGGACCTTTTGTTTGACGCACAAAAGTCTGTGCAGCATCAGCCAATGAAGCTGGGCTCGCATTGTAACAGTCGATATACAGCGGGTGTCCTAAAAAATCGTGGACCGAGCCTCTTCCCGAAAGTGGTCGCCAAGCAGAAAGCGCCTTAGCGATGTCGGCAGACTTTGCGCCAGATCGTAAAGCTGCGAGCCCAGCTAATGCAGCGTTGTAGCCTTGGCCCTGTGAAATGGGCCCAAGTTCGACACTTAATTCACCCAGCTCTGGATCACGAATCTGTAAGCGCCACCCTTGGTTGACCGACATTAGGCTATAACGAGCCGTACGACGTACGCCGTCGGGCGCACTCTTTCCATCCTCACAAAGCGCGACACACAGCCCACGCAGATCATCAAATGCTTTGAATTGAAGTGTCTCTGCCAAAATGAACGCTTCACCGTCCCTCGAGAGTGCACGGATTAATTCAGACTTCTCCTGCGCAACACCGTCAATGGAGCCACAGCCCTCAAGATGGGCCGCGCGAACATTCGTTACGACGGCAACATCTGGACGCAACACGCGCGCAGAAATGGCAAGTTCACCCGGCTCACTCATGCCGACTTCAATAACGGCTGCATCGTGAAGTGCTGGGTCTGCCTGCAAAATCGCCAACGGCACACCCAGGGTGTTATTTAAATTCGCCTGAGTTGCATACACACGGGCGCCGAGTGTTTGCCGTAGCATTTCCTTCACGGAAGTTTTTCCAACGCTTCCCGTCACCCCCACAAAAGGCATCTTGAGGGTAGAGCGCCACGCTAAGGCAACACGTTGTAAGCCAAGAAGCGTATCATCCACCACTAGTTGCGGCAAGGGGTCGACGACCTTGCGTGAAACCAACGCACATGATGCGCCGTGTGTTCGCGCATCATGGAGAAAATCATGTCCATCGCGGCGGGCGGTGCGTAGGGCGACAAAAACGTCCCCCGTTGAAAGCACACGCGTATCATTACCGAATCCAGTGATGCGGGACGGGGCCTCGCCTACCCATTGTCCAGAAGACCACGACGCAAGTAATGTAGAATCGAAGTTCGGCATCTTAAGAACGACGTAATTGAAGGTTACGCAAGACGTCGCGGGCGACCTGACGGTCGTCAAAGGGCACAACAGTTTCTGCAAATTCTTGAGTTGTTTCGTGCCCCTTACCCGCAATCAGGACACAGTCGCCGCTCTTTGCCTCTGCACAGGCACGTGCTATCGCTTCACGACGATCCGCAACAAATTCCATGACACCCGTGGCGCCTGCACCCGGCCGCATGTCATCAAAGATAACTTCCAGTGATTCACGGCGTGGGTTATCCGCCGTCGCCCAAGCACGGTGTGCAAGTTCGGCCACCGCTTGAGTCATCACCAGCCGCTTGCCGCGATCACGATTGCCACCACAACCAAACACGCAAAGTACGCGGCCTGGCGTAATTGCACGCAGCATGCCAAGGGCATTGCGCAACGCATCATCGGTATGGGCGTAGTCTACAAAGACAGGAAAAGCTTGTCCGGCTTCAACCCGTTCCATGCGCCCAGAAACGCCGGGGAAAGATTCTACCGCCGCAGCGAGTGCGAGCGGATCATGCCCGAGCGCAGCAGCGCAGCCGAGGGCACAAAGAACATTAGAGACATTATAGGTACCCGGAAGACGTGAAGTGAAACTGGCGGTGCGACCTTTCCAGGTTACCTCAAATGAAGCCCCTTCTAAGGTTAATGCAGTCGTTCTCGCCTGCAAATCACACCCCGCATTCAAGCCGAATGTCAGCACAACGGATGGGGCTGCTAATCGGGCTAATTCAGCGCTCGCTGGGTCATCCGCATTTAAGACGACCGTGTGCGGACGCACACCCAGTGATCCATCAAACAGGCGCGCTTTGGCTTGTAAGTAGCGCACGAGGTCGCCGTGGTAGTCGATATGGTCGCGCGTGAGATTGGTAAATGCTGCGACAGAGAAATGATACCCATGCACACGGTCTTGCTCGAGTGCATGAGAACTTACTTCTAAACATGCACCGACACAGTCGGCGTCGACCATTTGCCTAAAGAATATTGCTAAATCCGCTGACTCAGGGGTTGTCTTGTAAGAGGGAATGGAGCGCGCACCTAATTGGTAACGTACCGTTCCAATGAGCCCCCAAGACTTGTGTTCGGCTTGCTCAAGTAAATGGCGCAACAACGTCGTTACGGTTGTTTTCCCGTTGGTACCCGTGACAGCGGCTAAACGTAACGCTGTTTCGGGATGCCCATAAAAACGCCGCGAGACTTCGGCTAAAACCTTACGCGGTTCCGCAACTTGCGCCGCATCGGCCCCAGGTATACCCTCAACCGGGTGTGCAGAAATAATAGCGGCAGCTCCGCGAGCAACTGCCTCATTCACAAATGCGTGCCCCTGCGAACGGATACCATCGAGTGCAAAAAAAAGCGCTCCCGGCACCATGCGTCGACTATCCGTAACAATAGCAGTAATGCGATTATGCCACATTCCGGATCGACCTAAAGTCGGTATACCTTTGAGAAGCGTCGTCAGAGACGCATGCTCCATAGTAGCGTGGGCTGCACTCATCGTTCAGCAAAACTGCGGGTTGGCGCAGTCGACACGGGGGGAATTTCTAACCGTTTAATACACCGCTCGGCAATCCGACGGAAAATAGGTGCAGAAACTTTACCGCCATAGGCAACCCCTGGCATATTCGGCTCATCCACCACCACTGTGATGGCAATACGTGGATTAGATGCAGGGAAAAATCCTGAGAAAGATGCAACGTGCTTGGTTGTCGAGTAACGTCCGTCGACAAGCTTCTGGGTTGTCCCGGTTTTACCAGCGACATCGTAACCAGGAATCGCTGCATCCGGTGCAGTGCCTTCCTTTGAACAAACCGCACGCAGTAAATCAGCGAGTTCATGCGCGGCCCCCGCAGAGACTGCCCGGCCATGAATTCTCGGACTGTATTCAACCGAAATTGAGCCATCAGGGTTTAAAACCCGGCCAACAATCAATGGCCGCATCAACAAGCCGTCTGCAGCAATCGCCGACATTGCCATGTGCATCTGGATGGGTGTCACGCTGATGGAGTGCCCCATCGGTAGTCGCGAAATCGTTAAACCGTCCCACCGGGAAACCGGACTTAATAAACCACGGACTTCACCCCCGTTACAGGCAATACCGGTTTCGTCTCCAAATCCAAAAGCGTGGATGAGTTCAAAGTAGCGAGCTTCCCCCAATGATTCTGCATAACGCATACCAACCTGGACGGTGCCGCGATTCGAAGACTCACTGACAATCCGACTAATATCCGCTGAGCCCATGTGGTGAGAATCTGCCGGCATCGAAACCATGCGGCCGCGATACGGTACGATATCAGACGAACAGTTAAAAACTGAACGACGCGTAATAATGCCTGCTTGTAGAGCGCCCGCTATCGTAACGATTTTAAAAACTGAGCCGGGCTCATACAGATCTGCTAAAGCTCGGTTGCGCTGCGAATCCAGCGGTGAAGCCTTGCGATCAGAGTAACGGTTTAAATCAAAAGTTGGTGAACATGCTAATGCTAGAATCTTACCCGTGCGCGGCTCACTGACAATTACCACGGCACCTTTAGGCTGATAAGCTGCGACGACTTCAGATAATTCTTGTTCACAAAAACTCTGAATGACGGAGTCGATGGTTAATTCGATTGTCTGACCGTTGACTGCAGGGACATCCCGCAATCGTCGGGCAACGACTTCGCGACGACGACCATCACGCTCAGACTCAATCCAGCCATCCTGGCCGTGTAATAAGTCATTAAACGATTTCTCCACGCCACTCACCGCATCACCATCTTGATTGATATAGCCGACAACATGAGCAGCGAGAGAGCCCTGCGGATACGTCCGGCGGAATTTCTCTTCGCAATAGAGCGCCTTAATACGGAAAGCCTCTATCGCACGTTTAGAGGTTTCATTGACTTCCTTGGAGAGAACAATCCAGCGCACCTCGCGACGTGTACCATCAGGAGTTGTGGGTTCACGCCAACGACTCGACTCCGACATCGCCATCACGACTTTAGACGTTGGGATATTCAGCAGCTTTGCTATCTCGACAGCACGCCCACGGTCTTCAGGCAAAACGCATTGCGGATCGATGCCGACATCCCAAACCGTATCCGAAGCAGCAAGAAGATTTCCCTGACGATCCCGAATCTCACCTCGACGACTGGGGTGCTTGGTAACTTCGCGGCGCGCTTCAATCGCATGGGCACGCAACCGCGGCCCATCAATCGCGTGAAGTTGTACCAACTTCCAAAGAAGTGCGCCGAATCCTAACGAGACGAGGCACACCAAGGCGTGGAATCGAAAACGCCTGGCGTGAGTCAGGCTCATCGTAGGACACCCCCGCCTTGATCGACAGGTTCTCGCACCGCACTATCCAGTGCAGCCATGCGTGGATTTAGGATCGCACTCGTAGCTGGATGTACAAAAGCAGGTCGTACCCAAATAACCTGAGTTGGCTCAGGTGGACGCAGGTCTTCGCCCACACGTCGCTCAAGACTTAGTACGTCTTGGGCCTTGCTCCGCTCGCGCTCAATATAGGCTAACTCTTTTCGGCGCTCTTCAGTGGTTCTTTCAATCCGACGAATACGTTGACCGACTTCATCGGCTTGCAGCCGCACCTGCATCATCACAACCACACCCACAACGCCCAGGGCAATCGTCGCAAATACGAAAAAGACTGCCCATGAACGCAGTGAACTCATCGAGTGAGGCGGCGAATGGCACGAAGCCGGGCAGAACGGCTCCGAGGGTTAATTTGAGTTTCAGCTTCTGTCGCCGAGATTGGTTTACGTGTTAGCAACTCAGCTTGAACGACTCGCTGGTCTTGTGTGCGCGAGTCATCACGGTCAACAGGACGACCACTCATTTCATTAAAATAACGCTTCACGATCCGGTCTTCCAAAGAGTGAAAAGCAATGACGGCTAACACACCGCCTGTGGATAAGGCGGCAAATGCTTTTGGTAGCGCTTCTTCAAGGGCGCCTAATTCATCATTCACCGCGATGCGGATACCTTGAAATGAACGCGTAGCGGGATGATTCCCACGCGGGCCAGGTGGAGGTGGTGCTGCTTGAGCGATAAGCTCAGCCAGCGATGCGGTACGCGAAAGTTTACCTGTACCCCTTGCTGCGAGTATCGCGCCGACCACGCGTCGCCAGCGAGGCTCTTCACCATAATCACGAATAGCTTCTTCAATTTCTTCACGGCTAGCCGACTCGAGAAATTCAGCAGCCGAACGCCCAGACGTGGTATCCATCCGCATATCAGCAGGACCATCATTACGGAAAGAGAAACCGCGTCCTGGCGTATCGAGCTGGTGTGAAGACACCCCTATGTCCATCAAAACACCGTCGAAAGACCCCGGGACGCGGTCAAGG
>DNHH01000103.1:29541-32915 GCA_003485955.1 Opitutia bacterium
GACGAAAATTAATTGGGTAAAACGAAAAACATTCCTGGAAGCGGCTCGTGATCTCCGCAGCACGATCTACCGCCTCTGGATCTTGATCGAGTGCGGTGACGTGAGCTCCAGCTGTTCGCGTTAAAATCGCCGTGGTGTGACCTCCGCCACCAAACGTGCAATCTAAGTACTTACCAGAACTACGTGGAGCCAACAGCACGAGAGTTTCCTCGAGCAGAACAGGGGCATGGACCGTAGGTGTGAACAAGCTGTGAATAGTGTAAATAGATTTTGGATACAACTTACAGACCGAGTTGGCGAAGGGCTTCCAGAATGGCGCGCGTTTGGGGAGAATCACGATCAGGCCGCGGCGGATTCTGTCCGCGAATATGGAAGGTCGTGAACGCGCCACTAAAAATAACCTCACGACCAAGATTCGCTTGGGTGACGATACGGTCATTCAATGTGATGCGTCCTGTACGATCGCAGCTAACCTCAATGCTGTTCTCACCCAACGTTGTCATCGCATCCACTTTTGCAGGATCACTGATCGCAACCTGTCGAGCTGCTTCGGCAATTCGCGCCACCATCGCAGGCGGAAAAACAATCACACTTCCGACAGCGGGGTGAAA
Organism: Opitutia bacterium; assembly: GCA_003485955.1. GTDB lineage: Bacteria > Verrucomicrobiota > Verrucomicrobiia > Opitutales > UBA953 > UBA8828. The sequence continues at coordinate 30,153 of DNHH01000103.1, forward strand.
GATGGCTAAGTAACTCTGGCTTTCGAGTTCGTCCGACCGCCAGGCCGCCGGAATCGTCACACGATTTTTCTCGTCCACCTTGCCGTGGTGGAGGCCTGTAAAGAGACCGTGATGATGTGGGTTGGGCGTTGACATAGCTTATGCCGAGGGAAAGTACCCCCTTTGAACCCACTTTCCCCCACATTGCCCCACTGGTCAAGCAATTTGCCCCAAACCCTGCCCTTTTACTTACTCACATGCTCGATCGTCGGTTATTTTGTATATAAATTTACAAATAACTAATAAGCATATGTTTATGTATTTTTTGACATATATTTAACTAAAGGTCCGTTTTTTAGGGTTTATACCCCTGGCGCATAGATCCGCCGGCGTTCTTGTAGCAATGTATTAAGATAGTCATTACAGAATCGCCTTTCTCGTGTATTTCAGGGCCTGCGGTTTGCATTTGCCATAGGGCTCAGGCTCTGCTTTCACAGTACATCGAACCTACGCCATGAAGCACATCCTGCCTATCCTCACCCTCGTCTCAACCTTAGCCATTACTGGCTGCACCACCGCGGTTGGCGTCGACAATCCTGATAACAGCTCAGCGAGCTGGTCGGGCGGAAGTCTCACAACCACTTATAAGTCGGATGTAACTGCAGTCTTTGTAGCGAGCAAGCGCGCCCTTGATGGCATGCGCGACCTCGGCATCCTTGGCCGCGTCGGCGAAACCGAGCATCGCTCGAGCGAAGGCGAATTAACCGGCGTGACCGTCTACGCACGTGCGATTGGCGACGTCCAAGTCACGATCGACATCAACAAAGCGAGCGACAGCACTTCAGGCGCTGAGTGCACTTCAACCTCCGTCCGCTGGGGTACTCTTGGTAACTGCCAACAGAGCCAGCAGGTCGTTCACCGCATTACCCAAAGTCTCGGCCGCTAAATACGGTCGACGGTTTTGAATAACGCCGCCTGGCCACAAGCCTGGCGGCGTTTTTTCTGAACACCTCTTTCACCTCCATGGGCAATATTCACGGTCATCTATTCCGCATCAGCACTTTTGGCGAAAGCCACGGCCCTGGAATTGGCGTCGTCATTGATGGCTGTCCTCCGCGCGTTCCCTTTGACCTTAAGTTCCTACAAAGCGAACTGGCACGTCGTCGGCCAGGCCAGAGCGATTTAACCACCGCACGCAAAGAAGCCGACGCCGTCGAAATTCTTTCAGGTATATCCACCGATAACCTAACCCTAGGCAGCCCTATTGCCCTGTTGATCCGCAATACCGACCAACGTCCTTCGGCCTATAAAGAAATGCAGAAGGCCTATCGTCCTTCGCATGCAGACTTCACCTACGATGCAAAGTACGGGATACGAGCCGTCGAAGGTGGTGGCCGAGCTTCTGCACGCGAAACCGCTGCGCGTGTCGCTGCCGGAGCCGTCGCCAAAACTATTTTACACCACGCCTGTGGAGCAAAAATTGTCGCTTGGGTCGAAAGCGTACAAGACATCCGCATGCCAGAGCCTGCGAAGTTGCCAACAGAGAAGTCGGTTGAAGCGCACCCTAGTCGTTGCCCACACCCAGCAACGGCTGCGCGCATCGAAGCACGCATCCGGGAAGCGCGCTCCGATGGCGATTCCGTTGGAGGCGTCATTCGCTGTGTCATTACCGGATTGCCTGCAGGCCTTGGCGAACCCGTCTTTGATCGACTCGAGGCCGACCTCGCAAAAGCCATGCTCTCGTTGCCCGCTACCAAGGGATTTGAAATCGGTAGCGGTTTTGCCGGCACATTACTTCGCGGCAGCCAACACAACGATGCATTCGTCAAACGTAGCGGACGCATTCGTACAACAACCAATCGTTCAGGCGGGATCCAAGGCGGAATCTCCAACGGCGAAGATATAGATTTCCGTATCGCCTTTAAACCAACCGCAACCGTATTGCGCCCACAAACCACGGTAGAGAAGTCAGGTAAAGCAACGGAGATCTCTGCTAAAGGTCGCCACGATCCTTGTGTGCTCCCGCGAGCAGTTCCCATTGTTGAAGCAATGGCCGCCCTTGTTCTGGTCGACCACTGGATGCGCGACCGTGCACAGAATACTTCGTTTGGTAAGTGCGGCCGGACCCGATGAAAGAACTATGCCTTGTGTTGGGCGTAACCGGCTCTCAGCGCACCGAGATTGCTCATGATATCGCCAGTTATGGCTGGCCAGAAGGACAAGTTGTTCGCGTTTTTACCCACGGGTTAACTACCGATGAAACCCATTGGTCAAACGTCTCAGGCAAGGTTTCCCTGCCGCAACCTGGCGAGGAAAGAGCAGCCGTATTGGTAACGGATGGCCGGCACTCACAAATTGACCAACTCGAAGCCCTCATTGCCACTGCGCCCGCTGCGGGCTGGGAGATTAAACGTATCGTCACGGTCATCGACCTTCCCTTGCTACACCGAAGGGACGTGCTCTCGGATTGGTATCAAGCTTGCTTACATTTTTCAGATGCAGCCGTACTGGTTGGTCGATCGGATGTTCCCAATGCCTGGCTCAGCAAGTTTCTAGAAAAACAACAGTCGGAGTCAGTTCCTTGCCTCATCTTCACTCTGCCCAAGCGCGGCGGACTACCCAATCCTGCACAAATTATTGAAGGCGACCCTCGGCGAATGAGTCATGTGTTAGATGACCTAGATGCTGTTGACGAAATGGAGTTCGACGAAGACAACTTACCCGAGGAACCGTTCGACCTTATTCGCAAGGTCGACCGATATTTCGAACGCGATATACATGGTC
>DNHH01000103.1:33096-37562 GCA_003485955.1 Opitutia bacterium
CGCGACATACATGGTCGCCGCGTGCTAGGACTCGCTGATATTGTTCAGGTTCTGCGCGAAGAAGGACGCTAAATCGGCTTAAGACTCCGAAAGTACTAGATCCATTAATTCCTCCAAAGAATCCGTGGTATCAAGATGCGACGCTGCAACCGTCGATTCAGAAAACGCGAAAGCTACCAAAGCATCGGCGTCTTCAAGATGGGGCGTGGAGACGATTACTTTGTCGTGGGCAGAAATCAAACGGGCAATATCTGCCTCGTTGGGATTGAGGCCATCCGACAGATTGCCAAGAAATAGTGCGAGCAGTGCAGCACAACCTGCTAACGGTGCAGAAATTGAAACCCAACGAATGACTTTGCGGCGACGTGTGTCGCGTTGGATTGCCACCATTGCGCGATCGGTAAATCCAGAAACTGTAAGCTCCCGGCGACGACGCAGGGCGTCACGCAAAGTGGCTTCTAAGTTTGGATCGATGTCGTCCATAAGTGGATGGCTTCTAGGATTAAACCCCGTGGTTGGGACCAAGTTTCATGAAAATGTACGGAATTCATCCCCCATGGCTTTACGCAACTGTAAGCGTGCTCGGTGCACCCAGGTCTTCACAGAAGGAACCGAGACATTCATAACCTTACCAATTTCCTCATAGGAGAGGTCCTGCTGGACGAGCAAGAGGATGGCAGTGCGTTGTTCTTCAGGTAAAGCCTCCACTGCCTGCAGAAAGGCCTCTTGAATATCCGCAACTGCACGATTGGAGGCATGGGTATCATCGCCTTGTTCTGGAGCTAACTCCATCGGACTCGTTGGTTTTCGAGCCCTGCGCCGATGCTCATTGAGCATCAAGTTGTGCGCGATGTGGAAAAGGAAGGTACTAAGTTTGGCCTCTGGTCGCCAACGCGGCGCAGCGCGATGAAGCCTAACAAAAACCTCCAAGGCCAACTCTTCAGCCACCGCTTGGGCACCCAACTGTGAGGTCAAGAAGCCCAGTAACCGGCCATGATGCCGCTCCACAATCATCCGCAAGGCGTCGCCATCGCCCGCCGCAACTAAAAGCATTAAACGGCGGTCGTCTGCATCCGGATCCGACTCAGGAACGTCCATGTAACTATACAACACCGAGGTCTATGCCTCGGTTGCGAGAAAATAGATAAATCCAGGTCACTTCGTCGGCGCGGGCGCAGGCTTAGCCGCGGATAGCGCCAAAAACTTCTGGAGAGTATCTGAAGGAACAACCACAGGCACCATACCTTCGCTGTCGCCGTCATCCCCCGTCGTCAACTTACCTGAAGTCATACCCACAAACCTTCCGCTGACACTAAAAACAGGGCAGCCAGTGGTGGGGATATGAATCGATATAAAGGAACGCGGTTTCGTGAGAACGGCAGCTACGCTGTCGACTTCAACTTTGGCACAACGATCAAATGACTTATCCATACGACCCAAAACAACCACTTGATCGATAGGTACAACCGTGTCGGTGACGGTTGTGTCTACGCATACAAACTTTTCGGCAACAGGCGTTACGGGCGCTATCAATGCAAGATTAAGGTCCTTATCTTTCAGAATAACTTTGGCAGGGATTTCAGTGCCATCTGCTAAAATGATGAAGGCTTCTTTCACTTCAGAAACTGCCGAAAGTTTCATGGGGCCTGCTTGCGTATTAACAGTGCGGCCATTCATCATGGCTGCAGGATCAATCGACGATGCCGCCAGCAACACGCGGCCATCCGCAGAAACCACGGTGCCAAGCTGCTCAAAGGTGCGATCCTGGGTCTGTGCAGGCTGATCCCCAGGCGTAACCGTAATGGTAACCGTGGCCCGAATAGTCACAACCGCATCCGCCAAAGTCTGATGAAGTTTACGGGCAGTGACTTCAGCGGGAGTGTCGCTAGGAGCAGCGGCTAAGGCAGATGTTAGACAGAGAAGTGCAAGGAGGCGCATGGGTAATCGGTTATACATAAAGTTATTTTACGGAATTTTCCTCGAGAAGGTCCCAATTCGGTTCGAATTCCAAGAACGTACCCGTAATGCCACGCTCAACTTGGAAGACGACATGCTGAGGGCGGTCTTTAAAAAGAGCGTCCAGCGCTTTGCGCAAGGAAACATTATCCGTGATAGGCTGAGAATTAACCGAAACAAGAATATCCGAAATACGTAGGCCCGCCAAATCAGCCCAACTTGAACGCTCTACTTTGGTAACGATTGCCCCTTGGGCACTCTCACGCAAACCGCGATCAACACGGTCATCAAAACCCAAAGATCGCGCAGTGAACCCCAAACGGAGATCGCGGACAGATGGCAACTCCGGTGTGGGTGCAGGACGTTCACGAAGGGCCATCTTGAGAGTTAAAGGCTTCCCTTCGCGCAACAACTCTAGCTCCACGGTGCCGTCGACAGGATACTCGCGAAGAATGGTGCCAAAGTTATCCACGTCTTCTTGGCGACGAGATGTAATAACCTTCCCGTCGAGCTTCAGCAAAATGTCACCCGTCTGAATACCCGCCTCGGCTGCACCTGAACTCGGCAACACTTGGGTAACCCGCACACCAGAACGCACCGTCAAACCTAAGGCTTTAGCCAACTCAGGGGTGAGAACTTGCGTGGCCAAACCTGCCCATGCCTTGGGCACACGCGGCACCACTGTGGGCTCGGGCTCTGGACCAAGACGAGCAACCGAAAGCATTTCTACCTCACCCCGCCGCACCCCAATTAAAACAGGAACAGGGTCGGTAGATCCTTTCGTCGCTTCAAGCGTACGTGCCCGTAGCTCCGCAAAATTTGCCACTGGGTAACCCGCAACGGATACAATTAAATCGCGCTCGTTGATCTCGGGCTTAGCCGCAGCGAGCGGCCCACCTTCTCGGCGAGAGTGTACAAGGACGCCTTTGCGATCGAGTCGACGATTCACTAATGCTGAAACGGTTGTTAAATCGCGAAACGTCGCTCCCCATGTCGAAAGCGCGACCTCGCGCGCAACCCTTGCCTCACGCTCCACAGGGGTCAGACGAACAACCCGTGACTGGTTATTGCGCAAAAGCGCTACGTCTATCTCTTTACCAGTAACTAATCCGCATTCCGCCCGGTGAAAATCTGGCATCTGCTCTGCACAATCTGCATGCACAGGAACTCCATCAAAAGCTGTGACAATATCGCCAGTTTTAATTCCCGCCCTTTCGGCAGGCGAATTTGCTAAGACACCACCGACAAGCACACCGCGCTTATCGACTTGGCTACGCAGCAGTGATCGAGCGTCTATACCCGTCCAACTGCGGCTAATTTTCCCGTGACGAATCAGTTCGGCAGCAACGGCACGTGCGGTATTCGCAGGGATTGCACCCCCAAGACTGCCCACGCCAATTTCATTTACGCCAATAATTTTTCCGAAGGCGTTCACGAGTGGCCCACCTGAATTTCCGCCAAAAATAATTGCGTCATGGCCTATCCACCGAACCAATTCGCCGACAGACTCACCATCCAGGTCCATATCGCCAACAAAACGGGTCATCACCATTTGATTATTGGCAACGATACCGAGGGTGACGGATTGGTTTAAACCCGCCGGACACCCCATCGACAAAACCGTATCTCCCGCGGAGACCAAAGCCGAGTCTCCAAATTCTGCGACAGGTAAAGGCTCTTTGGATTGACGACGGCTAAGATCCAGGCGAATGACAGCTAAGTCTGTCATTGCATCTGCCCCTACAAGTGTCGCTGGGATTTCTTCGCGATTAGCTAAGCGACAAAGGAAGGTCGCGCCACGACCCGCTACGTGATAATTGGTTAAGACGTTGCCCTGTGCATCAATAATGGATCCCGAGCCGACCGCATGGTCGCGACGCATCCGACCATCCTCACCCTCCTCTGAAATAACTTCGATGCGCACAATGGTATCCGCCATTTTAGCAATCGCTTGACTGACTTCGAGGCGCTGCTTTTGACCCTCTTGCGCACAAATCCACAGAGGGAACCAAAGGAATAAAAGAGGGCGCATAGAGGAGGTATAATGAAAGCGAACCTAAGCGCGAATTATGTCTGCGCAGAACGTGCCATGGCGCGGAGCAATTGGAGCATGGCGCTCTCGATGGCTAAGAGAGGGGGGACATTGAGTCGATGAGCCCGGAAATAGGCATCCTCGATGGCCAAAAGAGCCTCTGCAACTGGGCGTGACCGACCGTCTTTGGCCCTCGCAAACACCCGCAAGGCATCCTCCATCTCGGCAAGCATCTCCGTGCGTACCGCACGTTCAATTCGACTCGTGTGTGCTGATTGCAAATCTTCACGTTCATCCCGATCTTCTATATCCGCAAATTCGGGGATAGGGTCTTTTTCAAGGGTGCGCTCAACGAGTGTCCGGTGGGCTGTCTCAAATCTCGCCAATAATCCGTAAGCGACAACAATGGAAAGCGGCGGACGCGTTGGTGAACTGACCGACTCTAAAAGTTTTTGGAAATCTTCTAACCACATGCGCC
>DNHH01000103.1:37770-38909 GCA_003485955.1 Opitutia bacterium
CTCGCTGAGAGCCATCGGGTGGCCGCCAATGTTGAATCGCATACAGCGACTGATGATGGTTGGTAAGATTCGGTACGGGCTGGTCGTGTAAAGGATGATACCCGTTCCCGGCATTGGTTCTTCGAGAGTTTTTAGAAAGGCATTGGCCGATTCATCATTCATCCGATCGACTTCATGAACCACAATGGCCTTACGGCCCGAGTGGGATGAATGATTGGCAAAGCGGACCGCGTCTAAGACATCATCCAAGCGAATGAATCGCATCCTACCCGAAGGTCGCAGTTCTCGAAAATCAATATGTCCGACCACATCTTTTACACCCAACTGAAGTCCAGCTACCTCGAATGCCGTCTGCCGGAGCGTTACCAAATCATGCCCATGGAGCATGATAGAATGCGGCAAACGGCTCTCGCGTGCTGCGCGCACAAGAGCCTCGGTGGTACGAGCCCGCAGATCAACTGAAGCGGCGGGTGACTTCATGCCAAATGGACTCGGCAAGCGCGTCCGTTGAAAGCGCCGCATTGAGCACTAAGAATCGTGTGGGTTCCGCTGCCGCGAGAAGCTGATAGGCTTCGCGTACGCGTTGATGAAAGGCTAAATCAAGGGCTTCGAGTCGATCAGGGCTTCCGCCATCACGTGTCGAAGCACGGGCGAGACCCACTTCCGGCGGAAGATCTAAGAGAAAAGTCAGGCGAGGCGTGATGCCTTGGCAGGCTAATTCATTCACCGCATGCACAGACTCTCTAGGCAATCCGCGGCCACCTTGTTGGTATGCGACAGTGGAATCGGCGAAACGATCGCAGACCACAACCTTGCCTGATTTTAAGGCAGGCATAATTACCTCGGCGACAAGTTGTGCCCGACAGGCGGCAAAGAGTAACGCTTCTGCCTCAGAAGAAATTGTGGCATCGCGACGTTTTAAGAGTTCGCGAATCCCCTCGCCCATCGACGTGCCGCCTGGTTCACGCACGCGCACGACGTCGCTCTCAGACAACTTACCTTCCGCTATCAAACGTTCACACAGTCTGCCTATCTGCGTAGACTTACCTGCACCTTCACCGCCTTCAAAGGTGATAAGCGAACCACGTATGGCAGACGTCCAAGGCACCCACCTATTGCCTAAGAAGTCAGCACAGAGA
>DNHH01000103.1:39074-40010 GCA_003485955.1 Opitutia bacterium
TAAGAAGTCAGCACAGAGAGCAAGCCCAAGCGGGATTATCTAAATCCCACTTATTAACCGCCGCTTGGAGATACTGAATCCTGGGTCTCCTTCTCGATAACATTCGTAATATCGGGAGGAGGAGGTGGCGGAGGGGGAGGTGGTGGAGGGGGTGAACCTCCGCCAGTTGTGCCGCCGGTTTCGCCGCCGCCCGTTGTCGTGCCGCCGGTTTCGCCACCCGTTTCGCCACCGCCAGTCGTGCCACCGGTTTCGCCACCCGTGGTGGTGCCGCCGGTACCGCCATCAGTTGTTGTGCCGCCGCCGGTCGTTGTCGTGGTACCTCCGCCAGTTGTTGTACCACCACCCGTGGTGCCACCGCCTGTTGTCGTACCGCCACCTGTCGTGGTCGTTGTAGGGATAGGGTTAGCAGCAGCCGCAAGAGTAGTTGTTAGACCGGCAGCTGCTGCAGGCGGAAGCGGAGCCACGACTAAGGTAGTTTCAGGCAACTCTGGAGCTACAGGGGGCGCACCGCCACCCGTTGTGCCGCCATCAGTCGTCGTACCACCGCCAGTGGTACCGCCGCCTGTAGTTGTGCCGCCACCAGTCGTGGTGCCGCCATCGGTCGCAGCTCCGCCACCCGTAGTGCCACTATCCGTTGATGAAGATGTTGCTGCAGGAGGAGGTGTTTCAGGAATGCCGACTGCAGTCGCCTGTTGGCCTGGTTGAAGGTTTGTAGACTGGCCTGTATTCGTGGTAACAGAGACAGAGCCACTCGCACAGCCAACGTTCATGGTGCCGAGCCCATTTGACTCCTCTTCATAATCAACCCCGAAGGTAGTGCCGCGAACGCGCACGACACCGACAGGAGTTTTAATCGTGAATTGCGTACTCGGGTTAAGTTTGCGCGCTTCGCCAACAATCTTTCCGCGATAAACTTCAATTTGTACAACTGAAGGC
>DNHH01000103.1:40249-40642 GCA_003485955.1 Opitutia bacterium
ACTTTCCAGCGACAATCAATGGTGAAGCAACTTGGCTAAATGTTTTTACCTCCATGAGCGTGTCAGGGGTAACAGCGATAATCGATCCGTTCGAAAGCAGTAACTCGGCCGTTGAATCCACCAAGGTTTCCACACGATAACCTTCGCTAAATGTCATCCCGCGACTCATCGGCGCGCGCTTACCTTGGGCATTGAGCAAACTTGTCTTACCTTTTAATCCGCCAACCTCGATCAGCCCCTTTTGAATAGCACCAAAAGAGGATGTGGCGATGCCGACAAAAAATAGAACTAGAGGTAAAATCCTCATAGGGGGTAGGACTGGTCTATTTTCTGTACAGTCCGACTTTCTGCAATGCCAAAACCGATGATTTCAAGGCGCTTTAGAGCCTTGAA
>DNHH01000009.1:0-1241 GCA_003485955.1 Opitutia bacterium
AAAGATTCAATCAGGTCTAAACAATCGAGTGCTTTAAAGGCGGCCAAAACTTCTTCATCCGTCGCTCCCGGTTTTCCTTGGCGCACATTATCCGCCAACGTTCCCGAGAACAGGAAGTTGGATTGGAAAACAAACCCCATCTGCGCCCGCAATGTTTGCTGACGGATGGCGTTCAGGTTAATCCCGTCGACGGCTATTTCGCCGGAATCGGGCAAGTAGAATTTGGAAAGCAAACTGACGACTGTCGATTTGCCCGAACCGGTATGCCCAACCAGTGCAATGATTTCGCCCGGTTGTGCCGTAAAGCTTACCCCATGTAAAACCGGTCTATCGGGTTCGTAGGAGAAGTGGACGTTACTGAAGACGACCTTGCCCTGGAGTGGAGGGCAGTCCTTAGCCGTCGACGTATCCTGCCAAGCCGGCGCTGTATCGAGGATGCGGAAGTAACGCTCCGCACTGGCCATCGAGAGTGTGGCTTCTGAGAGCTGTGTGCCGATGAGCGTAATCGGATTAAAGAACAGATTGGCCAAGAAGAAGAACGTCACCAAGTCCAGGGCATCGGCCGAACCACCCGTCGCCACGGCCATCCAACCGCCCACTGCAATGAGCGCAGCGAGGAACGCCTGAGCGTTTAATTCCAGGAGCGGTAAGAAGAGTGCGACGAGTCGGCTAGTGCGGACGACATTATCCGCCAGTGCATAAACGAGTCGTGAGAAAATGCCCGCATTCGTTTCTTCGCGCGCAAAACCTTGGGTGACGCGAATGCCTTGCACCGTTTCGGCGAGGGCAGCCGTTACGCGTGAGAAGCTTTCTTGCTGGGTACGGGATGCGTCTAGGATGCGACTGCGGAAGTGACGGTTAATCGCCCACATGATCGGGGCCATTGCCAACAAGACCAAGAAGAGCATCGGTTGGATGAGTAACATGGCGATAGCTGCACCGACCATCTGTCCTGCCTGCACGAGTGTGATAAAGAGATTATTCTGCAGTCCGTTGCGCATCTGTTCGATGTCGCCAATCATCCGGCTAATCAGTGAGCCATGTTTGCGTGCATGGAAGAAGGCGAGCGGGTGCGACAGCAAGTGTCGCATCATCACGTTGCGTAAATCGCGTAAGACGCATTCACCCATCTGATGCGCAAGGCGGATGCGCCAGTATAAGGTGGTTTCGGTTAAGATAAACGTAGCGATGAAGCCAGTGGTCCACAGCAAGCCGCCACGGACATCGTTGTGCGCAATCGG
>DNHH01000009.1:1500-1951 GCA_003485955.1 Opitutia bacterium
ACAAAGAGCCAGGTGCGCCAGTTCTTATAGCCGTCGGTCAGCCCAATCATGCGCCTTACCAACGCCCAGGTCAGCGGTACGCGATCGGGTTCATCGTCCTCCGGACGTTGCCGGCGGACGGTTAATTCGTGTTTCGGGTCGGCACTCATCGGCCCATGCCTCCTTCGGTTTGGACATTAATAGCACGACGGTACGGACCGTCTTCTGCCATTAAGGCATCATGCTTTCCGACCTGCACCAATCGTCCACGTTCAAGCACCAAGATACGATCGGCGCTGCGTAAGGTCGCCAGGCGATGTGCCACGATAAACGTCGTGCGACCTTCCATGGCCGCTTCCATCGCTTCCAAAATCTCGCGTTCGGTTTCTGGGTCGATGGCCGACGTCGGATCGTCCAGCAACAGAACTGTCGGCTCGAGTAAGAGCGCACGGGCGATGGCCAGGCGCTGGCG
>DNHH01000009.1:2110-2282 GCA_003485955.1 Opitutia bacterium
CGATGGCCAGGCGCTGGCGTTGTCCACCGGACAAATTCACACCGCTCTCGCCGAGCAAACTTTGATAACCCTCAGGCAGCTCACGGATAAAGCTATCAGCACCGGCAATTTTGGCGGCACGTTCAATGCGCGCTTGGTCGGCATCCGGATGGCCAAAGGCAATGTTGGCGGC
>DNHH01000009.1:2558-5228 GCA_003485955.1 Opitutia bacterium
GTCGCGCAAGTCATGGCCATCAAGCATTACACGACCCGACCGTGGGTCGTAGAAGCGCGGGATGAGCGAGAGTAGGGCGGACTTTCCTGAACCCGTTGCACCTGCGATGGCAATGCGTTCGCCAGGCTCAGCTACAAAGCTGATATCACGTAAGACGGAATTATTATCACGGTATTCAAAGGCGACATTCTCAAAGCTCACACGCCCAAGGAATCTTCCGGGTGAACGTGCCTCCGGTTTACTCGCTACACCCGGTTCGGTATCGAGGATTTCAAAGATCCGTCGCGCCCCGGTGAGCGAGACTTGCGCATTGTCCACGACCGTCGCCACGGTGGCCACTTGTCCGGCAAATTGTTGGAGGAGTGCGGCGAAGGCTACCAAGCCCGTACCGAGGGCAAGTTCGCCATTGGCAAAGAGCCAGCCACCGTAACCGAGTAGAATGCAGAGTGATAGCTGGCTAACGCCGTCGATGACGGGCCAGAAGAGGGAGATTTCGCGGATGACTTTTTGCTTCTGCGTACGCACGGCCTCATTGCGACGTCCAAAGCCCTCCAAGACGCGCTCCTCCGTGGCCAAGCCTTTGACGGTTTGCACGCCTTGGATGGATTCCGAGAAATCCAAAACCAAGTTGTCCATCAAATCACGATTCTCTTCGTAGGCTGGGCGCACGCGACGTGAGAACCGAATCGCGAACCAGATTTGAAAGGGCAGAACAGACAAGCAGGCGAGGGTGAGACGCCAGTCCGTTAAGAACATATACGTCGAACACACCGCCAAGGTCAGCGTGATAATCGCCACCTGAATCACCACACCTTCAATAAAGAGTCGGATGGAATGCGCGTCGGCCGTAACGCGATTGATAATCGATCCGCTAGCATTGGCGTCGAAGAAGCGGAAGCTGAGTTGTTGTAGTTTGGTGTAAACGCGTGCCCGCATGCCCACGACGACGCGGCCATGTAGAAACTCGACCGACTTAATGCCGTAAACAAATGACAAGCCGGCACGCAACAGCGCGAGTACTAGGATGAGTCCAGCGAGGCGGTAGCAGGCGGTCAGACCTTCGTTACCCAGGATGTGATCAAACAACCATTGCGTCAGCCCAGAGACAGGTGCGGTGCTGTCGGTCGCATGGAGCACCACATCGATACCAGCGCCCGCGAGTGCTAAGACGACAACCGTCAGTGTTGTCAGCAGGAGTTGCAGGCCGAGGAGGCGCAGGCAGTCCCAACGGTATTGCCAAGCGATACCGGTGAGGCGGCGTACAATATTGCCCACATCAACCTTCCGTGGGGCCACTGGCTCTGACATGTACGGCTCGTCGAGTGTTTAGCGAATACGGGTGCCTTCTTTCGAAACCTTCTTGCGGAAGGATTCGAGGATGCGCGCCGTCATCGGGCCGGGTTTGCCGCTACCGATGGTACGTCCATCCACTTCAATGACCGGAATAACTTCCGCGGCTGTTCCCGTGAGGAAACATTCGTCGGCATTCCAGACATCGTAGCGGGTGAGGTTCGTCTCGCAAAGTTTGAGGCCGAGCTGTTCAGCAACTTCGAGGGCAACTTGACGGGTGATGCCAATCAAGGCACCGGCGTGCGAAGCAGGTGTCAGTAAGCGACCTTTGTGAATCAGGAAGATGTTATCACCGGTACACTCAGCCACATAACCTTGGTCGTTGAGCATGATGCACTCGTGGTAGCCGTGTTGGAGGGCTTCCATCTTCGCCAAGATATTATTCAAGTAATTGAGCGACTTGATCATCGGGGGTAGCGCAGCAGGGCTGATGCGACGGGTGGCCGCGGTGATAATCTTCATGCCCGTCGTATAGAGTGCTTCTGGGTAGAGCGTGATCTTGTCGGCGATGCAGATGATGGAAGGCTTCGGACAAGTCTTGGGGGACAGGCCGAGGTCGCCGACGCCGCGTGAAATGATCAAGCGGATATAGCCATCGGTTAGGTTGTTGCGACGGCAGGACTCGCAAACGACGTCCGCGATTTCTTTACGCGTCCAAGGGAGCTGCAGCATGATGGCTTTCGCCGACATCTCCAAACGCTCCAAATGTTCTTCGAGGCGGAAGACGTTACCTTCGTAGAGGCGAATGCCTTCGAAGATACCGTCGCCATAGAGGAAGCCATGGTCAAAGACGGAAACTTTGGCGTCCGCCTTCGGGTAAAACTTACCATCAATGTAAACTTCCATGAGAATCTTAGAGTGAGTGGATGCTCGTCTTGCTCACGGCCATCGCAGCTTCCTTGAAGGACTCCGAGACAGTCGGGTGGGCGAAGCACGTGCGGGCAATGTCTTCAGCGCTACCGCCGTATTCCATGTGCGCACACGCTGAGGCAATCATTTCGGAAGCACCGCGGGCGACGATTTGCACGCCGAGAACTTTGTCGGTCTTGGCGTCAGCGACGACTTTGACGATACCCGTGGTGGCATCGCTCGCAATCGCACGTCCGTTACCAGCGATGTTAAATTTACCCACGCGAACTTCGATGCCTTTGGCTTGCGCGTCGGCTTCGGTCAGGCCCACGCCCGCAACTTCGGGATCGGTGTAGATAACGCCTGGGATGATCGCGTAATTCACGTGACCGCTCTTACCGGCAATAATTTCAGCAACCGCCACGCCTTCTTCTTCAGCTTTGTGCGCGAGCATCGGGCCGACGACGACGT
>DNHH01000009.1:5541-5661 GCA_003485955.1 Opitutia bacterium
CCAAGATGCGGTCAGCTGGGAATTCAAGAACCTTGCCATCGCGCTCAGCAGTGAGCGCCACACCGCCAGGAATCTTTTTCACACCGGTGACTTTAGTGCCGAGTTCAAACTTGATGCCCT
>DNHH01000028.1:0-179 GCA_003485955.1 Opitutia bacterium
CCGGCTAAGTTCTCGACAGCGATAGCGTAAGCGACGTTGTTGGCGAGAGGGGCAAGGTAATCGAGACGATCCGTGTAAGGAACGAATTGATTATAGGTCATCGCTTCGGCGATTTTTTCGTCACCGCGGTGAAGGTAACCGATGACGGGGTCGCACGACGTTACACGATCTCCATCTAA
>DNHH01000028.1:432-566 GCA_003485955.1 Opitutia bacterium
CTTCTCGCCGCTTAATTCATCAGAGCGGGCAGCAATGTCACCGAGCGAAATTTCTTTAGTGGTTTTGGGCATGGTGCTTAGACCTTGGGGTTTTCTTCGCTCCAGGATTCGTCCCGAGCGATGGGTTCTGCTTT
>DNHH01000028.1:773-1038 GCA_003485955.1 Opitutia bacterium
GCCATTGTGCCGCCAGGGGAAACGAAGGGTCCGCCCATCATCGGGGCAGCTTCAACGCGGCGTCCGGTGACGGCGGCGACGTCGGCCGCAGGGAGATCGACTTCGACGCCAGCGAGCGGGAATTCTTTACGGAGTGGGTGGTGGGGGTAACTGTCCCACATGAGAATACGGCGGAGGTCTGGGTGTCCGTCGAAGCGGATACCAAACATGTCAAAGACTTCACGCTCGTGCCAATTCGCTCCAGGGTGGATTGCACTCACGCTCG
>DNHH01000028.1:1271-1726 GCA_003485955.1 Opitutia bacterium
CATGGTGCGTTGAGCCGATGAGGTGAATGATAACGGAGAAACGTGGCGAAATCGCGGGACCGCGGTCTAGGCCGCAGAGATCAGTCAGCAAATCGAAACCGTGTGTGTCGCGCAGGTATTGAACGACTTGAGCGAGCGACGCAGCCGGCACATCGAACGCTGGCATGTCTTTGGAAGCGCGCGTCGTGAGGCCCGGGAAACGTGTGGCGAGATCAGCTGAAAGGGCAGCGGTATCCATATTAGCCAACAATCTTGGTCTCGACGGTACGGCCACGGAAAGTTCTGCGAAGTGATCCGCCCTCGGTGCGAATTTTTTCCTGAAGAAGCATCATGCCATCAAGAAGCGCTTCGGGGCGAGGGGGGCAGCCTGAGATATAAATATCGACCGGGACAATTCGGTCGACGCCTTGAAGGGTTGCGTAGGATCGGTACATGCCGCCCGAAGATGCACAGGC
>DNHH01000028.1:1905-2332 GCA_003485955.1 Opitutia bacterium
ACATGCCGCCCGAAGATGCACAGGCGCCCATGGCCACGACCCATTTAGGTTCTGCCATTTGGTCGTAAATACGACGAACGACTTCAGCCATTTTGTAGGTGACGGTACCAGCAACAATCATGCAGTCGGCTTGGCGAGGTGAGAAGCGCATCACTTCCATACCGAAGCGCGAAATATCAAAGCGGGAGCCACCGGCAGCCATGAGTTCGATGGCACAGCAAGCGAGTCCCATGGGCATCGGCCAGACGGAGTGACTGCGAACCCAGTTCACAACGGCGTCTGCACGGGTCACAATGACTTCACCCTCTACCTTGCTGTTATAGGCGTATTCGGTGGTGGCCATAGTCGTTGGGCGGAAGTTAGGAGAGCCCCCCATGGGAGCAAGCGGGAAGGGGCAAAAATGGCGTTTTTATCGCTTCTAATCGGG
>DNHH01000028.1:2524-2693 GCA_003485955.1 Opitutia bacterium
CCTCTTTATCCCTCCATGCCTGCTACGCTTTGACGAATCTGAAGTCGGATGAAGCTTTAAAAGGACATTGTGACGATTCGGTGAGGTGTAGAAGGCATTAGTGACGCCTCCTTAACCCATTCGTCATAAATATGTAACTATCAGACCTTAAAGTTTATGCGTGATTCAA
>DNHH01000028.1:2883-7922 GCA_003485955.1 Opitutia bacterium
CTGAAGTACCTACGACACCCAAAATTAAACGCGGTAAACTTCGGTTACGCACCTTAATCCTGTCCGATTTGCACCTCGGAACAAAGGAGGCCCAGGCCCTCCCGCTTTTGCAAATCCTTCGCGGCGTCCATTGCGAAAAACTCATCCTTAACGGCGACATCATCGATCTGTGGTCCCTTCAAAGAAAAAATAACTGGTTACCAGCACACACAGCCGTCATCCGCCGTATTTTAAAAATGGCGGAGAAAGATGGAACCCGGATCGTTTACCTGCGAGGCAACCACGACGACTTCATTGGTCGGTTATTGCCACTGGGCTTAGATCGCATGGAGCTTGCCGAGGAACACATTCACCACGCGGGTGATGGTCGTCGCTACCTCTGCATCCACGGAGATGCCTTTGATACCGTGACAACGAAGATGCGCTGGCTCGCAGTCATCGGAGATATTTCCTACCAATTTTTACTGGAGCTCAATCGTACGTACAACGTCTGGCGTCGCTGGCGCGGCAAAGAGTATTTCTCTTTGTCGCAGGCAATTAAAGGCAAGGTTAAGCAAGCGGTGAGTTTTATCTCGAGCTTTGAAGATCACATCCGTGGCTTGGCAGCACGTCGAGGTTGCGAGGGTGTGATGTGTGGCCATATTCATAAGGCAGAAGACCGTATCATCGGTGGCGTGCGTTACCTTAACTCAGGGGATTGGGTAGAGTCGCTTACGGCGATTGTCGAAGAGATGGACGGCAGTGTGCGCGTCGTTGATCGCGTTGAGTTGCAATCGCGTATTGCGACTGCCCAAGAACAAGCCGCTCAAGAGCCATTCGCCCAGGTTATTGCTTAGTCTATGAAAACCATACCCGTATTGTCTGCAGGGTTTGGGGAGGGTCATAACGCTGCGGCTCGTGCCGTGGTCGAAGCGTTTAATCGCTTACATTATGGCGAGTACCAAGCGGAGTTTCAGGACCTCTTCTTGAATGCTTATGGTGAAAAGAAATTTCGTGGGCAACGTGAGTTGTACATCAACACGGCCAATCGCTGGCCACTGCTTTGGGGTGTCGCTTACCATGCCTTGGATCGGCTGCCTGTAGTTCAAGCGGCGTTACCATTTTTAGGTCCCGTAGCACGTCAGTACAAAGATGTAGCTTACACCAACGTTCCCCCGTTGGTCGTTTCAACCTATCCGCTCTACTCGCATTTTCATCGTCGGTTGTGGCGACACAATGATGTCCGCCGTCCTCGCATCATCACAGTCGTCACTGATTCTATTTCTGTGAATCGTGCCTGGCACAGCGCTTTTTCGGATTGGTATATAGCGCCCAACCAAGCGACGGCTGACATCATGATCCGTCAAGGTGTGCCTGCAGCGCAAGTACGTGCCTTAGGATTTCCAGTTTCATCGCGTCTTCGACACGCAGTCGCCAAGAGTCAAGGTGGACGTCCGAAGGTTCTGGTGATGCTCAATCCAGGTCGCTCCGATGCTGTTGCCCTTGCGAAAGCCATCGCGACTTTGGATGTTGAATTGACAGTGACGGTCGGGAAAGACGCCAACTTCCTGCAAGAAGTTGTGCGTGCCGTCGACGGCCGAGCGCGCGTCATTGGGTGGACGGATCGCCTGCCTGAACTTATTTTGGAAAGTGACCTCGTGCTCACAAAGGCGGGTGGCGCAACGACGCATGAATGTGTCGCCGCAGGCGTGCCGTTGATTTTCACGCAAGTCATCCCCGGCCAAGAAGCAGGGAATGCGCGCCTCGTGGTTGAAGGTGGGGCCGGGGCTTATGGCTTAACGCCTGAGTCTGCGCGGAAAGCCGTCAAATTTGCTTTGAAGGATAATGGTACAGTCTGGAAAGCCTGGCGCGCGGCGATGACCGCGCTGGGAGATCCTTTGGGTGCTGACCGCGTTGCCGAGTTGATGATCCGCGAGATTCAGCTTTTAGGCGAAAGACGTTCGGCAATACGCTGAGCCAGTTGTGGCCCAACGCCAGCGACTGCGGTAAGTTCGGCGACGGTTGCTTTGCGTAGGCCTTGAATAGAACCAAATTCTTTTAAGAGGGCGGCTTTGCGCGATTCACCTAAACCCGGAATTTCATCCAACAAAGACTCACGAAGTTTTTTCGTTCGCAGTTCTGCATTGAAGTCATTCGCAAAGCGGTGGGCCTCATCGCGAATACGTTGCAATAATCGCAAGGCTTCATGGTGTCGCGGCAGTAAGAGTTCAGAGCCATCGACACGCACGATTGTCTCATCGCGTTTGGCTAGGCCAATCATCGTGGGCATCGGGATACCGGCTTCCGTGAATGCCTTACGCGCAGCTTCAACCTGTCCAATCCCTCCGTCGATAACGACTAGCTCGGGCAAGCTACGAGCTTCTTTGATTAATCGACCGTAGCGCCTGCCCACGACTTCGTGCATCGACCGAAAATCATCATTGCCCTCAAATGTTTTGATACGGAATCGGCGATAGCCGGACTTATCGGGTTGTCCGTTGACGAATCGGACCATCGAAGCGACGGCGAGCGTTCCTGAAATGTGGGAAATATCAAAACACTCAATGTGCCGAAGGGGCGTTGAAACTCCCAAGGCTTGTCCTAGGGCGGTTAGTCCAATGGAGCCGTCAGACTTTGGTAAAGGGTTGTCTCGTAAAAAACGCCGTGCTTTTTCGGTTGTTAAGCGAATCGCACTTAAAAGATCGCGGCATTCTCCAGCGCGTTCGTAGTCACGAGCTTCTGCTGCCGTGACCATTTCTGCTTCAAGTGCTTTGGCCCAATCACGAATTTTCCCGTCAAGAAATTCGCAGGCTTTGTTCACGCGTTCTCGGTAGTCCCTTTCCGTTACCTCGTTAGGGTGGCCTTGGATTTCTGAGCGCGCATCGGAGTAGAGCCGCCAGCGACCGTCTTCGAGCCGTATCGGCTCAACATCACTGAGAATGATTCCAAAAAGTTTTTTTAATTCACCGAGGGTACGACGAACTTGGGTGGGGTGGGGGAAGGGCCCGAAGTAGCGTGCGGTTTCGGTGGTACGAGCGCGTACGAGACGAAAGGAGGGTATGGCATCCGCCACATCGACACGAATTTGCAAAAATTGTTTATCGTCGCGAAGCAGGACATTCCAACGCGGCTTCCAGCGCTTAATGAGGCGACCTTCGAGCAAGAGTGACTCGGTTTCGTTGCGTACGGTGTGCCATTCTAGGTTGGCGATGGCTGCCACCAAAGCCGCTACTTTAGGCGTATGGCGGGCGCCAGATCGGAAGTATGAAGCTAGGCGGGCTCGTAAATCTTTGGCTTTACCAACGTAAATAATCGCCCCTGCAGAATCTCGCATCAAGTAGACCCCGGGCTCGCGGGGGGCTTGGCGGGCTTTCGCACGGGGGGATAAATCTTCACGCTCCTGTTGCATTTTTCCGCAGTCCGTTGAAGGTGGCTTCAGTTCCCCATGGAGCAAACGCAATCTCGCAAAGCCCGTCATGCCGTCATTTTGAATGTCGGCGATGAGCTCTTAGACGGCATTCGTACCAACGGGCACTTGGTTTGGCTTGGCGAACAGCTCGCGCGGCGCGGTGTTCGTGTCTTGCGCGGTTCCGTGGTACGCGATGAAGCCGAGCAGATTGCCGCTGAAATTTCGCATGCTTGGAAAGAGGCGAATCTCATTGTGACTACGGGTGGCATGGGGCCAACCCGCGATGATCTTGTTCGTCAGGCGGTTGCCTCCGCTCTTGGTTTAAAACTTGTACACAACAGCGAAGCCGAGGTGACTTTACGCGAGCGCTTCGTCCGCCTCCGTCGCGAAGTCTCTCCAGGCGACTTGCGCCAATGTCTTTTACCGGAAGGTGCTCAGCTCATCCCCAATCCTCGTGGTACTTCGCCGGGGATTTACCTTTCACACGAAGGACGCACGTTGGTTATGCTTCCAGGGCCAGGACTTGAACTGCGCCCGATGTTTCAGGAAGAAGTTATACCGCGGTTATGTTCGTGTGGTACTGCGAACGAAGAAGAAGCTTATGTGCAAATCCGAACCTTTGGAATTGGTGCGGTGCCACTTGAAAGCTTGGTCCGCCCGCACCTGCTCTCCGGGATGACTTTGACGTTTGGGACTCATACGGGCATCGTTGATGCGCGTATCAGTGCCGGCGAAAGCGGGGCGTGTTGCGATCGTATGCTGGATGTTGCGCGCAAAATCCGTGACAGCGTCGGCGATGATTTTATTTGTACTGGGCACGCTTGCTTAGCGACGCTGCTCGTTGAACAACTCACTGCCATGGGTTGCACGGTTGCGCTCGGTGAATCGTGTACGGGTGGACTTTTGGCGAGCGCCTTCACCGACGTGCCAGGAGCATCGAAAGTTCTAACAGGCTCGGCAGTGTGCTATTCCAATGATGCTAAAATGAGCATGTTGGGTATTCCCTCATGCATTATTTCCCAACACGGTGCGGTTTCTGCGGAGTGTGCAGCTGCCATGGCAACGGCGGCGGCGGAAAAGTTCGGTGCGGATTATGGCCTATCCGTCACCGGTTATGCGGGTCCTGGCGGTGGTACCGAAGAGGATCCGGTGGGCACAATCTACTTTGGCTATGCGTCGCCTTCGGGGGTTTGGACCCGCCGGGTAGTTTTAGTGGGTGACCGCCTGCAAGTGAAGGCACGGGCCGTGAATACGGCTTTGGACTGGATGCGCCGTAATTTAAACCGTTACGGCGTCGAAGATAAACTTCACGGCGCCTAAGAGGCTTCAGCGTTGCCATGAGCGGTTGGGCGAGGCGATGTTAAGTTATGCCCGCAAACTTGACCATCGTGGTCGGCGACGACGACTACCTCGTTGATCGTGAGGCCCGTGCGCGTTTTGTGCGGGACAAAAAGAAAGCAGGGGAGGGTGTGGATGCTGAAATTGTGGATGGTCGACTGCGCGCGGTTGCCGATGCGGAAGTCATCGAAAAGCGAATCCGCAGCGCACTCACCAGCCTTAGTCTTTTCGGTAATGCCAAAGTCGTTTGGATCCGTGCGTTGAATTGGTTGGAATTACCGAAAGCACAGGCGGGTTCTGAGTCGGTCGCCAT
>DNHH01000028.1:8052-8250 GCA_003485955.1 Opitutia bacterium
AATTGGTTGGAATTGCCGAAAGCACAGGCGGGCTCTGAGTCGGTCGCCATGATTCTCGAAGAACACCTCGTGCCGTTAATCACGCAGGTCGACCCTGAAGTCCGTTTGATTGTTTCGCTGTGTCCGGTGAACCGTGTCCGCAAAGAATTAAAGACGCTGAAGGCAGAGGCAGGCGAATACTTGGATATACCCAAGATG
>DNHH01000129.1:0-304 GCA_003485955.1 Opitutia bacterium
AGCGCCAAGCCTTTCCCAAGATAAGCTCTCCCAATAGGATCCAGGAAGACCACCTGGTTGATAGGCTACAAGTGTAAGCGGGGTAACCCGTTGAGCTCAGTAGTACTAATGTCCGATAGTCTTTTCATTGGCTTCTACGCCAGTTTTCGAAAACGACTTTAGGTACAAAGGAATAGTAAATTTTTTAGATTCATCACGCTATGCGCAAACTGCCCATATTTACCGACGACAGCCGCCGACACCTGGCAAACCCTACATGATCATCTCATCCGGGCGGCTCGAGGATTCATTCTGGTGATCATGG
>DNHH01000129.1:493-646 GCA_003485955.1 Opitutia bacterium
CGAGGATTCATTCTGGTGATCATGGACGCGGGGAAACACACGTTCCCATATCGAACACGACCGTTAAGCCCGCAGTCGCCGATGGTAGTGCAGCCTTGCTGCTGTGCGAGAGTAGGTCATTGCCAGGTTCTCGACCCCAGTCTCCGCAAGGAG
>DNHH01000129.1:827-3629 GCA_003485955.1 Opitutia bacterium
ACCCCAGTCTCCGCAAGGAGACTGGGGTCTCCCTTTTATAAAAATCCTCACCTTGTCTATCCGATGCGGTGAGGGTAGGTGTGTCCCCGTTAACTCTGGTCTATGCGCACCTTGATATGCATGTTCCTTGCAGCCGCTTGTGCCCTTGCGGCGGCCGAGCCCACGGTACTCCGTGTGGTTAGTTACAACATCCGCACGGGTGGCGTTGGGATGGATGACAAGCGCGACTTAGCTCGTCAGGCTGCAGTACTCAAAGCACTCAAGCCCGACATCGTTTTACTTCAAGAAGTCGACGTCGGCGCTAAACGTTCCGGAAAAGTCGATACTGCCGGCGTCATCGCGGAAGCGCTCGGTTTCAAAAGTTACTTTACCCAAGCCATCCCCCTTCAAGGTGGATCCTACGGCGTGGCCATCCTCACGGCATTCCCTGTAGGCCCATTTACCACCCAGCGCTTTTTGGGAGGTGCGGAGCCACGGGTTGCACTTCTGTTGCCAGTGCGAGTGCCGACTCCTGCGGGAGAACGTGAACTGTTAGTTGCCTGCACCCACCTTGATTTTAGGTCCGATGACGAAATGGAGCCCTGTGCCAAACAACTCGCCAATGTTTTAGCCGCTGAGCAGCGCCCCGTCTTACTTGGCGGGGACATCAATTTTTGGCCAGGCAGCAAAGTCGTCACTGCGCTCGAAAAACAGCTCACCTTGATTCCGAAAACAGGTGAAAAGGCGACTTACCCAGCGGATAAGCCAAAGTCCGACATCGATCACTTCTTTGTCCGTCCAGCCTCAGCTTTTAAGGTGCGCGAAAGCCGTGTCGTACCCGAATCGGTAGCATCCGATCATCGCCCAATTTTAGTTGAGTTGGAGTGGCAGTCTTCGACTCGCTGACGCTAGACGATTTCGCTCAGCTTTTGTTTTGCATCGGTTGTCGCAAGTAGTCGCCCTGCTAAGTCTTCGAGTTCACGAGCGATGCGCACGCCGCTAAAATCAGGCTCCGCCAGCCCTGGCTGACCAGCGCTGTCCACGTGAGACCAAAGTTCACCAAGCGTTAACTGCTCAAGTGGGCGTGCGGGCGCATGCCCAGGAGCTTTGCCGTCTTCGTTGCTCACCGGGGTTAGCAATCCGAGTGCATGCAGTCGGTGTAAGCACACGTCGACAACAGACGTGGGTATGTGGGCTGTGTCTGAAAGGTCATCTGCCGTGGGCGCAGGTTTTCCCGCACGGAAACAGCGCAGTGATTCGGAGACACAAATAAAAGCGAGGCAACGCCGAGCGCGATGACTTAAGCCTTCCCACGTGCGGTGTCGGGCATGCGCACGACGGTGTTGAAAAGCAAAGGCAACCTGTCCTCCTGCTAAAACAATCAGCCAGGAAACATAGCCCCCAAACATCATCACGGGAACAATACTTAACTGTCCGTAGAGCGAATGGAATTCAACGACCTTGCCGACATATGCGGCCGCCAATTCGTGATTAAAGATAATCAGCAGGGACGTGGTAGTGCCTCCCACCAGCGCAGAAGACCAGCGTACGCGGGCGTTGGGGAGTAAGCGGTAGAGACAAGCAAAGGCTGCTGCAAGGAGGCTTCCCGTGAGGAGTTCCGGGCCTGATCCACGAAGGAAATCCACAAGGGCAACGCCGCCTGGCAGACGCCCAATCCACCCAGCTACACCCTGGGTCGCTGCACCTGCTTGATCGACGATGGCAGCCACCGAAAGCACCGTGAGACTCGCTGCGCCCACTAAGAAGAAGAGCACCAAGAAGAGACAGTAGTTGGCGAAGCGATTGCGCCAACTGCGACCGCGGGCCACGCCCCAGATGCCATTCAAGGTATCTTCAACGCGACTCAGCATGAGAACCGCGAGTCCAATGACGAGTGCGAGACCAATGGCGCCGGCGCCTCCATCTGCAGCATTGGCGAGCAAACGATCGACCAGTGCATCGAGGTCACGATTGATGTCTGCAAGAGTGGCGTGCGCCGAACCCGTCGCTGCGGTGACCTGAGGGGCAATGTATTCGACTGCGGTAACGATTGCTCGCTTCGCTGGATTCTCTCCGCTCGTAGCCGTATCGCGTGAAAGAATAAAACCAGAGACCGTAAGACCCAGTGCGAGTACCGGCCCGAGCGACATCAGTGTGTAGTAAGTAAGTGCAGCACTTCTTTGCGGAAGTTGATTATCCCAGATCCCGTACCAACTCGTTGTGAGTACGCGCCACAGTGCGCGCACGCCGCCAAGTAAGCCGCGCGAGTTCAATCCCTCGTTCGTCCAACTATCGCGAAAAACTTTTTGGAAAGAGGATGTTGGGGTGGGGCGCTGCGGACTCGTCATAGTTAAAAGCCTGACTACATCACGTCCTGTCGCAACTCCCCACCGATTGTGCGTGAACAGCGTGAGCAACACCAACAACCGACCGTTGCCTTACGCCTCTACCGCTTGTTTCCTACATTCGTAGCCCCAGCTGTGTATTCTTATGAAAAATCCGTCAAAACACCCCATTGTGAATAAATATTTATTCACAAGTAGCGATTTGGCATAAGGTTGCGAAAAAACACTACATCTAGTGCTTAATACCGCTTGCACACCCTACATCTAGTATTATCTCACTATGTTATACCAATTTACCGTCGCTACGACAGTACCCCACCTATTCCCCAAAGCCTAACATTCTGCACGTAATCTATGGAAACCATCACCATTAAAGTCGGTCCGAAGACCTTCATTTTAGACAAAACAAAAGCTGAAGAAGCACTCGCTGCAAAGCAGATCATCAATGGTCGCGAGACGATGTTCTTCAACATCCTGC
>DNHH01000129.1:3803-4125 GCA_003485955.1 Opitutia bacterium
CGATGTTCTTCAACATCCTGCCGCTCAAATATCAGTGGGCCTATGATATCTATAAGACCATGAAGGCAAACCACTGGGAGCCAGAAGATATCCCCATGGGCAAAGACCGTGAGCAGTGGGTCGACCAATCCGGCGCCATCAGCGAAATCGATCGCTGGATTATCAAGATGGCTATCGGTTATTTTTCCGCAGCTGAAGGCATCGTCGGCGACAATATCATTCACGCAGTGCGTGAGCTCATCACCGCTTCAGAAGTGAAGTTGGTGCTCGGTCGCCACGCGCACGAAGAGAACATTCACGCAGACTCATTGGTGTACATGAT
>DNHH01000129.1:4304-4585 GCA_003485955.1 Opitutia bacterium
AATGATCTCATCCCTGGGCGTGAATCCGCACGAGTGCGAAGGCATGCTCGCGGACATTCCTACCATCGCCAAGAAGGCAGACTTCGTGGTCTCCAACTCCCGTGCCCTTCGCCGCGAGATGGACATGACGAAGACAGAGAACAAACAAGCACTCGCAAAAAACATCTTCCTCTTTGGTCAATGCATGGAAGGTACACAATTTTACGGCCTCTTTGGTATGGTGCTCTCACTGGCCCGTCAGAATAAGTTTATCGGTATCGGGCAGATGTTCCGCTACACCC
>DNHH01000129.1:4758-7069 GCA_003485955.1 Opitutia bacterium
TCGGGCAGATGTTCCGCTACACCCTTCGTGATGAGTCCAATCACATTGAGCTATTCCGGCAGTTGCTCATGGAGCTCGTCAAAGAAAACCCAGACATCTGGACGCCTGCCTTCAAGGAAGAGCTTCGCCAATTGATGAACCAAGCCGTGCAGCTCGAAAAAGAATTCATTCGCGACTGTCTCCCAGTGAATGCCCTCGGTCTTTCCTCCAAAGAGTTTGAGCAGTACATTGATTACATTGCCGATCGTCGTCTGAAGAATTGCGGCCTCGACAGTTTGTCCGCGGTGCCTCCCTCCAACCCCTTCCCTTGGCTTTCTGAAATGATGGACCTGAAGAAGGAACAAAACTTCTTCGAAGGTCGCGTTACGGAGTATCAAAAGTCGGCCGCCATGGGCCAAAGCAACGACGACGAGCTCTGATCCTGTCGCGAAGTTAAAACCTTTTACCCCACAGTCTATACCCCGCCACCACTAGCGCCCCGCGCGTCCCTCCATTATTGTCCACCTTTACCATAACCCACTTTTGAAAACATGAAATCCGACCTCCCTTTCTTCCAGGAAGACATCGCACTTAAGAACGCGATCTCTGCCCCTGCCGACTCCAAGCCGCGCTTTAACTGGCGTGAAGCTGTGCCCGTTGCCGGGCTCGGCCGTCCTGCGCATCCAGCTGCAGATGCCGCCGTCCTCGCTGACCTCGTTGGTGAAGCGCTGACAAACCTCCTCGTTGCTCGTCGCGACGCCGACAATATTTTCACCCCACAGAATCGTGATTTCGTCGCAGCCGTTGCCGTGGAAGTTGCTTTCCAGTTACAAAAGGGCGGAGCAGAGGTTTCTCAGGGCCAAGTCCTGACGGCACTTGAAGCCGCTCTTGTTCGTCACAATCGTCATGACATTGCGAAGAGTCTTCTCTTCTCGCGTGGCCCTGCCGATGCATCTGGCGAGGTGACGACGGTTACGACTAAGTTGATGCGCCGTAATCATCAAATTGTGCCCTGGAAGCAGGACAAGATTGAGATCGCCGTTCGCAAATCCTTCCTGTCGCTGGGTCTCGATTCCAGTCCAGCTGTTACTGTTGCCGCCGCCACAACGCGCCGCATTCGCGACCTAGACCTTGCTGTTATCGGCATCGAAGAAGTTCAAGACCTTGTGCAGGAGGAGTTGATGTCCCAGGGGCACTTCAAGGTCGCTACTTCGTACATCCTTTATCGCGCACAACGTGCTCGTCAGCGTGAGACTGAAATCGCGCGTGGGCCAGTCGCCGAAGACCGTCAAGAAACCATCCTCGTGCTCAAGCGTGAAGACGGAACGACGTACTTCTGGGATGGTGCTTCACTCCGGGCACGTATTGCCTTTGCAGCTGCTGGCCTTGAGCTCTCGTTGACGATTGAGGAAATCGAAGCCGAACTTCGCAAGGGTCTCTTTACTGAAATTTCGGAAATCGACCTTCGCAAGACAGTCGAATTAAACTCGAAGACACTTATCGAGAAGGATGCGGACTTCGCTAAGTTTGCTGGCCGCATTATCCTCTCCTATATCTACGAAGAAGTCCTCGGTTGGGATGTCTTGCGTGATGGGGCAGGCCGTCTTCGCCAAATGCATCGCGACGCTTTTGCTTCTTACGTGGAACGCGGTATCGCTATCTCCCGTCTCTCTCCCGAGATGCGTAAGTATGACTTAGCCAAACTGGCTGAGGCCCTTGATCCGATGGCTGACATGGAATTCGAGTTCCTCGGAGTACAGACCCTCTACGACCGTTACCTCATCGTCGACAAGACCGTGAAGCCTGCGCGTCGTCTCGAAACGCCTCAGTTCTTCTGGATGCGCGTGGCAATGGGTCTCTTCCATCACGAGCCTAAAGAGCGCGAGTCGTGGGCTATTCGCCTGCATGCGCTTTATAAATCCCGTCGCTTCTGCAGTTCGACACCAACCCTCTTCAATGCGGGTACACTGCACAGCCAGCTTTCATCCTGCTATCTCTACAAGGTTGATGATTCCATTGAGTCGATCATGCAGCGTGGAATCGCCGACAACGCCTACTTGTCAAAATGGGCAGGTGGCCTCGGTGGTTCATGGACGGCAGTGCGCGGCACTGGCTCGTACATCAAGGGTACCAATGGAGAGTCCCAAGGCATCATTCCTTTCCTCAAGTTGCACAATGACCAGTTGGTCGCAGTGAACCAAGGCGGCAAGCGTCGCGGCTCCGGTTGTGCGTACCTGGAGACATGGCATAACGACGTCGAAGAGTTCCTCGAGCTCCGTCGTAACACGGGCGACGACCGTCGTCGTGCGCACGACATGAACACGGCGAACTG
>DNHH01000129.1:7246-7469 GCA_003485955.1 Opitutia bacterium
ACATGAACACGGCGAACTGGATCCCTGACCTCTTCATGAAGCGCGTGGAATCACGTGGCGACTGGACGCTCTTCCATTCGAATCAAGTGCCCGATCTCCACGAGACCTTTGGTGCAGAATTTGAACGTCGCTACGAAGCGTACGAACAGATGGCGCGCGAAGGTAAGATTTTCGGTAAGGTCATCCCTGCGCTCGAAATGTGGAAGAAGATGCTCTCGATGCT
>DNHH01000129.1:7659-10158 GCA_003485955.1 Opitutia bacterium
TGCTCTCGATGCTCTTCGAGACCGGCCACCCCTGGATTACCTTTAAGGATCCTTGCAATGTGCGCTCACCACAGGACCACGTGGGCGTCATTCACTCTTCCAATCTTTGTACAGAAATCACGCTGAATACATCGGCCGATGAGACTGCGGTTTGTAATCTTGGATCAGTTGTTCTCGACCAACACTTGGATGATAAAGGCGGCATCGATCATGCGAAACTCCGCGAGACCATTCTCGTGGCGGTGCGCGCACTCGATAACGTTATCGACATCAACTTCTACCCGACCGAATCGGCTCGCACGTCCAACTTGCGTCACCGTCCAATCGGTATGGGTGTGATGGGCTTGCAAGATTGCCTCTACCGTCGTGACGTCTCCTTCGCTTCCCAGGAAGCTGTCGAGTTTAACGACGAAATCATGGAAGCAGTGGCTATCTGTGCGTATGATGCATCTGCAGAACTCGCGGCCGAACGCGGCACCTACAGCACCTATAAGGGTTCTAAGTGGGATCGCGGGTTACTGCCTCAGGACACCGTTGACCTCTTGGAGAAAGATCGTGGCCTCAAGATTGATGTACCCCGCGGTGGTAAGCTCGACTGGACCGCTGTCCGCGAGAAGATTGCCCGCCATGGTATGCGCAATTCTAATGTCCTAGCGATTGCCCCAACTGCGACGATTTCAAATATTGTCGGCAGCTCGCCTTGCATCGAGCCGACGTACAAGAATCTCTTCGTGAAGAGTAATTTGTCCGGTGAGTTCATTGAGTTGAACGCCTCGCTCGTACGCGACCTCCGCAAGTTGGGTCTCTGGAATGCAGGCATGGTCGATCAACTCAAGTATTTCGATGGCGAGTTGAAAGACATCGACGGCATTCCTGCGCACCTGAAGTCCAAGTACCTCACCGCCTTTGGTATCGATCCAAAGTGGGTGATTGATGCGGCAGCACGTCGCCAAAAGTGGATTGACCAAGCTCAGTCGGTAAATCTCTGGCTGGCTTCGAACGAAATGCGCGATCTATCGCACATGTACCGTCGTGCCTGGCACGTGGGTCTGAAGACCACTTACTATCTGCGTACACTCGGTGCCTCCAACATTGAGAAGGCGACCGTTGACACGCAGCAGAAGCCCGCGGCAACTGTGGATGCACCCGCGGTTGTTGCCCGTCCTGACGAAAAAGCCTGTTCCCTCGAAGCGCGTATGCGCGGCGAAACTTGCGAGTCTTGTCAGTAAGCGTGCTGACACAGAAGTAAGAACCAAAAGGGCCGAAAGGCCCTTTTCTTTTTTACTTTCTGCCCCTCGTTTTTTACTCTGCCCTATGTCCGTCCTTTCGACTGCTGCTGGTACTGTGCATATTCTTGATCGGCAGGCCGCCTTCACGGAGCTGGCTAAGCGTATCAATGCCCTGCCAGGGGGCCGCCCAACCGTCGCCTTGAGTGGTGGTTCTACCCCGAAAGCCTTTTATGCGTGGGCAGTCACTACAGGTGCACTGAGCTCTGACACCTTAGCGCGCGTCGAGTGGCACGTCAGCGATGAGCGCTGTGTGCCGTTGACTTCTGAGGAGTCTAACTTTGGGAATGCGGCTCGTGGCATGTTAGATGCCTTGGGAGTCGCCGATAGTTTACGGAAGCCGTGGCCAGTTGGCCAGGCCCCGCAGGAAGCTGCAGACACTTATGAAAAGTCGTGGCGTACACCTGCGCGCCCAAAACTTTATGACCTCTGTATCTTAGGTTTAGGGGATGATAGTCACATTGCTTCTCTTTGGCCGCAGTGTCCGTTGATAGCGAATGACCAAGGTAGATTTTTTATGGCAACGGAGTGGCCGGGTAGGGGATGGCGTCTGACGATTACTGCAACGGGCCTCGCGCAGTGCGGTGAGGTTATCGTTCTGGTTGCCGGTGCGAATAAGGCGCCTGCTTTAAAAGCTGTCTGCTCTGGCCCTCTGGACGTAGCATGTCACCCTGGACAAGTCCTTCGAAAGATGGCCAGCCGCGTCACCTGGATTGCGGACGCAGACTCCGCGCGGTTACTTTGAGGCCTCGACGGGCTTTGCGTCAGACCCTTCCTCTTCGTACGCCTTGGGGTCTGGGTTGGGTTGATCGATGGCACGTGTCTCGTAAGTTCCAGGCTCACGACCGTTAATGATAAAAAGAAGGGTTCGTTTGGTTGGGCTGAAGATCCCTTTAGAGCTAAAGACAATGGTCCGGCCAACTTTACTATCTGCTGCGAGGATGACTTCGACGACGCTGCGGTGTGTCGCGACAAATGGAAGCGTAATGGATTCTCCGGGTGTTGCGGAGAAAGGTTTACCAGCTATTTGGCCGACCAGCCGTTCGTTCGTGAAATTAGTAAAGCGTGTTCCGCCCCATTTGAGCGAAGATTCGTCGAGTGACATCATCCGCGTCTGGCAGGACAGTCCGTCTGCTGAAGGAAGAAGCAACATTAGCCACTCATGACCACCAGCAGGTACAGCTGTAGATGCGTAGGTTTTCCAAGAAGCCTT
>DNHH01000129.1:10332-11109 GCA_003485955.1 Opitutia bacterium
CTTACTGGTTTTATCTCCAGGAGCAGGTTCAATACGGTCGAGCAGAATGACCTCCTTGTCGCTCGCAGCCTCGAAGCTATCAAGGATGCACATCGACAAGATGCGGACAGGGACAGGCTTGCCATCTTTGCCCTCAACGTAGAGTTGCTTGGTCTGTGACGGTGCGCGCCACCAAACAGGTTTAATCTTTATGCCGCCTTCTGCCTCTGCGCCATGAAGGGTGCTGCTTAAAAATATGGATAGTAGGAAAAGGTTTTTCATGGTCCAGGAGCGGCTATCCAGCGGAAGGATACGATTGTGAATCGGCGTCCAAGTTGGCGATTGATGATGCTTAGGCGTGCGTTGCGCTGAAGGGTGTCGACGGTGGCACCGCGTCCAGATGCAGCGATGGTGCGATATGCGGCATTCGATTCGTTGAGTTCTTCGGTGCTTGGTACAACCCACTCAGGGAGGCGTTGCACGGTGACTTCACACCAAGCTCTACCTGCGTTTGTCATTTCGCCATCATCGCCATACGCACGAATGACAAAAGTATCTGAGCGCGCAGCTAGCCCGGGTCCAAGTGCGGCAAGGATGTCTGCCTGAAGGAGTTGGTCGGGGCGTCCCATTGGAACAGGGGTTTCGGCGGGTACGCCGGTGGGGGAAAGTGCTGCGGCTTGTGGAATGCGCGCGAGAGAACTCGAACCAATTGTCGTTGCCGAGAGATCTGCGTTGATGGCTGGGGCTGTGACTGCATCGACAGCAGAATGGAGTGCGCCTTTCCTTCCGTTGCGATCG
>DNHH01000129.1:11283-15209 GCA_003485955.1 Opitutia bacterium
TTTCCTTCCGTTGCGATCGGTGGTTAGTCGGCGATTCACAAAGTCTGCTAGGCTCATGAAGGGTCCTCTCGATCTTACTTCGACAACAATAGCTTCGGCCAATTTTGTCACTGTGCTGTCTGATTCAGCCAATGAACGGAAAGTGGCCCAGCGATTGGCATTCCCTGATTCCGTGCTTTCACCCGCAGGCGGTTGCATTCGGGAGAAAGGGTAATTGGTGGTCGCACTCGTCCCGTTGGCCAGTGCTTGAAATCCGCTGGCAAGTTGTGCCTTCCAGGCAGCGACAGAAGTCGAATTCACATTAAATGTACCTTCGTGCATGATTTGCTTGGCGGTTTGAGTTGGATCAACAAACGCCTCCTTTAGGGCTGTATCTGTTGTTACTTTCTTTGGATACCGAGCCCAGCGCATACGACGATTGGCTAGGACATCGGTTGCCCCGAGAAAGAGTGCGTCAACAGCTGCCGTCAATGTCGCGTAGGGTTGCGTGCTTCCGTCGTAACTCTTTCCGGTCGCAGGATTTGTGCCCGTACGAAATTCTTTAGCCGTCCCAGCATTGAAGCCTGAGAAAAAGCAGCGATCCCAAAGTCCGAGGTTAGCGGCATACGCAATATCAACGCGTTCGAGTGCGTTGGTTGTTGTAGGCCATGAGATGATCTTATCTAAGCCATCGAGCCAAGGTAGTGCGTAGGAATTACCAATAGCATATCCCGGATCTATATCCAACTGACTGATATCTGCGTGTGCTAATTGAGCGATAGAGAGTAATGGCCGTGTTGGTACCTGAAAGAGCACCACTGGTGTTGTCGCAGCGGCAGGCTCAAAGGAATTTCCCCATGCCGCAAGGTTTCGACTTTGCCCGGGCCACATCTGGAATTCCATCAGGGAAGGATCTCCTGAGACTGCGCGGATTTGTGCGCTCCATGCAGGTGAGGTGTCGCCTGCGTTGTCGAGATTGCGTGGATCGGCATGCGTTGCGCGCGGATTGAGTGCGAGCGCAGGCATGGGTAGACCATTATTCTCTCTCGCCGAACGCAGGCGCAGATCGGTGATGGCAAAGAATTGTTTGCCAGGAATGCGTGCGGTGGCGTCGTTGAACGCGTAACGAAGGAAAGGTTGGCTCTGCAGCATACCTGATCCCGTTTCGAACAGGTTTGAAGCTCGGGCGCGGAAGCCCACCTGCTGTAGCAGATGCTCATCTGAGCAATCTGCATAGGGATTAACTGCGGTTCCTAGCCAAGTGCGGTAGCCTGGATCGTTAGCTCGGTTTGGATTGTTTGTACTAGCATACCTGCTAGGGCGGAAGAGTGTCGTTGTGAACGTATTGTACTGTGACTGGTCGCCAACTTGAAGTTGAACGAAGAGTGGTTCGGAGGTCGTGCCTGTGACGGGAGCAACGAGTGCGTCGACCGCAGTTTGGTTTTGCGTTAGCAGTGCGTTATTGGAGCTTTGGTAGGCATTGACACGAAAGTTGCTCTGCAGGTCGTAGGTGAAGGCGCCCAAGCAGACATTGGTGTAGTCTTTGTCGCGATAGACCTGCCAGCGGTCGCCTGCGAGGTTCGGCGTTACAATCTGCGTCTCGCCCGGAAGCATGCGGATATTGCCAATAGGAGCCTGCCGCCATGCCCCTGGCGTAGTGGTCCTAAACATCCGGAAGGTGAAGCTGCGCTGGGCGGCATCCTGTCCGAGTGTGCAAGTGGCAATCGGGCTGGTCGGCGTATCCGCACGGAAGATGGCGTAGCGGATATTGTTAAACTGGGCCCAGTTCATGCCAATGCCTACGAACTCAACAGGTACGTCGTAGGGATTGTGCAGTACGAGGAAGGGGTCGATCCCGATCGCAATGGTGTTGGTGCAGTAAATGAGTGAATGCACCATGCCCAGTCTGACCACTTGTGGTGTGAGGCGTGCGCGAGTCTCCCACGGCCGTGCCGCACTTTCTCCGTTGGCTAGGGTTACCGTCGAAGAGTGGCGGTAATTGGCGGTGCCTCCCGAGGCAACTTGCTGGAAGGTCGACGCATTGCTCTTTGGACCGAAGATGCCAGGCGAAATAGTAACGGCGCCGCCCTTGGGTGCGGTAGCTGGTTGGGTCACTGAGCCTTGGACGAAGGTATAGGGCTCGGAGCCTCGTGCTAGCCATGCGTCAGCTGACGCAGCGAATGCCGCGCCAACACCCGTGATGCTTGCTAGCTCCCGCTCGCGCTTGTAGAGCCGGTAATGGTTACGCAGAACATCCCAGGTTGGGCCGCGTAGGATGAATGGCGATTGTCCACGACCCGCTCGCTCATCGGTCGGAATGGCAATCTCATAGACGAAGCCGAGTTTGTAGGAAGATGAGTTCCACTCCTCGCTCTGCGGATCAGTGGCTACCGTTACGCCTGCAGCCGTCGCAAGGTTGAGTGCGTTGGCGTCTGGCGATTGGTGGAACCAGGCGAGATCCGCCCAGCCTTTTGTTGTCCCGGTAGTTGCGAATGGTAGTTCGAAGCCGACGGATAGATCTACTTTTAGTCCGCCATCAAGTTGATTGCTAAGCACTCCGCGGGAAGATGTTGTCAGGTCGTGCCAGCCACGGGCAATGCCTTGAACAGACAGGGCTTTGGTCGCGACATCTAGTTCGCTTCGTGAGATAATCCACGCTTCCATGTCCTCGCGTGTCTCTGTGAGAAGCATGGGGTTAGTTGTCCAACTTGTGCTCGCGGATATCGCTGTCTCGCGGCTCGTTTGGTAGCCCGGAAGAAAAGCGCTCGGTCGTAGAGGCAGCGAAGAAGTGTCGGCGGCAGATGTGCCGGCGAGTTCAATCCCCACGCCTCCGCAGGCCACGCCTACATAGCCGCGCCACCAGTCATTAACCCCCTGACTTTCAAGGCGCGGGGGGCCTGTTTTAGCGGCGAGCGGGTCGGGTAGATTCATACGTGCCTTAATACCCTCGTCTGCTGTCCACCATGCATAACCACCGCCACTCACTGGGAACGTAGCGATATTCGATTCGACCCTACCATTTGCAAGGGTTGTTCCTGCAGGCAAAGTGTCGCTTCCGAGTAACGCAATGCGTGCACCTACTCCTGTTGAAGCAAGTTCAGCCTGTCGAAGTACAGCCTCTGACTGTGTTGTCGTCGTTGTACGATCGACTGTTAAATTCAGCTTCTGATCGCTACCCTGTGGTGAAACTAACCAACCCAAAAATATACGCGTATCTGGAGTAGCTGGATCCCAATCTCGCAGTTTGGAACCGTTGCCGCCGCCTGTACACCATACGCCCGTCCACCATCTGCGCTGGTCGTTGAGCGAAGCTAACTTTATGTAAGTATTGTTTGTGCTACCTGTTGCGCTCGGGTCGAGCATGTCAGCACGTGCAGTCGCACGTTGGTCGTGGCCAGCGAATTGCTGAAGTTGCGCAATCGCTAGTCGGGCAGACGCGATGGCATTTAGTTTCGCACGGTTATGTGAAAGTGCAGCTGAGGCTAAACGCAACTCGATGTTTAAAAAGCCCGCAACCGACAGGATGACAAGCACGAGGAGACTCATCATGGTCAGAGCCAATACCAGAGAGAAACCTTTCCGCTTATTCACACCCTGACTCTATTTTTTAGGCAGTTAGAGTAAACGGCAATGCCGTCTCTTAATCTGGTAAATTTTATGTTCCAGTTATACCCGTAGCTCCTCACCTGTCACCCTTTAGAATTTCAACGTGATGACTTCGTCTCGGTCGATGGCTTGGTTGTCGGAGTTTTTGTCTCTGGTTGTGGGAAGTCGATGATCGTTCTGACTTCAAAGCTAACAGGATTCGAGTCGGCAACTTCGTTTACAAAGACAATTAATCTAAAGAGCCCCGAAAATTCAGATTTCGTTGTGAAGACAGGTTTTGCTTCACCTTCAATGTTTGCGACCACGGTAATCTCAGAAATTTCTGCTTTCTGAAAAACCTT
>DNHH01000115.1:0-4316 GCA_003485955.1 Opitutia bacterium
ACAAAAGGGCCCCATCAGGGGCCCTTTTTTTGTGGGTGCGGGTATTTAGCCTAAGCGGGCATCGATGAGGTCGTGGCGAAAAGCGAAGCGCACAAGTGCAGCCGTGTCATGGAGCCCGAGTTTACGCATGAGATTCGTGCGATGATTTTCAGCAGTTTTAACGCTTACCGATAACTTCACAGCGACTTCCTTGCTGCTGTTGCTCTGGGTGACGAGTAGTAAGACTTCACGCTCGCGTGGCGTCAGGTATGCGAGTTGTGCGTCAGGCCCAGGGTGTGCGAGCGCTTCTCGCAGGAGCTCATTAAAGTTGTGATTAAACCAAGTTTTACCGTTGAGAACTGCGAGTACGGCTTGGCGCAAGACGGAGAAAGACTCGGATTTATCAACAAAACCTTGAGTACCAGCTTGCATCACACTTCGGACGATTTGGAGATTCTGTAGTGAAGAGAATACGAGAATCCGTAAATCGGGGAGTTCACGGCGTAATCGACGAATCAGTTCGATGCCATTGATGCCGGGTAGCCCAATATCGATAATAGCTAAATCGGGTTGAACGCGTTGGGCAGCGGCAACGCCCTCATCTGTCGTTCCTGCCTCAACGACTTTAAGACCGAGTTTCGCCTCAAGTATCTCGTGTAACATCTCACGAATGGATTGATGATCTTCAACAACAAGTGCAGTAGCTCGTTGTTTGGGTGATGAGGTGGGGGTACGAGTGTTAGGTCGGTTTTTCATGGGGGTAGTTTACCATGAGTTAAATCGGACTTTGTCTCTCCCGTATCAAGAAAAGGAATATGGGGTTTATACCCTATGTATCATCGCCCTGCTTTTGTATTAATGCCAATTTTGACACTTATTTCGCTATGCGTGGTCATCGCGTTGCTCTGTCTTTCGGAATGTTCGCTTGAGACGACTTCAGCACGCTCATGGTCGACGCATGCACGTGCGCATTTATCAGCTTTAGCGGCAGCTCGCTTAGGCATAGGTCAACTTCAGCAGCATTTAGGACCTGACCAGCGTTTAAGTGGTTCGCATCGAAATGGGGATGGTTGGGCGGCAGAGCTTATCGAGAATGAATGGGTCAAATATTCCTTGGGTGGTAATATGTCTGTCGATGACGGAGTCAGGCTTGATTGGAAGATAGCCGACCTTTCATGTCGTTGTGATCTAGCAGCACCGATTACAGCATTTGGTCGAAGCACGCAGTCGGCACGTAGAGTAAGAATGCGCCAAATGCTTGTATCGGGTGCTGGTCAAGCTGCGCCCGAGTTATCAAGTATCAGTGCAGCCAAAGTCATCGATTTAGACTATTTATGTAAATCAAGTGGCCGTGTTACGGATGATGCTATTTATACGGCAGGAGGACGTTCACTCCTGCAAAATCCGCTGTCGGGTCAATGGCGTGAGAATTTATCAGTCGTCGATAATCTTGCGAAACGCTTCGGCGGTTTGCTGGCCTTACGACTCTTGAAGCCACCCATTGATTTAAACAATCAGCCACAACGCGGTTTAGAGCCGACAGAAGTAGGCGAGGGCACAACACGTTTTCGCCATATGCCTGTATTGACCGATTTCCGAATCAGCCTAGGGGTATTTAATACACGTTCAGACGGCAGACATCGCGTTAGGCTTCACGGTCACTTCACTTTCTGGAATCCATCCGCGTTAGCATTGGTTACACCAGCCGACAAACGATTATTTTTAGCTGAAATTGAAGGCGCGCCTGAAATCACTATCCGCAATTTAGATTCAGGAGCGACTTTTACCACATGGCTTGATCGTAATCCCCATGGAAAATTTTGGACCTACACGCAGGGTCCTCGTGAAAATTCGATTTGGTGGTGGATTGATATTTTAGATACTACGCGTTACGGAATGGCGAGGTCGGGTATTCTTCCTGGTGAAGTTTATACTGCCCTTGTACCTGATCCAGTAGCCCAGCCATCTGGCATTGCGCGTGTGATCGACCATGGATCTTGGCGATTTGATGCGAGTGAGCACCCTCCGGGCTGGCAACGTCCGTCCCCTGATGTTTTTTTGCCGAAAGATCGAATCGTGATTTCAGTTCGATTTATAACTCCTGGTGTTACTTTGCGACTTCGTCCTTATGTAGGTCTTTTAAATGCGCAGACCTCAGCGACTCATTATCCGAGTCCAGCTTTATACACTTTAAGCCACATTCCGTGGCCGGATGCACGTTTAGAGTTAACAGGTGCAGAATACTCGAGGGTAGACAGTGCTGGCTATGTACTAACAGAGCGTCGTTTTAGTTGGCACGCACGTTTACGTCCAAAAGATCAGGATGAAGCACTGATTTGGAGTCACGACCATAGTTTCATGCAGGCTGATATTGATTTAGCTCATTCTAAACACTTAGAAAAGTGGGATATTACCCAAGACCCTGTCGCCGAGGCACAGGATTCTCGGAATACACTAGCTGTGCCGATTGAGGGTGTTTTTTGGGATGCACATATCAACGAGCACCAAGCAACTACCTCTGGCGCTTATGCAGACCTACGTACGCGCAATCTGCCAATCGACCCGCCCATGGAGTGGTATACGCTGAGTCAGTTGACTCAGATGCCAGCCGAAGAGTGGTTGAGTGCACTCGACAGCACTTTCTTTGCTTGTCCTGTCGACGATGTGCTTGAGGTGAAATCAGAAAATCCCCGTCTCGTCCCATGGGGTCAGATGAAATCATTCGAAGAGTTAAGCGACCAGCGTGACAGATTGTGCGGGCCCGATGCAGCTCAAGTCTTGGCAGTCGAGGGTGTCTTTAATGTGAACACGGATAATCCATTAGCTTGGAAAGCGTTCCTAGAATCAGATCCTGTACAGTGGGTGGCAGACGCAGGTGGACCTTCCTCGCCTGGGCGGATTAAGTCTAAATTTGTGACCTTTGGGCTACCGTCAGGCGCAATGTTAGCTAAATATGGTTCTGAAAATAAAAGTGACTTATCGGATGACGAGCTAAGCTCCGCTAATTTAGAAACAAAGTTAGAAGCCATTCGTCGCCAATCGGTACGGTCAATTACAGATACTAAGTTAGCGCTTTTCTGTGAAGAACTTGCGCGGCGCATTGCAGTTCGCCCTGTGCCATTTGTCGGCGTTGCGGATTTCTTTAAGTCTAATCTGCTTGAGGAGGCAATTAAGGACGCAGAATTGAATGATGGGATTCCAAAGGGTAGTCCAATGTACCTTGATGGACCACGGATGCTTGCAGCATTTTTGCCTTTGTTAGTGGCGCGTGGAGATACCTTTCAGATTCGTGGTGAGGCAAAGGTTGATGGGGCTAGAGTTGTGCTCGAATTAACTCTGCAACGTTATCCAGAACTTGCTGCGAAAGATCACCTTGGCAGACGATTCAAGGTAATTGCAGCGCACTGGCGCTAATCTTCAGTAATATTAGGTGACCTGCCTAAATCTTCCTCACCACGAACCAACGGGTGTCGTCGGAGAATGTGCGTACAGCTGGTGGTTCGTCGGCAATTTCTGAACGCATGGCAGTTTCGACAATCGTGAAATCTGCTTCCGTCAGTTCGGCGGCGGTTTCATCTTTAGTACCTGCGTGAATAAAGACGGGAGTGGATTCGCTACTATGCCATCGGTCGCCGAGTTCCCCGTCTACAGGAGTGGTGGCCGTTCGCCAATGCTCGCGCGACTCGCCACACTCACGGTCATGGGCCGTAAGGAGCAGGAGTCCATTTGGACGGAGCACGCGGTGGATTTCGCGAAGGGCTTTGGCACGTTCTGTTCGACCCTGAATACACATCAAACCGTTGAAGCCAAAGAGTGCATGGTCGAAGCTCTGATTATCAAAGGGTAGGGTGCGGGCATCGGCACGTAACGCTTTGAGTGGCACGTTGCTTTCGGCGAAGACACCTTGAGCTAGGTCAACCATTGCGGCAGCGA
This sequence comes from Opitutia bacterium, assembly GCA_003485955.1. Lineage (GTDB taxonomy): Bacteria > Verrucomicrobiota > Verrucomicrobiia > Opitutales > UBA953 > UBA8828. The sequence continues at coordinate 3,913 of DNHH01000115.1, forward strand.
TATCGGTGGGTGTTAGCTGCTTCCAGCCAAGTTGGTATAAGCCCAGGGCAATACGGCCAGCACCGCAGCCCAGTTCGAGTATGTGGCTTGTTTTGGGTAAATACCGTTCGGCCAGGATGCACTCGGACTGCCATAGGCCTACATGCACGCTCGCCCGGGCGTAATGCAACGCGGTGCGGTTGTCTTCCCAGTGTCCGAGGGGGTCCATGGGTATCTTTGAAGCCGACTCTTGCCTCCGGGGCAACCTTCGTAAGAGTCGGAGGTATTCTATGAGGCTCCTGATAGCATGTGTCGTGGTGGCGCTTGTTGGCTGTGGCGAAAGCCGTGTTGGTAAACCTGCGTCGGACGGACTACCTTTTACGCAGGCTTTTGACCTAAAGCTCGATGGCAAACTCTTACGGGCA
>DNHH01000115.1:4466-5455 GCA_003485955.1 Opitutia bacterium
CTCGATGGCAAACTCTTACGGGCAAGGGTGGCTATCACGGAGATGGAAAAATCTCAGGGCCTGATGGGTGTTTCGCCAACAGCGGATGAAGGTATGCTCTTTATTTATGCATCCGAAGTGCGCCCCCGCTTTTGGATGAAGGATACTCCCGCCGATCTAGATATTGCATTTTTTGACCGTGAGGGCCGTTTACTAAAAGTTGTCGTTATGCGTGCGTACGACACCGAGGTCACCGACTCTGGATCTGATAATGTCAAATTCGCTCTCGAAATGCGTGCCGGTTGGTTTCATCAAGCCAGTATCCGTACGGGTGCTAAGCTAGATCTCTACACCGTTGTGAATGCGGTTAGGGAGCGTGGTTTCAAGCCGACGAATCTCGGCCTGTAATTAGAGACTGCGCCAGACGAGATACAATCCGCAGATAACTGCGAAAAGTGTATACAAGGCATTAGCGGCAAGTCGCTCTCTGCGTGTGGTCGAACTTAAGCTCACTGGGGTATACGTGTTTTTGCTTCTGCACTTGCCTGACGCAAGAAAGCAGAAAGGCGCTTTAAGAGGTTAGCCGATGACGCATCGCCGAGTGGTGCAAGGGCCTGTTCAGCTGCAGATATTTCCGCATCGAGTCGGTGGAAGCAGGCATTCCATGTTTCCTTGGAAATCACTGTACGTGGATCGGCGCCGCTCAGAACTTTGCGAACAGCTGCGGTGCCGGATTTTTGACGTTCAAGGATGAGTGGCAGGGTTAGTTTGCCTGTAGCAACGTCTGTACCGAGTGTCTTGCCGGCTTTATCGGAAGTTTGAAGAATATCCACGAGGTCATCGTAGATTTGGTAAGCCACGCCGAGGCGCATGCCGAAATTTTCACAGGCATCGATTTCGGCTGTCGGGCGCTTGGCGAGGAATGCACCTGCTCGACACGCTGCCGCAAAGAGCTCAGCGGTTTTTAGGCGAATATGTCGTTCGTAGTCGGCCATGGTTAGGTCAACATT
>DNHH01000115.1:5706-6220 GCA_003485955.1 Opitutia bacterium
AGATCTGGCGTGGGAAGTTCTGCGGCCAAGACCAATGCATGGGCAAAGAGTGCATCCCCGAATAAAATAGCAGCGTGCGCACCGTGGGCACGATTAGGGGTCTCCGCTCCGTGTCGCGTGTCCGCGCCATCGAGTACGTCGTCATGAACCAGGGTCGCTAAGTGTACGAGTTCGACCACCGCCGCGCCGCGGACGACGTCGTCAGAAGGGCGCGCGCCATTATCGGCTGAGGTAAAGAGCAGGGTTGGCCTTAGGAGTTTTCCAGGGTGAGCTAAGGCTTCGGTTACCAATCCGTGTAACTCAGGCTCGAATGCATCGACTTGTTTCTGCAGGAATTCCCGAAGTGCAGCCATGTGAGGTGCAAGCTCGGGATAAGAGGGGGCTGCAGGCATACGTTAGGGTGGAGTGAGTCTATACTTACATCAAGCCTCTGTCGCCATTGTTCGTACATTGACCAAGAATCATCACAGAATTCGACATAAATGAGTGCCAAGGATATGGCCTAAATATTGTC
>DNHH01000115.1:6411-13921 GCA_003485955.1 Opitutia bacterium
GATATGGTCTAAATATTGCCTAGGCGTTATAGCTCATAGCCGGGACGGAAATTTTAATGGGCGGATGGAAGCGCATAACTGTGCGCTTGAGACTCAGCGTCCGAACGTTTACATTTAAATCATGTCTGCACGTGCATTTCTCCTTTTGGTGATCTGGCTTTCAGTCATATCGGTGCCTGCTCGCGACAGTCTCTTTGGTCGGAAAGCTAACAAGAGAGATTTTACACAAGCGGATACATCATCAGATTCTTCGTCGACGGCCGAAAAGTCTAACAACTCAGATACAACTAAGTCCGAAGATCCATTTACGGATAAGCCAACTAAAGAAAGATCAAACTCCCGGGCTGAAAAGTCGCATGCGGATGATGTAGGTGTTATGATTCAGCCTATTCTCATGGACGAAGGGTGGATGATTAAGGATAAGATGGATTTTCAATTATCCCGTATCGATAAGCCGCTTGCTAAAGAAACTTCTGCATTTTTCCGTGATGCTTGGTCTGCCTTCCGTGCGCAGAATCAGATTGTCATAGCCGGTGAATCCAAGCGCTTTACGCGGGTACAAGTAGTCACTCATGAACTAAAGGCGAAACTGCTTCAAGATCTCGGTGATGCCCGTTGGTTGGTTGATGCAGAATGGAATAATCCAGGCCCCATGACTTGGTGTCCTGTGGGCACAAATATCGACAAAGCCATTTTGGTTTTGGATGAAGGTCAGGGCGCCGTCGGTGAGACCTTAGTCCTCACGGTTGCTCATTTAGGCCTCGTTCAGGCTCGATTTGACGCCAAGGTGGCTCCTGCTAATGGTCGCCGTATCACCATTCGAAGACATGCTTTTGCAGCTTCGATGCCCTTGCAGGACGATGAGGCAACCCGGGAGCTTTTCCAAAAGTCAGTGGCTGCGGGCAACGCTGCTGTCGAAGCCGTCGTTTTAACAAATCGCGACTGCAAGACGTGCGGTGGGCTTGGTTATGTCCGCCGCTCCGTACCAGGTAAAATCCAAGACGCACGTGACCCATGCCCAGACAAGTGTGACCGTGGTAACGTGACCGTCCCAGTCTTGTTGACCTTTAAGCCGTAATTTAGTCTCGGTGTGATTCTGGCGAAGAGGGCACGTCAATCGCTTCGTCTTCGTCAGGAAGATCTTCTTCTTCCGGATTCGGCTTGTCACCCCGTGCGATGCGCTTCCGTCGTACAATCCATCGGCCAATAAACACTGCAATCAGGTAGAGGACAAAGAGTACACCTGAAAGAATGCCGAGGGTAACGGGATCGCCAATCGGGGTGACGATAGCTGAGAGTGCGACAATTCCAAAAAGCATCCCCCGCCACGATTTGAGCAAGGTCATGGGACGCACTAACTCGAGCCACATCAATATAATCAGTACGAGTGGGAACTGAAGGGCGACGCCTGTCAGCAGCGACATCATAACGACAAAGCTGTAATAGTCCGAGGCTTGCCAATCCGTGACCATGCCCATGTTTTGCGCAAAGCTGTGCCACACCACAATCGACATGGGGGTGAGGATTGTGAACGCCATAACGGCCCCGCACACAAAGAGTACAAGCGCGCCAACGCAGAATGGAATTAAGCCGCGTTTTTCGCGAGGCGTCAGGGCGGGGCCAACAAAGCGTGCAACCTCGTAGACAATAAATGGTGATGCGATGGCTAGTCCGGCAGCGAAGGCGGAGTACAGTAAGACCGACCAAACGCCCATGAAGGTGAATTCACGGAGCTGGGGAAAGTTTGCCATACTCACATCCATCTCTTTGGCCCACTCCAACGGAAACTGAAGAAATACAGGAATCTCTTTATAAAAATAAAGGGCAGCTACGACCCCGAGCATAAACACGCCAATCACGCGCAAGAGCGAGACCCGTAAGTCGTCGACATGCTCCAAGAAGGTCATTTCAGACTTTGAGCGTTTGCGGCGTAAGAAGGTGGAAAGCATGGTTAGTCGTTGAGCAGCGCTTTAATGTCAGCGAGTGAGATGCTTGAGGAAGCTGAATCAGACTCCGTTAAGAGCTTACGAAGCATTTCCGATTTCGTGCGCTGTAATTCCATCACACGCTCTTCAATAGTGCCTGCAGCAATAAGTTTAATACTCGTGACAGTACGCGTTTGCCCGATGCGGTGAGCACGGTCAGTTGCCTGGGCCTCAGCGGCAGGATTCCACCATGGGTCGTAGTGCACAACAGTGTCAGCCCCAGTGAGGTTTAAACCCGTGCCGCCGGCTTTCAGTGACATGAGTAGGACGGGGATGGTGGGGGTGTTATTAAAGGTATCGCAGACCTTCTGGCGGTCCCGGGTGGAGCCATCTAGGTAGCCGTACGGGATGTCGCGTTCATCCAGGGCATCACGGATAATTTTGAGTGCCGAGACAAAGGTCGAGAAGAGCAGGATGCGATGACCCGCATCTTTGGATTCTTCGAGTAGTTCGAGGAATGCCTGTAGCTTGGCTGAATCTGTTTCGGCTAATTTTGGATCAAGGATACGTGGATCGGCACAAACTTGGCGGAGGCGTAGGAGTTGATTAAAGGCTGCCATCCGCACACTCGCTTCACTCGCTCCTCCCATTTCCATCTCAAATATAGCATTACGGGTTGATTCCTGAATGTGCTTGTAGAGGTCAGCCTGTTTCTCTTCGAGGTCGCAGTAGAGGATTTGTTCAATCTTCGGCGGAAGCTCGGGTGCCACGGCAACCTTCGATCGACGTAAAATATACGGCGCGGCCATTGCGAGGAGGCGCTCGTCATGCCACTTACTTTCTTCGAGGCCGCGGTCTTGAGGTTTAGGCAAGTATCCAGGCATCAAGAATCCAAAGATTGAGCGTAAATCTTCTAAAGAGTTTTCGATAGGCGTGCCGGTGAGAATGAAGCGACCTTTGGCGTGGAGTTGCTTAACGGCTTTGGCACTCTGAGCTCTAGCGTTTTTAATATTTTGCCCCTCATCGCAAACAGCCACGCCCCAGTGAATGAGGGAGAATGCTCCAATATCGCGCGCAAGTGTGCCGTAAGAGGTAATGATGAGGTCATGGCTCTTAATGACTTCAATATTGGTCTCGCGGGATTGTCCGTGGTGGGCGAGTACTCGTAATGAAGGGGTGAAGCGTCGAGCCTCCCGGCGCCAGTTTTCTACCAACGACGCTGGGCAAACCACGAGACAGGGACCATCTTCATGTTTCTCGGTACGCACAGCCTCAAGGAAGGCTAGGGCTTGGACAGTTTTTCCGAGACCCATTTCGTCAGCCAATAGGCCACCGAGGGCATTATGGTAAAGGTGCCAAAGCCAAGCGACGCCGACTTGTTGGTAAAGTCGGAGCATTTTGGTTAACTCTGGTCGTATCGGTGCGGGCTGGAGGCGGGAAAGATTACGGATTGCTGATGAGCGTTTCGTCCAGGTTTCGGGAGGGGCGAAGGCTGCTTGGATTTCTTCGGCAATGGCATCGGCACTTGCGAGGTCCGCGTAGCCGACCTTTAGATTTAATTCTAAATCAACTTTTTCGCGATTCGCATGCTTAGCGTCGCCAAGGATGCGGCCTTGGGCTCGCTTGATTGAATCAAGAAGCTCGGGCGAAATGAGGCGAGGGCCGTGTGGCGAGTAGAAGAACATGCGTCCACCTGCGAGCGCTTCTTGAATGGTCCGGGGCGAGGCGCCTTCAGGGTCGATACCAATGGCGAACCGGTATCCATCGCTCTCTTCAGTCGCGTCGCACTTTGCACGTGCGAAGTCGACATTGCGTAAAGAGTGAGCGAGGTTGTGGGTGAAATAAGCGTTTTGTTGATCACGCAACATCGCCCAGTTACGCGAGAAGAAGTTCAGTACATTAAGGGTTCCGCGTAATCGCCATTCGCGCGAAACTGTATCTAGCATGAATCCGCTGCGTTGTAAGACTTCGCGTAAATCTGCAGTCGGCCCGTTAGCTTGCTGGGGTAGGCGTACGCACAGCCATTTAACAGACCCATCAATCCAGGGGCGACGGTCATCGCCGCGATCTTCTGAGCGCTGCGTCGAACCCTCGTCTTCATCATCCCCGTCGTCGATAGCGTTGGCCGCATTCGCATCGTCGAGGAATTCCGAGACGCCTTCCAAGGTATCGCCGTCCCACTTCAGAGGTGTTTCGGGCTGATTTGCCATGCGGAAAATCGTCAGTCCTTTCCCGATGGCGAGGAGTTGACGGAGGTGACGGCGCGTCAGTGGAAGAAGTCCTTGAAGCTTACCCCCGCACAGATTTTCGAGAATAGCCAAGAAGATGGTCGTCTCGGTGTCGATATTCCAAGCCTTACCCCGGTCGAGGTTCTCAGGGGCAACCGGCTTCTCGTCTACGCGGAGTTCAAGTCGGGCGATGATTTGGTCACGCGTTGCAGCGCTGGCGATATTAGGAGGAACGATAAAGCGAACCTCGATTGGTGTTCCGCGTACTTGTGAAAGTGTCAGTGATTTAAGTTTAGGAAGGTTGGCTTCGGCTACGGGTGTGGCTACTTTTGCCTCAGGCTCTTTTTTGCTAGCTTTGGTTGCGAGAACTGGCTGGGCTAGCGGCTTCATGGTGCCAGCTTGAATGGCATTTTGAATGTAAGCAGCGACTGCGTGCACGCAGAGTTTTCGGCGCCGCGCAACATCGCAGGCACAACCATTTTTAAGGAAGGTGGTTGATTGAAGATCGATTTCCGTATCACGCGTACCGTTGCCATCGTCCACGGTGGCGACCGCTAAGGGGTACTTCCAGGAAGCGCGTGTGACTTTGCCCTTTTGGACGAGTTCTTTAGCGGTACGCACAGTCACGCCGCCAGCGAGCTCGATGAGCTCATCCTCGGTTAACGTGGGTAAGGGTCGACTGGATGCCATATGGCAGGGCGGGGCGGGTGTCTTTGGTGACACCACGCAATTGTGGGCTAAATTGGGAAAAACGAACGCCCCTCTTAGAGAGCGACGTCCTGTGTCAGAACCCCGGGGAGCATCGTGAAGGTGCCTACGGGGGTGGTCGGACCAGTCATTACGATGCTATAGTCATCCCCAATGCCAATCTCAATTTTACCCCCCGGCATAAGTACAGTTACGTCCCTGTCTATAAGGCCTAGACGGCGAGCCACGGCCGCAGAAGCCGAGGAACTAGAGCCTGAGGCGAGGGTATAGCCTGCGCCCCGTTCCCAGATTTCAATTCGGATAGTCGACCGGTCGATAATCTGGAGGAATTGAACGTTGGTCCGGTTGGGGAAGGATGAATGGGTTTCGAGGTGAGGCCCGTAAGTCTTGGCAAGTTCAGCGGTCGCCTCGCTAACGAGGATAACGCAATGAGGATTTCCAACATTAGCCGCACAGAAGCCAAAGCTTCGACCGTTGGCTTCGATGCGCTCATCAATGACCTGGCGACTCGGACCTGTCATCGGGATGTCGGTCGAGGTAAATGAAACCTTACCCATTTCTACACGAATGCGTTCGCCGCCTTGGCGAACTTCACAACGAACCATGCCACCCATCGTGTGTACATTAAAGGGTTTCCCTTCGGTGACGCGACTGGTCTCCAAGAGGTGGCGACAGAAAATACGAATGCCGTTGCCTGATTTTTCTGCTTCAGATCCGTCGGGGTTAAAAATTCTTAAGCCAAATGCGCCATCGGTGCGCTGAATGGGTCCGTAAAGCAGTCCATCTGAACCTAAGCCGTAATTGCGGTGGCAAACTTTTTGGATGGCACGTTTGTCGAAGAGGGCAGGGCATGCGGAAGGCTCTAAAACGAGGTAATCGTTTCCGAGAGCGTGGTACTTGTCGAAGCGCATGGAGGCTAGAAAGTGAGGGCTAGTCTCTATCTTGCAAGCGTGGTCGACCTTGAACTTTCAGAGTTTAGGGCTAAGTTGGTACCTACCTAATGCGTTTCCTCACGTATTTCATCATTCCCTTGGCGGTATTAGCCGCCGAGGTTACACCTCCGAATATTATCCTAATCTATGCGGACGATATCGGCTGGGGTGATCTTGGTTGTTATGGGGCGAAAGTCATACCAACCCCCCATGTTGATCGCTTAGCTGCTGAGGGTACACGTTATGTCTCAGGTTACTGTACTTCTGCGAGCTGTACGCCTTCACGGTATGGTATGCTCACGGGCGAATACCCTTGGCGGCGTAAGGGTACCGGCATTTTGCCAGGCGATGCTGCACTCATCATACCTCGCTCGCGCCCGACCGTCGCGACGGCACTGAAAGGTGCCGGCTACACAACAGGCGTCATTGGTAAATGGCACCTCGGTCTGGGTGAGCTTGAGGTGAATTGGAATCGTCCGATTAAACCAAGCCCTCGCGAAGTGGGTTTTGATTACAGTTTTATCATGGCAGCGACAGGGGACCGCGTCCCATGTGTCTTTGTTGAAAATGGCTCAGTCGTTGGCCTTGACCCTAAAGACCCCATTGAAGTCAGTTACAAACGTCCATTCCCCGGCGACCCTGATCTTAAGTCGGGTGAAGTCCGTGCAGCCCTCGCCATGGATTGGTCGCACGGACATAATATGGCTCTCGTTAATAAAGTCGGTCGCATTGGTTGGATGCGCGGCGGTGCCTCGGCGATTTGGGATGACACGACAATGGGTGATGCCTTTGCGACGAAAGCTTGTGAGTTTATCGCGCGGAATAAATCCAAGCCGTTCTTTCTTTACTACGCTTCACATGAAAATCACGTGCCACGAATTATCCATCCGCGTTTCGCAGGAAAGACGCCGCTCGGTCCGCGTGGAGATGCCGTCGTTTCCTTTGATGACCAAGTCGGTCGAATTCTCGCCGAACTTGAACGTCAAGGCCTGACAGGTAATACGCTGGTCATTCTGACTTCAGACAACGGTCCTGTGCTTGATGACGGTTATAAAGATCGGGCAGTAGAACTTAATCGCGAGGCAGGTCATACGCCTGCAGGACCCTTCCGTGGTGGTAAGTACAGTGTATACCAAGGCGGCACACGTGTACCCTTTCTTGTTCGCTGGCCCGGACATGCGCCCGTAGGCAAGGTGAGCGAAGCCCTTATCTCCCAAGTTGATTTTGCTGCATCCTTTACACGGATTGCTGGTGGAGATCCTGCACCCTTTGTTGCCCTTGATAGTATCGATGTGTCGGCTGCCTTATTGGGTTCGGTTATTTCTACCCGAGATCATGTGGTGTCGCAGGCTATGGGTTTAGTACTTTCCATTCGAGAGGGTGATTGGTCATTCGTTCCTGGTCATGGTCGCAAAATTACAAAAGTTCGTAATCAGGCTGAAGGTGATGGCAGTGAAGACGTATCAGGCGATCAGCTTTACAATTTAGCGAAAGACCCTGGACAGGAAACGAACGTTATTACCGCCAACCCTGCTATTGCCGCACGGTTAAAAGACCGCCTCGAGACCATTAAGGCTAAAGGGATTGAACAACCCTTGCCCCGTTAAGCCGAAACTTCGACCGTCCACAGGGGTTTAACTTATAGAATGCCTTTCATGAAATCTCGTCTCTTCATTACAACGCCGCTGCTCTAGATCGGAAGAGCGTCGTGTAGGGA